>JAPUIA010000292.1 GCA_027297435.1 Gammaproteobacteria bacterium | reverse complement strand
CTGTCGTAAGATCGGTTGGGTAACGAGACGTTCGTATGCTCAACCACCCGCGACACAATCACGCTCTGTATTGGGCTCTCGCGTTCAACGCGATGCCGTTGTTGGGTGTCCTGTTCTTGAATTGGCATATCTTCGAGCTGGTCTTTCTCTATTGGCTAGAGAACGTCGTCATTGGCGTGATTACCTTTCTGAAGTTCATCGTGCGCCGTTACGAACACCCGGTAGAGCTATTCTTGCCGCTGTTCTTCGCGCCGTTTTTTCTGGTGCACTACGGCGGTTTTACGGCCGGGCATGGGTTGTTCGTCTTTGCCTTGTTTGGCGAGGATTGGGCCGCTGCGAACGGGCTGCCGGCGCGTGATTTGGCCCGTCAACTGTTGTTCGACCAAGGTTTGGCGTTTGCCCTGATCGGTTTGGTTTTCTTGCACATCCGGGAATGGCAGCGCGACGTCGCTAAACGCGGCCTCGGCGCCGATACCGTGTTTGGCCTGATGATGGCTCCTTACCGACGGATCATCGTATTGCACCTGACGATCTTGGGTTCCGGGTTCGCTTTTCGTGAACTCGGGGAGCCGCTGGTTGCGTTGCTATTCTTGGTGGGCTTGAAAACCGCTTTCGATGTTTATCACCACCGCGATGGCACCAACTCCAAAGTCATGTCAAACGATAAAACACGCATGATCCAAGACGCCATGATGGAGAAGAAGTTCGAGATCAACGGCCGGGAATACACGTTCGATACGTATACGGAGATGGCGGAATCGAAACACTTCGCTACGGCCATGAACGTCCTTCGAATCATCATCTCGCGAGAAGAGTTCAAGGTTGCGGAAGATTTTTTGGCTGAGAAGATCGCAAAGGAAATGGACCTCGCCGAGCGTGTCCAGGCGAGCGCGTGACGGCGGCGTAGTCGCTACGAACCTGTCTTAGGGTTAACCTGGGCCGTGGCCGAATACTCCCTGATCATTGTCGTCGTCGTTGCCGCACTCGGCATCTGGATCTACAACCGGCTGGTCAAGGACCGCAATCAAGTGAGCAATGCGTGGAGCGATATCGACGTGCAACTCAAGCGCCGCCACGACTTGGTGCCGCAGCTGGTGACCGTGGTTAAAACCTATGCCGACTACGAGAAGGCCACGATGACGGCCGTAACCGAACTGCGTGTTCGAAGCGAAGCCGCATCCCATCTCCCTGAAAAGGCCGCACTCGAGGACGAGATGCAGGTCAGCCTGCACCGGCTCATCGTCGTGGCCGAGGACTACCCTGATCTGAAAGCGGACCGCAATTTTCGCCAGTTGCAGACGGAACTGACGGAGGTGGAAGATCACTTGCAGTACGCTCGGCGTTTTTACAACGGCGCGGTGCGCATCTTGAACACGCGCATCGATTCGTTTCCGCACATGCTCGTTGCGCGATCGCTTGGTTTTCAGCCGGCGGAGTTCTTTGCGGTGGACGGCGCAGAAGAACGCGAAGCGCCTCAGGTGGAGTTGCACTGAATGAATAAGCTTTTACCTTGCCTCTTGCTGGCTGCGGGGGTGTTGTCGCTCTCCGTTAGCGCCGACGAACGCATACTGTCTTTCGAGAGCGACATCACGATCTCGGCGGACGCGACGATGACCGTCGCGGAAACCATCCGCGTTCGGGCCGAAGGCAACAACATTCGGCGCGGCATCTACCGGGATTTCCCCACCGACTATACCGATGCGTATGGCAATGCGTACGTCGTCGATTTCGAGGTACTCGGCGTCAGCCGCGATGGTGCGCCGGAGCGTTGGCGTACAACCAGACAAGCTAACGGGGTCCGCGTCTACGTTGGCAGCGCAGACGTATTTCTAGCGCCCGGCGAGTACAGCTACACAATTCGCTACCGGACCAACCGGCAAATTGGCTATTTCGAGGATCACGACGAGCTTTATTGGAACGTGACCGGCAATGGCTGGGGGTTTGTCATCGACCAGGCCAGCGCGACGGTCAAATTGCCCGGGGCCGTGTCGCGCGATGACATCACGATCGAAGGCTATACGGGGTACATGGGCGACCGAGGTCAGCAGTACACGGTGGCCGTCACCGATGGCGAGGCTTCGATTCGTTCCAGCCGAGCGCTTCTCGCCAATCAGGGATTGACCCTGGCCGTTGGCTGGCCCAAAGGGGTCGTCGCCGAGCCGAACGCCGTCGAGCGCCTGGGCTATCTGTTGAGTGACAACCGTGGGTTGCTGCTCGCGTTGGTGACCTTGTTGTTGGTGAGCGGTTATCTGTACGTGGTCTGGTCGCGTTTCGGCAAAGACCCGGAACCCGGCGTGATTTTCGCGCACTACGAGCCGCCGGAAGGCTATTCGCCGGCGTCCGCCCGGTACATCTCGACGATGCGATACGACCCCAAGGCATTGAGTTCGGCGGTCATCAACTTAGCGGTGAAAGGCTATATATCCATCATCAGCGATGATGACGATTACTCGTTGATCAAGGAATCGTCCAAGGAGAAGCTGGCGCGTGGCGAGGCGGCACTGCTGAGCGCGCTTTTCAGTGAAAGCACGGTATTGGAGTTGGATGACAAGAATCACGCCATCATCGGCAAGGCGAGAACGGTTCATCGCAAATCGCTGAAACGCGACTATCGGAATATCTACTTCTTAAAAAACTCCGGCTTGTTGTTGCCGTCGGCGGTTGGTTCGTTGCTCATGATCGGGGTGATGTTTTTCTTGCAAGCATTCACCCCGGTAGCAATCGGCTTGTTCGTCGCGATCTTTGCGCTACATTTCTTGTTTGTCTATCTACTGCAGGCCCCGACGCCCAAGGGGCGCTTACTGATGGACAAGCTGGAAGGCTTCAAGCTGTACCTCGAAGTGGCGGAGAAGGACGATCTCAATCTGCGCCATCCTCCGGACATGACGCCGGAGCTGTTTGAACGGTACCTGCCGTTTGCAGTTGCGCTTGGCGTTGAGCAAGCCTGGGCAGATCAATTCACGCAAGTGTTCGCTGCTCTCAGCGCTGAGCGGGGCGTGAACTATAGGCCCCGCTGGTATTCCGGCGACTTCAGCCACGCGCGTCTAGGCGGGTTTGCCGACGACATCGGCAGTAGCTTCGCCTCCGCCATCTCGTCTGCCGCCAGCCCGCCGGGTTCGGCTTCGGGCGGCGGCGGATCGTCCGGCGGTGGTGGAGGAGGCGGCGGAGGTGGCGGCTGGTAAGGCCGATCGGCTTCCGGGTGGTTCAGCCGCGGCCCATGGATTTCTGTAAAGCGGTTCTGGTCTCGTCGATGAGTCGAGCGCAGATCGGGTCGTTGCCAATCGTGCGCCAATAGGCCTCGGTCTTGGGCCGCCCGGTCCACAGGTTGGGACCGCGGAATATCGGCAACCACTCGTCGACCAACTGCAGAATTGGCAATAACGCACCGTCCGCGTGCGTCAGCGAACGGCCGACCGCATATCCCTCCTTTCCGATATACGCTTCCAAGAAACTCAGCGCTTCACCGATCTCATCGAGCTGACTGCTGATTTTAGCTTGATCCCATGATTTCGGCGGGGTCGCGACGACGTTGAACAGCGGCAGCATCGCCATCACGATGTATATGTCGCTGATACGAGAAAGCAGACGCACTTGGGCGCGGGCCCAGGGGTCCTTGGGCAGCAATGGGGGATCGGGAAACGCGTCTTCGAGGTACTCGCAGATCACCTCGCTTTCCGGCAGGATTCTGCCGTCGTCCAACTCGAGCGCGGGTACGCGGCCGATGGGGTTGACGTCGAAGTAGCTACCCTTGGGGGTGTCGTCGTGAATGCCGGGTGGCTCGATGACCTCGAACTCGATGCCTTTGGCGTAGAGCGAGAGCCTCACCCGGGTCGGGAACGGCGAGAGATAAGTTTGGTATAGCTTCATCTACCGAATTCGGTTCTGTTCCGAGTACGATTCTTTTACACCCAACCTGCGTGACTGATCGGCAAACGCCTGACCCGTTCGCCGGTGGCGTCGAAGATGGCGTTGGCGACCGCTGGCGCAAGCGGCGGCAGCGCGGGTTCCCCCAGACCGGTTGGCGGGAACTCGCTGATGATGAAGTGCGCGTCCACATCCGGAGCGCGCGGCATGCGCAACAACGAATACTGGTGAAAGTTGGTCTGTTGCGCCCGGCCTTGTTCGAACGTGACCGCTTGGTCGAGCATGGTACTGAGACCATCGATCACCGACCCCTGTACCTGGTTCTCGGCGCCGCTCAAGTTGATGATCGGGCCAACGTCGACGCCGACCGTCACGCGCTCTACCGTCACCCGTTTGTCGGCATCGACACTCACCTCCGCCACCTCGGCGATGTGGGCTGCGTGGCTGAAATAGAAGGCGAGCCCTAGACCACGGCCGTCGGGCAGTGCACGGCCCCATCCGGCTTTCTCAGCTGCGAGCTTGATAACGGCGGTTGCGCGCCCGGTATTCAGGGCGCGGGCGTTACCCTCGTCGAGCCAACGAGGCTCACCCATTAGATCGAGCAAGAATTCCAGATGATCGCGGCCCGCCGCGGTGGAGAGTTCGTGCAGGAAACACTGGTGGACGAAGGCAATGACGTTGGATCCCGGCGCGCGCCAGGGTCCGCAGGGCGTCTGCCAAGGCATGAGCGTTTGGGTGATGCGGTAGTTGTCGACGAACGGCCCGGGATCGATGGACGAGCGGATGCTGCCGCCGATCACCGGTCGGCCACCACCGTGGGTGAAGCTGATGAAATGATTACGCCAGGCGCTGATTCGACCGTCGGCATCAACCGCACCCGTGAGTGCATGAAATCCGCCGGCCCGGAAGAAATCGAAATTCATGTCGTCTTCGCGTTTCCACGTGAGCTTGACGGGACGGTCGAATCGCTTGGCGATGACAACCGCTTCTGCGACCACGTCGTTGATGGCTCTTCGGCCGAAACCGCCGCCAGCGCGCATCTGATGCACCGTCACCTCATCTTCATCGAGATCGATCAGGTCTGCGACCATGCTTTGAGCGCGCTGGGGCGACTGTGTAGGCGCCCACAGCTCCATGATGCCGTCGTGCCACCACGCAGTGGTATTCTGAGGTTCTAGCTGAGCATGGCTGACGAACGCGTATTCGTAAAAGCCTGAGACTTGCTTGCCTTCGGCGAGCGCATCCTCGACATCGCCGTCGTCGACGATCTCGTCGTCACCTTCCGTGCGCGCGAGTTCCAACGCACGCGCGCGCGTGCTGCTGGTACTATCTTTGGCGGCACGCGACTCGTCCCACACGACCTCGAGCGTTGCCCTCGCCTTGAATGCCGACCAGGTATCTACCGCGACGATGGCGACTCCCGGAAGCAGCTCGCGTGAGTTGCCGTTGCCTTCGAGCACGAAGGCGTCGACGACCCCGGGTAATTGCTTCACCGCGTCGATATTGGCGCTTTCGACCTCCCCGCCGCGGGCGGGGCACTTCACGTAGGTCGCGTAGAGCAGTTGGGGCAGCCGCGTGTCGATGCCGAACAACGGCGCACCGGTGACTAGGGGCGTGTTGTCGACTCCGCCGATGCGTTTGCCAAGCAATCGGAACTGAGAACGGTCTTTGAGTGTGACGTCATCTACGTCGGGTACCGGTAAGTCTGCGGCTTCGCGGGCCAACTCCAGATAACTCAAAGTGCGACCGGTTGCAGCGTGAATAACGGTGCTGTCGAGGGTTTCGAGCTCGGTTGCGTCAACCTCCCAGCGTGCTGCGGCCGCTGCGACCAGCATGTGTCGGGCAACGGCGCCGGCTTGCCGCAGTGGCATCCAAGCGCGCGGAAT
This sequence comes from Gammaproteobacteria bacterium, assembly GCA_027297435.1. Lineage (GTDB taxonomy): Bacteria > Pseudomonadota > Gammaproteobacteria > Pseudomonadales > Azotimanducaceae > Azophilus. The sequence continues at coordinate 5,616 of JAPUIA010000292.1, read as the reverse complement.
CCCGGCGGAACCACCTGCCGCCTGACGGCCGTACCGCTCTGCATCGATATCAGCTTGGATTACGGTAACGTCCTCCCACGCGGCATCCAGTTCCTCCGCGACGATCATCGGAAACGAGGTTTTTACGCCTTGACCGATTTCGGGACTCGGCGCGTAGATGGTGATGCCCTCTTCGGTTATCTGTACGTACGCGTTGGGGGCGAAGGCGTCCGCGCGCGCCGGTTGCGATTGGGCGCTGGACGGTTCTTCCGGACTGCAGCCCACCGTAATGCCGAGCATTAACCCGCCGCCTGCATAACCGGTTAACTTCAGAAACGCTCGACGATCGAGTTTTGTGACGCTGAGTAACGCATTGGGGTTCTTGTTATGCTTCATGACTGATCCCCGCGGCATCCTCGATGGCGAGACGAATTCTGTTGTATGTACCACAGCGACAAACGCTACCGGCCATGGCCTCGTCGATTTCTTGACGCGTGGGCTTCGCGTGCTTCTCGAGCAGCGCGGTCGCACGCATGATCTGCCCCGACTGACAGTACCCGCATTGCGCAACGTCCTGGTCGGCCCAGGCCTGTTGCACTCGGTGCAGCGTGCCGTCGGCAGCCGCTAAGCCTTCGATGGTGGTAATGGCACGACCCTCGAGGTCTGCTGCGCGCACGGAGCAGCTGAAAGCGGCCTGGCCGTCGATATGCACGGTACAAGCGCCGCACATACCGATACCGCACCCGAATTTGGTACCCACCATGCCGAGGTGATCACGTAACACCCAAAGCAGCGGCGTGTCGTCATGGACGACGTCCACCTCGTGGTCTTGACCGTTGACGTTCAATCGCATGATGTTAGCTTCCCCGTGCCGACGCCAATCCTAAAGAGTTTTTACTCCGACCCCAATCAGGAATCAGGTCGCCATCGCTTCGATCAGTGCCGGTCGCGCGTTCAGCCTCTCGACGTAAGCTGCGAGATACGGCATCTCATCGGTGATCACGCCGAGACGGCCACACATGATGCAGGCGTGCCCCAGCATGATGTCTGCGGCGCTGAAGTCGCCGATCAGGTAGTGCTTGCCTTCGAGCGCATCGTTGATTGGGACGATCGCCTTGCCCACCAGGCGTTGTGCCTGGCCGAGTACCGCCTCATCGCGACGCTCGGGAGGCAGAATCACGGTGTGCACCATGATGGTGTTGATGGGCGGCATCACCATGCCTTCGCAGTAGTGAAACCATTGCAGGTAGTCGGGAAATTCGGGCGCCTCAGCTTCGGGTTTCAGACGGCCTTCACCATAGCGCGCCAATATGTACTCAACGATCGCACCGGACTCGAAGAGGCGCACGTCGCCATCGTCCAACACTGGCACTCTTCCCAGCGGGTGTCTGGCCCGATGCTCGTCGGACTTCAGATCCTTGGGATGAAAGGCCATGGCGTTTAGCTCGAAAGGTAAATCCAGTTCTTTGAGCAGCCAGATAATGCGCCCGGACCGACTGTTCGGTGCGTGGTGTAGTTTCAAGGTGTCCTCCCCTGAACAAAGTGTGCATCTGAGGTAGAGATTGGTTTATAACACAGCCCAACGATAAACGAAGATAAGCCGATGGCCGAGATGGACTACAACCAGCAAGGAGATGTGGCGGTTCTGACTTTGGACGACGGCAAGGCCAATGCCATTTCTCCTGCATTCGTGGATGCCGTCAACGAAGGCTTGGACCGCGCAGGTGACGACGCCAAGAGCGTGTTGATCACGGGTCGTCCCGGCATGTTTTCCGGCGGGTTCGACTTGAAAGAGTTCGAGAAGGGCCCGGATGCAACGATGGCGCTCGTCAACAAGGGCGCTCGCATGCTGCTGCGCATTTTCAGTCATCCTCAACCCGTCGTAATTGCCTGTTCGGGTCACGCGATTGCGGCTGGCGCGTTCATGCTGCTCGCGGCGGACACTCGGGTGGGCGCTGAAGGTGACTTCAAGATCGGTCTGAACGAGACGGCGATTGGCATGACCTTGCCGACGTTTGGGCTCGAGCTCGCCAAGTCGAGATTGTCGAAGCGTTACCAGACCGCAGCGGTTATCCAGGCGCAACTGTTCGATCCCGAAGGTGCGCGCGACGTTGGCTTTCTCGACGAAGTGGTTGCAGCCGATTCGCTTCTCGACCACGCGTTGCAAAGGGCGGTCGTTCTCGCGCGAATGCCGAACGATGCGTATGCGGCCAACAAATTGGCGATACGAGAAGCCAGCATCGCCGCCATCCGCGCAAGCCTTGGCTGAGCATGGTCGATCTCCAAACGTCGCTGACGCGGGTATTCAACGCGGATGTGACTATTCGACCGTTTGACTGCAGAGCTCCGATTCGAGAAAAGTTAACAATTTACCCCACGCATCTTCGCTCGCCTCGTGGCGATAGTGCCCCTCGCTCGGAAAGTTCTGAAATGCGTGGCCCGCGCCGTCGTAACGATGAAACTCATGAGGCACGTTTGCGGCGGTTAGGGCAGTCGCGTAGTCATCGACGTGTTCGGGCGTGGGGTTCTGGTCATCGTTGCCCCAAAAACCCGCCACCTTACAGTTGATATTGGCAGCCAATTCGATCGGCGGAGGGTTGCCTTCGCCCATGGCGAGCTTGACTCGCCCTGCGTAGAAGATAGCGCAGGCGGCGAGCTCGGCGATATGGCAGGCCGCAAGCCAGGCGACGCGGCCGCCCCAGCAATGGCCTACCACGCCGATTTTGTCGGCACGTACCCCCGGGTCGTTGACTAGAATGTCGAAGGCTGCCCGACAGTCGGCGACCATCCAATCGTCGCGAGACTCATCGCGTTTGACGATGATGTCCTCCGACTTCGGCCACCAGTGAAAGATGAACGGCACGGCTACCGCGTAGCCGTTCTCGGCCAAACGTTGGGCAGTCTTCAGGGTGAATTCGTCGTTTTCGATACCGGCGTGCCCAACGGGAATGTGTTGGGCCAGAACGACGCCGGGATACGGAGCGGCGACGTCGGGCCGATAGACGAAGACTTCCATCGAACTTCCTAGTACGTCTACGTTGGTGATAGTGGATTTGGTCACGGGTCCTCCTCGCGTATTGGAGTATTTTGCCATGGCTGTCGCCACTTCTACCCCTCCGGCGCATACCGATCTAAGATAGAGTCTCGCAGGATGGAGGGGGAATTTCATGCGAACCAGGCGCCGATTTATCGCAGCGACCGGTCAGGCGACGTTGGGCGTTTGGGTGGTGACTTCTAACGCACATGGCGCGCTTGCGGAGACGCTCTCGGTTCTCGAGGCCGATACGCGGTTGCTGCAGACGCTCGCGCGCGTGGCGAGATTGATCTATCCACACGATGGCCTATCCGATTCCGTGTATGTGCGTATCGTCGGCGATCTATTGGGCGATCCGCAGAACACCGCAACGTTGAGCATCGGTGCGGCGAATCTCGGCGAATTTCTGGAACTGGACGAAGCACAGCAAATCGCCGCGCTGCAACGCATCGAAAACGGCCCGTTCTTCAATGCCGTGAAGACACCGTTGATGGGGGCGCTGTACAACTCGCCGGAGCTTTGGACAATGATCGACTACGCGGGCCCCTCGTTTCCGTTTGGCGGCTACATCAACCGCGGCTTCGATGACATCGACTGGCTGCCGACATCATGAAGACTTATGCATTGACCGACGATTCTGTGGTAGTGGTGATCGGGTCCGGTGCGGGCGGTGGAACCGTTGCAAACGAACTTGCGCAACAAGGCGTCGATGTCGTATGCCTCGAAGCCGGTGGCCGCATGTCGTTTGCGGATATCGAGAACGACCCACCGGCGATGGATGAGAGGATGGGTTGGCTCGACAAACGCATCGGCCCGGGCGTGTGGCTCTGCAAAACGGTTGGTGGCACGACCGTACGGTGGTCGGGTATCACACCACGGTTTCTGGCGCACGAGTTCAAGGCACGTACCAGCTATGGTTTGAACGCTACGTCGACCATCGACTGGCCACTGACGCTAGAAGAACTCGAGCCTTACTACGACCGTGCCGAGGACAAAATGGGTGTCTCAGGCACCGGTGACATACCGCTTTACCCCGAAACGAACAACTACAAGGTGTTGCACGCCGGTGCGACGCGTGTGGGCTACAAACAGATCACTACTAAACACGTCGCGATCAATCCGGTCGCGCGGGACGGTCGGCCAGGCTGTCAGCAGCTTGGTTTTTGTCACAGCGGGTGCAAGATCGGGGCCAAGTGGTCGACGCTCTACACCGAGATTCCGAAGGCGGAAGCCACGGGTCATTTCGAGATTCGACCCAATTCGATGGTGTTGAAGATCGATCACGATAAGACTGGCAAGGTGACCGGCGTGGTTTATCGAGATCGAGATGGAGTGTTGCATGAGCAGAAAGCGCGAGCCGTTTGTGTCGCGGGCAACGTCGTCGAAACCACGCGGTTATTACTCAGCTCGAAGAGTGGCTTGTTTCCGGAAGGGTTGGCTAACGGTTCGGGTCACGTCGGGCGGAATCATATGCGTCACGTGATGGGGTTCGTGTATGCAGTGATGCCGGGCCCCGTCAACGCGCACCGTGCGTCTCGGCAGAACGGTATGGTGCTGGACGAACTCGATCACCGAGAAGAACGTGGATTTGCCGGTGGATACATTATGGAGACCGCCGCGGGGGCGCCCGACGCTTTGATGGGTACGATGAGTACCTGGGGGCGGAGCGCAACGGCGTTTACCGATCGCTACGACCATGTTGCTGGCTTGTTCGTTACCGGCGAAGATCCTGCAGAAGCCTCCAACCGCATTACGCTACATCCGACCGAGAAAGATGAAGCGGGCTTACCGGTCCCGGTACTCGAGTACGCGGACCACCCGAACAGTGTCGCGATGCGCAAGCATGCAATGTCAGCGGGTGCGGCAATCTATGAATCCCTCGGGGCGACGCATTTGTATATGAGCACGGAACTCACGGGTGAGTGTCACAACATGGGCGTTGCGCGCATGAGCGAGAATCCAAGGGACGGAGTCACCAACAAGTGGGGCCAAGCGCACGATGTGCCCAATCTCTTCATCTCGGACGGCAGCGTGTTTTCATCGAGTGCTGCGGCCAATCCAACGCTAACGATTACCGCACTTGCCATAAGACAGGCGGAACACATCGCGGAGCGCATGCGTCGTCGCGAACTGTAGTTATTCAGGCAGGAGCGGCTTGCCGCTCTTGCCGGCGCACTACGTCGCCGGTATGTAACCCAAGTCGGGCTGCAGTCGGACCATTATCGTCGACCACCGTAATACCGTTGACCCGAGGGCGGTATGATAAGAAGTTGTTTGCTAGGGAGAGGTTTGGCCGTGGTACAGGATGAATTCATAGAATTGCGGGGGTTGCGCTTTCACTATCGCGATTGGCCGTGTTCTAAACCGGACGCCCCAGACCTCGTGCTCTTGCATGGCTACACGGGCCACGCAAGATCTTGGGATGTGCTGGCTGAGGCGATGAGCGCAGACTACCGGGTGTTGGCTTTCGATCAGCGTGGTCATGGAGAAAGTGCATGGGCGCCAGCGGATGCCTACGGTACGCCGGAGATGGTTGCGGACCTCGAAGCGTTCGTCGCGGCGATGGGTCTCGATGGGTTTGTGCTGTTGGGCTTGTCGATGGG
>JAPUIA010000291.1 GCA_027297435.1 Gammaproteobacteria bacterium | reverse complement strand
CCAGCGTTTGAAATCATCCGAGCGCTCTTCGGGAATGCCCATCATTCTGGAGATGACGGCGACCGGTAAGGGAATGGTCAGTTGCTGCGCGATATCAACGTTGGCGTTCGGGGATATCCGCTCCAATAGTTCCTTGGCGATGCCTGCGATGTCGGCTTCCATGCTCTTCATGATGCGAGACGTGAAGGCCTTGTTCACCAAGCTGCGCAGTTGCGTATGGCGGGGCGGGTCATCGGTCAAGAGTGGCAGCGGACGGCTATCGCCATTTTGGCCCATCGCACTCGACGAGTACGTCTTCGCATCTTTCAATACGGCGTTGACGTCGTCGTGGCGGGACAGGATGTAGCTCTCGGTGGGTTCGTCGAACCATATCGGGTGCTCGTTGCGCCACGCTTCGTATTGCGGATAGGGATCATTCAAGAGCGTCGGATCGAGGAATTGCATCGGCATTGGTCGAAGCCCGCTGTGCTGAGGGACAGCAGAGTAACTCGGATCCTCCGGCCCTCACACAGTCACGTTTGGCTTACGAACTTCTTACAAAGTGTGATAGGCCGCACAAAACCGGCGCTAATTGTTCTATATCAACAGCTTAACCCGGTAAAGTTGGCGCAGGTTTCGTAAGGGCTCGACCCCCAGTCGACCTGTTATTGGATCTGCAGTTAATAGATGGATATGAACATGAAAAACGTAAGAAAGTTACTCGGCGTCATGCTCTTCAGCGGTTGCCTTGCCACCGGACAGACCGCCTATGCGGCTAGTGCCACAGTAACGGTGGACTTCGATTTGCCGACGATCATCGTGATGTACCACTACTCGACGGTCGACGTTACCGTCAGCCAGGCAGTACTCGGCGGTTTTCTCAGCGGTGGGGCGTTGTGTGGCGCTGATCGCTGCGAAGATCTAGGCACGAGCGCGATGCTGACGCTAGCGGCATTGAGCGGCAGCGTAGACGCGGGCGTCGACGATACGGTTCCGATGGCCGCCACGATCGCAACGGTGATCGTCCAGAACGCGGTAGGTGTGCGCGCACTCGGTTGTACGACCTACACTGGATCCTATATTGGCGGTGTGTCAGACCCCGGCGTCACGATCACCGCCGGCCCTCTGGTTGGAATCAACACTCTGCCTTGTTCGATGACGATGACCACGGGCGATCTGGCATTTGACGTCGACTTCACAGCGGTTACGACGGATCCCGTCAGTGCTGTCTTCAACGTTACGATCGCTGGGGTTTAAGCCTCTTGCACTGGTAATTTGCTTTTTGGTGGCGGCGCAGACGCTGTTTGCGCCGTCTGCCGAAGGCTTCCAACTCACGCGCCTGAACGCGAACAGGGCGATTCGAATAACGCGTAGCGAACTCGCTCAGGACGGTGTAACGCTACGGCGCCGGCGTGAGCAGACATTCAGTTCTGGGTTGTCCACCGCCGATTTGGTGTCGTTTACCACACCCCTCGAATTCTCGATCGATGGCCAAGCGCCTGTATCAATGACGGCTAGCAGCAATGACGATCGCTTCCTGCGTATACGTCTGAACGGCGCGGAGCGGGCCCAGTGCTTGACGCAGGCCGACTTTCAGGTGGACGTCGCGGTTGGCGGTCCTCCGACCAATACCCTCACGAGCGCCGACGGTGGAGCACTTCAGGTCTTTGCGCTGGATGCGGTGTTCGACAGAGCCAGGGGCAGGGGCTGTCCGCGAGACCTTATTTATGGGTATACGCTCGACTTGGGTGTCGACGATGCAACCTCGGACGATGGGTATCGGGGGGACATCGACATCACCGTAACGGATTCCAACGGCAACGTGCAGGTGCTGGCCACGCAAATAGAGGTGGATATGCCGAGCGTCTTGTTGCTGTATCACTTCGCACAGATCGACATCAACGTGCTGGCGGCCGCTATGACCGAGTTGGTGGCGCCGGCCGGTGGAGACCTGGGTACCGCATCGGTCAACCTAGTCTCAATGGCACTCCCGGTGGACGCGGACATCGCCTCGGTCGCCCCTCCGGTTTCGACGCTTACCCCGACCGTTACCTTGCAAAACGTCGTCGGCGCACGAGCAATCGGCTGCGGTGGCGGCATCTATGCCGAGGCAAGTTTCGATGTCAGCAACACCACGGGCGGCATCCTGCCGAGCACCGGAACCATCAACGACATTCAGGGGCAGCCGTGCAATTTCAACCTCGTGAGTGGCGACGTCCAAGTTCAGCTGGACCTAAACGCGGCGACATTCAACGGCGGAACGGCACAAGCATCTGCTCAGATTCAAGTAACGATTACCGGTCTGTGATCGGTCACAAAACAAACAACGCAGAAGGAATTGCGCAATGAAAACAATACTGGCGTCACTCTCCCTCATCCTCGTGGCTACCGCGTACGCTGCCGAAGCACCGCCAGCGAGTGTGGGGGTATCTCCTAGCCGCATCGAGCTAGACGTGAACGGCACGTCGGTTACCGATTCGGCAATGGTGATGAACATGACCGACGATACGGTGCACCTGTCAGCCAGCTTGGTGAACTGGGATCTCGACGAGAACAACGACTTTCGCGAGTTGCCGACCGAAACCGGATCTTTGCCGACGGCGATGCTCCTAAATCCCGTCGACTTCTCAATCCCTCCGCACGCCACTCAAACCGTGCGCTTTGCCATAATGCCCGAACGACTGCACGGGCAAGGGGAGCACCGTGCGATGCTCTTCGTTTCGGAGTTGGTGGACAGCACCGACCCGGGTGTGCGCATTCGCTTCCGCCTCGGCGTGCCGATTTACGCACGAGTCGGCACGAAGACGGTCAGCTCCGATATGCATAGCGTCGAGTTACGACACGAAAACGCGAGTCTCAATCTAGACCTGGATATTTCTTCTACCGGCACGATGCAAGTGCGTCCGTCGGGTTACTACCTCTGGTGGCCGAAGGATTCGTTTCCAGGCGAGGAAATTGCGTTAAAGAGCGTCCATCGTCTGAAGAAGGACCGGAGTCGTGAGGTCCCCGAAGGTGCTACCGGCGGCGTCATCGTCACGAAACCGGTTTTCGCCGGTTCGCGGCGCGTGGTCCGCGCGAAGCTTCAACCCCCTGAATTGAGTGGCGAGTACGTGCTGGCGCTGCATCTTGAAGCCGGGGATCAAGTCGTGCAACGGACGATGCGCTTCGAAGCAGCCCAGCCGGCCAGGGTCGACGTAGCACAAACGGCGCCCTAGCACACAAATCCGCGGGTGAACCTGATGCGATGGACCTGGTTGCAACGCACCTGCCTGATCGCTTGCACGATCACGCTGTGGTTGCCAGTTGGCGTCGGCGCGGACGCGAGCGCCGAGACCCCTGCGCGCGCGTTCAACGTTCTCTACGAGGACGTCGAGGATAATCGCAAGCCTCTGCGCAGTGAGTTAGTCGGTCTCGTCATCGATGAGCGTGACACCGGCGCACTGCTGATCTACCGGGACGACGGTGAGATATTGCTGCCGATGCCCGAGCTGTTTCAGCGGCTGGATATCGAAGTCGACGTCGTCGATGGCCAGCCGAGGCTGGCAACCCCAGGTGGCAGTGTGGACGTGGAGTGGCAGTATTTTGTGAGGATTCACGGCGCCCCCTATTTCATCGCCTCGCTGCTCGACGAGCGGTTAGCAATCGTGTGGGCGTATTCGAAAACAAACGTGGCGATTCAGATGACCCTCCCCTGGTGGGGTAGCCGCACGAGCGCGAGGGGCAAGGACGACGTCGCACCCGATTTCAAACCATCGTCATTTCTCCTAACTCAAGCGCGCTTCGATCACATTCGCTCGTACGACGATCGTTTCGAGACGTCCGCGAACGAGTTGCTGCTGCGTGGGCGTTTAGCCGATGGGACCTGGCAGGCTGAGATCTTTCAGGGCGAACGGCGGGACACGATGGCCGAAGACTACTACTGGATTCGTGATGCAAAGCACCAACAACTGCTGGTGGGCAATCAGCGCGTATCCATGCATCCGCTGTTACCCAACTTTGAAACCACCGGTCTGCAACGGCTCTACAATTCGAAGGACATCGCGTTCGATCCTTACAACGACCAGACCCGCAGCCAATACATTCGCCACTCTGGCCTGCCGGTACAGGACCTGAAAGGTACTGCCCGCCCCGGCGCCATCGCGGAACTACGCGTCGACGGTCGCCGGGCACAGCGCGTGCGCGTGCGGCTGGACGGAACGTATAAGTTCGAACGGGTCAATCTGCCCACGCTGCGGTTCGTGGCGATCGAGGTCTACATACTGGACCAGCGCACACGCCGGCAAATTGCGGTGCACGATTTCAGCCGTACGCCCATCGACCTCATGCTCGAAAAGGGCCAAACGGTGTTGTTCACCGGTGCCGGCTTTCGAGGCAATCCGTTGACGCCAGACTGGGAATCCGGCGATGACACTTTTTTCGGCCTTGCCCGCTACGGGATCACCGACCGGCTGACCGTCGAGGCGGGCGCGCAGAGTATCGGTAGCGCCAACCACGCGATGGTTGGGCTGACGGGTTTTCTGAACCGTCGATGGACCGGCTCGGTGTCCTACGCTGATCACAAGGGCAGCAGTGCGTACGCGAGCGAACTGTTTGGTCGCGGTGCGCGATGGCAGTTCAACGCTCGCTCCCAGACTTTCGACGACGGCTTCAGAACGGATGCGTCACCGCGCACCTCGTGGCACGACGTGTTGTTCGATTACCGCGCGACTGCGGCTCTGCGCGTCGGCGCCTACGGACGAGTGGTCGATTCGATGAATAACGACGACAGTTTCGTGTTGCCGGGACTCTACTGGCAGGTCAATTCGCACAGCTTCGCGCGAGTCTGGCCCAACTCGACCGGCGAATACCGGGCAAATCTCCGCACCTATTTACGGGATCAGGACTGGTTCGAATACACCTACGAAGACGATCTGCACCGTGGGGAATACCACCATTCCCGCACCGAGAATCTCGAACTGTTTGCCCGCCTGGAGGACCGCCGGGAATCCGAGACGCTCGCTGAGATGGGATTCGTCTACTACCCTCGTGAATTCGATGATCGATCTTTCCTACAGGGGAGCGTGCTCACGTCGGGCTCGGGCTTCGGCTATCGACTGCGTTGGGAGACACCGGTGCTGCCCGGTTTCTATTCGCAACTCGAACTCCGTAACGAGCCGCGTTCGACGGAGTTTTTCGATCGCGGGCTGCAAATCCACTGGCGGCTGACGCTAGACTTCTCCTTCGCTGGTGGGCGGCCGGTGCCTGCACGCAATTCGTTGAACCACTCGCGTACCGGCGCGATCGGCGGTCGCCTGTCGCTTGCCGACGGCTCCAAGCTCAGCGATGCGAACATCGAAAAGGTGGAGGTTTTGGTGGACGGCATTGGCCGGGTTGCCCAGGTCACGGGCGACTACTTCTTTCTGCAACGGTTGAAGCCGGGTACGTATCAGATCTCACTCGGCACGGAACACCTGCCGATGTCGCTTACCCCGATGCCTGCGACCTATCGGGTGGAGGTTGCGCCTACCGCGACAACCAAGGTGGACTTCGTGCTCCGTGCCGAATATGGAATTGGCGGTCAAATTACCCATGATGTTGACGAACCGGCAGCAGGTGTGTCTGTAGAGGTGTTCAATGCCGAAGGTGTTCAGGTTGCGCGCACCCGGGCCGACCGTTACGGTTACTATCGCGTCAGCGGTTTGGTGCCGGGTCGTTACACTATTCGCGCAGGCGACCACTATCGCTTGGTTGACGTCACGGACGCCTTTGTCATGGATGCGGACCTGGTGATGGCCGAGTAACTCGGCCCGCGGGTTAGGTGTTGTCGAGGCGAGCCTTCGCGAGCGCCGCAGCAAAACGCGGATCATCACGGATGGAATCGAACAACGGCTGTGTCTTGAGGCCCATAATGACGATGAAGGCAAACTCGTCGATCGCCCGGTCCAGCCACTCGAAGGTCTTGTCCTTATCGCCTATGCCTAGATAAGCCCAGAACAACGGGGTGGGGCTGGTCGTCGTGGCGGGACAGGATGTAGCTCTGGGTGGGTTCGTCGAACCATATCGGGTGCTCGTTGCGACAAGTTTCGTAATGTGGATAAGGATTTTCGATGAGAGTCGGATCGAGGAATTGCATGGCACGTCCAGCTGGCTCGAACTTTCGAGCCTAATCGCTCTGCTTCTAGAAAACTACTGGCTCGACAACCATGAAATGGCCGGATGACTTTGAGTTGGCGGGGTAACTGGAATAGTCTTCCCAACGTCTCAGCGTACGAACAGAGAATGGAAGGACACAATGGACACAACACACTATCGATTTGCGGGAAGCCTAGTTCTGGTGTCCCTATTGTTGGGCGCCTGCACGGCTCAATTCATCAAACGCGACGAATTTGACTCGACAATTTCTGGGCTACGTTCGACAGATGCCGAACTGCAGGAACAGATGGACGGCATGCATACGATGTTCACCGAGTTGACCGGCCAGTTGAATCGCAGGTTCGACGGGTACGATACCAAGCTCACGTCCCTGCAGGGGCGCTTACGGGTCGAAATGACGGCGCATTTTGGCTACGACGATGCGAGTTTGAGGGACCAAGACAAGCCGGTGCTCGATGAATTTAGCGACGTCATTCGCGAGCATCACGCTAACGTGATCGTGACGGTCGAGGGATTCACCGACCCGGCGGGAGATCCGGAGTACAACCAATGGCTAGGAATGGAGCGGGCCAAAGCAGTACGTAAATATCTCGTCGACGTTGGTGGGTTGGAAGCCTCGAAGGTACGAGCGGTAAGCTACGGTGAGGATAGCGAACGCCTGATCAAAGCCAACGCTTGGGGTGTGGATGGCGCGGCCAATCGGCGGGTTGCACTTGTGGTCGATTACGTCGCTATTTAGCTTGGTCGAGGCGCGCTTTTACCAACGCGGCCCCGAAACGGGGGTCGTCGCGCAAAGGGTCGAACAATGGCTGTGTCTTGAGACCCATGATGACAATGAAGGCGAACTCATCGATTGCCCGGTCGAGCCATTCGAAGGTTTTGTCCTTGTCACCCATGCCTAGATAA
>JAPUIA010000290.1 GCA_027297435.1 Gammaproteobacteria bacterium | reverse complement strand
TGCGAGGCCAGCTGGTGATATGCAGATGATCGAGCCTTCGTCATACCCTCGTCCATCCGAGTCCGGCGCCCCTCCTTGGTTCTAGCGAGGCTATGACCCCGTTATCTATTCCGCTGCAAAACCTCTTTGAGCCGTTAAAATTCTTAGCATACGCGCCAGCTCTAGCTATCTTCGTTAAAGTGTTGCGTCGACCGGTTGAAACGGCAGCCATAAGCGGACGTTGGTGATCAAGCCAGATAGAAACGAAAACCCAAACGAATGTCTGCCGCACACCTAAAAGCAGACACCGCGTTGTGCAGTGCACGAGTCCGCTAAGCGGGTATTGAAGTCATCGGGTAGCGAGCATTCGTAACTATTCCTGCGGTTAGACGAACGACCGCTTTGGGTCGTAAGCGGACGCTCAGAACACGATTTTGAATGTCCGCTTTCGGCCAGGAGCAGACAGCCACTCTGCCGACTCGCGAGTCTCAGATACGCCTGAAAAGCCGTACTCAAGCCCCGGCTTTCGGCGTCATGCGGTTTTAGTTGCCCTTTAAAGCGTACGCCGTCAAATGGTCACCCGCCGGCGTGCCCAGGGCAAAATGCCCGCCCGCTGCAATCACGACGTATTGCCTTCCTGCTTCGCTCAGCCGGTAACTCATTGGCGTTGCATGAGCTGCGGTCGGAAGGCGTGCCTTCCATAGTTCTTCCCCAGTTTCGGTACTGAAGGCACGGATGTAATGGTCTGTGGTTGCGCCGATGAACGTAAGCCCTGAGGCGGTTACCAACGGACCACCGATGTTAGGAGCCCCGTCGATGTACCAGAATGGAAAAGGAGCGATGTCCCGCGACGTTCCCAGTGGCACCTCCCACACGTGTTCACCGGATTGTAGATCGATACCCGTCAACGTACCCCAAGGTGGTGGCGTGCAGGGCACACCGAGGGGAGAAAAGAAGCTGATCCAACGGAGATCGCAATAAGGCGTGCCCTCCTGAGGCTCGATCGCGCCGTACCTTGACGCTAAGGGATCGGCTTGGCGTTTTATTTCCGCGGCATCACATTCGTCTCGCGGTATCAGTTGAATGATGCTCGCCATCCTGAGCGTATTGATCACGAGCAGACGTCTCTGTGGATCTACGGCAGGGCTGCCCCAGTTGTTGCCTCCCGCTGCGCTCGGATAGTGGATGCTGCCTTGCAGCGACGGCGGAGTGAACAATCCCTCCGAGCGAAGCGATTCAACCGCGTCACGACAAACTCCTCGGTCCCAGAAGGTGAATCCCCAAGCGTCGTCTGGAGTAAATGTGGTGGGATGTAGTGGCGCTGGCTTGGTCGGAAACGGTTGCGTCGGCGCGGTAAAATCACCCGCCACGGCCCCCTGAGGGACTTCTCGCTCCTCTACCGGGAACAACGGTTCACCGGTCTCGCGGTTCAGCAGAAAGAGATTTCCGGTTTTGGTTGCCTGGGCGAGGGCTTTTATCGTTTGCCCGTCTTTTTCGAACTCGAAGAACGTTGGTTGTGCGGGCACGTCATAGTCCCAGATGTCGTGGTGCACGGTTTGAAAGTGCCAGGCCACTTCACCGGTTTCGGCGAACAATGCCACGACACTGCTGGAATAGTAGTCGAGCCCGTCGCGGTGGCCGCCGTAATAATCGGGAGAAGTGTTGCCGGTCGGTAAATAGATCAGGCCGAGGTCCGGGTCGACGGATATGATCGACCACACGTTCGTGGTACCACGCTGATACCGCTGATCACCCGCATCGTCCAGTACCGGTTCCTGACCTGGTGGAATGGGATCCCAATACCAATCGAGCAAGCCGGTGCGCACGTCATAAGCTCTGACGACGCCGCCAGGCACGGTGGTCTTGACGTTGTCCGATACGCTACCGCCAACGATGATACGGTCATCGATGATAGCCGGTGGAGACGACAGACCGTACTCGGCAAGTTCATGCTCGCCAAGCCCCTCGTGCAGATCCACTTGGCCGTTTTTCCCGAATCCAGTGCAAGCTTTGCCGGTATCCGCATCCAACGCCAGCAGTCGTCCGTCTCCTGTTCCGCTGATGATGCGATCGCGGCATGCCTGCCCGGGTGCCGCCTCGCTGTCACGCCAATGGCTGACCCCCCTGCAATGTCTCAACGCGTACGAGTTTTGCTCGAGCTCCGGATCATAAGCCCAGAGTTCCACCCCGGTTTCTGGATTAAGGGCAATTACCCGGTTGTAGGGTGTGCAGATATACAGCCGGTCGTTGACCAATATGGGAGTGACTTCGAACGAACTCTGCACCGGTTCATCGGGCGGGTTCATGCCGTCACGGTAGTTACCTCCGTCATTAAAGTCGCCGGAGCGATACACCCAGGCGACTTCCAGCGCGTGAACGTTTTCCGGGGTGATTTGCGTTGCCGGGCTAAAGTGACCACCGCCTGGTCCGCCGCCGTAGTGCGTCCATCCAGCGATTGGGCCGCTGTTGTCTATTGAGACTTGCTCGCTGCAGGCTGTGAGTACAAACACACCGCAGAGCAGCAGTGGTTTTGCGAAGGATGTCGTCGTATCCATTCTTGCCCCTCCTTTTCAACCACTGTAACGGCCCGAGGATGGTAAAAACAAACCTGAGGTGGCGAGGTTAATCGCTGAACGTCTGCGCTTGGACTTGAAAGCAGTCATCCACGCGTGTCGAACCTAGACGCACATTCGTCGGCTGACGGCCAATAGCGGTCACGCACAGATCTCGTCTAGCGCGGCAACGAGCGCGTCCGCAAACTGAGCGGTCGCCTCACTCGACCATAACCGCCAACTGTGGCGCAGGCTCAAAAAAAGCCGATCTGTCGTCGCGACAGCACCGATGCCGAGCCCAGTGGGGAGAGTTGCGGGCGGTGAGAACCACAACTCAGTGACTTCCAGCTGATCGGTAGAGAGCCACTCGTGGCTCACGCGACCCAGGTTTGATAACACCGTTGTGTCTGCAAACTGCCCTCCCGCCCGCGAGACCCATTGCATGACCGCGCGCCTTCCAGATACAGGCCCCGGTGGTATGGCTGCCAGCGCCGCCAGTGCCGGACCGGGGCCTACCCGTTTGACCTTATCGGTCCAGCCGGCCACCGAAGCGAGACACTCCTTAGCGGTGTCGCGCTCTTCGGGGGACGTCGACACCACATCTGCCGTCACAAAGTTGCCAACGACCTCATTTCGCCACTCCGCCGGTCGGGCGTTGATCGGCATCACGATCGTGACGCGGTCAGGTGCCGCATCATGTGCCTCGATCCAACGGGCGCAGGCTAGGGTTGCTGCGGTGATCAGCAGATCGTTAACCGATGCACCCAGCTCAGCGCGCAACGGCGCTCGGACAATGGGAACGATCGGTAAATCGATGCTGTGCACGCCATATCCCGCGCGCGCCGTAGCGTCCTGCGGGGGCAGATGTTCGGGAAAAGAACCCATCCGGACGAACCGTTCGAGCGTCATCCGCGCCGCGTGCCATAGCTGGGTGGTACTCGGTTCGAGCTCTGGAATGGGTAATTGATGAATTTCGATCGGATCGAATCGCGGCTGCGAATCCTCCACGTCGGCATACGCGCGTAGCACCGACTGGAGTAAACGCAGGGCGCCTATGCCGTCGCTTGCGGCGTGGTGTATGGCCAGCATCAGATAGTCACCGCCTTCTCGATGCACAAGCCTGGCACGCAGCGGTGGCGACTCGAAGATCGATACCGGATGGCTCTGCAGGTCGCTCCTGATTCGATCGACATCGGCGTCGGTTACCGCCGTGAGAACACACATTGGGTCGACTTGCGGAACATCGTCGACGAGCCATTCGTAGGTCATGGTCTCATCGGTCCAGGGCTCGAGCCTGGCCCGGGCAAGCGGATGCCGTCCGAGTGCCACACCCATCGCCTCCCGCAATCGTCGGTCATCAAAAGAGCCAGCCACCCGCGCTTCGATCTGTACGGTGGGCGGTTGCGTCGGGTCGTCGCCGTGGGTGAAACCTTCGTCGAGGATATTGAACGGTATCTGCAGCCGGCTCATCCCTGTCGCCTCCCTCTGGCTCAAAACAGGATTTACGTCAATATTCGTTCCATCATCTCACAATGAAGTTCGACCGACAGCCTTGGGCACTAAGCGGAAATGATGTCCTCTCGGGTCTTGTCCGCTAAGACCCACCTCGCGGTCATCATTGGGGAAAATTGCTCCCAACTCTAATTATGTCTGTCCTCGGTGGTTTAGCGGACATCCGGGCAGATGGAGATTTGTCGCCTTTCGGCCAACAGCCGCCATTCAACGACTGCCATACCAGTACCAGCGCACCGATCGCCGCGCACTCGAACTCTCCCCTGAGGTCGTGTCTATCTTATA
>JAPUIA010000029.1 GCA_027297435.1 Gammaproteobacteria bacterium | reverse complement strand
TTGGGCAATCTGCCATAGGCGAAACCGTCCAAGCTCCTCCGGGTTCAACTGGTCGAGCGACGACAAGTCTTCCGGGTAGCCCGCTTCGGTGAGTTTGACGATGATGCCGCCAATGATGGATGTCGAGGCCTGCACCAACATGTCTTGCAGCGCATCAGCGCGCATCTGATACGTCTGGGCGAGCGTCAGGCGTCGTCCTTCGTGCATGGATTGGGTGTTCTGACGAATTTGAATGGCGAGGTAAATCAACGTCACGATGACGCCGAGCGCTCCGAGCGTCTCGCCAATGGCGCCGAGCGCCTCCCAGTTCATCGACCGCTCACGCTCTGGCGTGTAGACGCACAGGTAGTTCGGAATAGCCTTTGACGAAACTCGATTGCACCCGCGTGGGTTCGCCAACTACCTCGATTGTGTGAAAACGCTGCATGATCTCTTCCCAAAGCACACGCAACTGCATTTCGGCCAGGCGGTTGCCCATACACCGGTGGATGCCGAATCCGAACGACAAGTGATGACGGGCATTGGGACGATCGACGATGAAGTCGTTCGGATGGTCGATGACCTCCTCGTCGCGATTGCCGGACACGTACCACATCACTACCTTGTCGCCTTTTTCGATGCGTTTACCACCAATTTCGACGTCTTCGACCGCTGTACGGCGCATGTAGGCCAGAGGTGTCTGCCACCGAATGATCTCGGGCACCATGTTGGGAATGAGGTCGAGATTGTCGCGTAGCTTCTGATACTCGTCGGGAAATTGATTGAGCGCCAACACCCCGCCGCTGATGGAGTTGCGCGTCGTGTCGTTGCCGCCCACGATCAGCAGGATGAGGTTGCCGAGGAACTCCATGGGTTCCATGTGACGGGTATCCTCGCCGTGTGCCAGCATCGATATGAGATCAGTGGCCAGAGGTTGCTCGATACGCTCATCGCGTAGTTTCGTGAAAACCTCGAGGCACTCGAGCAACGCCTTGCGTCGCACCGGCTCCGGTGTCGGTCCGCCCGCCAGCTCACCGGAGGTGGCCATGTCCGACCAATAGGTGAGTTTACTTCGCTCCTCGAACGGAAAGTCGAAAAGTGTCGCCAGCATCTGCGTGGTGAGTTCGATCGACACGCGATCGACCCAGTTGATCGTCTCCTCAAGCGGGAGAGAGTCGAGAATGGTTGCTGCGCGCTCGCGAATGGTGCTTTCTAGTTTGGCGAGATTTGCCGGCGCGACGACCCCTTGCACCGTTTTGCGTTGCACGTCGTGTTTGGGCGGATCCATGCCGATGAAGTTGGGGGTTTCGAAATCTTCGGGTCGATCGGGCAGAACGATGCCCCAGGCCGACGAGAAGGCTTGATGGTTCTTCTCCACGGCCATGATGTCGTTGAACTTGGTAATCGACCAGTAAGCACCGAACTGGCTGTCGGCGCAGTAGTGAACGGGGTCTTCCTTGCGCAGACGTTCGAAATAGGGCCACAACGTATCGGTTTGGAACAGTTCCGGTCGACTGACGTCGATATCCGCCAGCGGCATGCTCCAGGGGTCTTCTCCGAACGGGTTTTTCGTCGCTAGCTGATTCAAAACCGACCTCGCGGGCTACATCTGAAATTCGGGTAGGTTGACGATGAGACCATCCAAGGCATCGGATACCACGATCTGGCAAGACAGCCGCGAGTTGGGTTCGCGTTCGGGATTTAGGTCGAGCATGGATTCTTCCGTGTCGTTGGGCCGCCCGACGACCTCCATCCAGTTACTCGTGACGATCACATGGCAGGTCGCGCAAGAACACTCCCCGCCGCAGTCGGCGTCAATACCGGGAATGCCGTTGTCGACGGCGCCGCGCATGACAGACGAATCGTTCTCGGCTTCGACGACATGCTCAGTTCCATCATGTTCGATGTAGGTTATGGTCGTCATTCACGGCTCCTCGTGGAAACACAACACTGCTTGCAAGAGGCCTATGATACCGGAGCCGGGTGGCTGCATTCCAGGTCCGACGCATTCGCCAGATAATGTCGGTATTTCGTTACTTGAAACCACTTCTCAGGGCCGACTGTCTATCCGGCCCATCGAGTTCTTTCAACATCCTTTTCAACGCGAAATGCCGATAGCTGAACATCGCCAATTCTTCGATCTCTTCCCAGTTGGCGTCATCCTCGACGTCGAGCTCGATCCAGCCGTTGTGACCCGTGTAAGCGGGAATTATGTAGTGGTCGTCAAACGTCAGCGTTGCTTGGCGGTCCGCGCCCACCCAAAACTGAATGCCCATGCGGCTCTTGTAGCGATGCGCCGTGACGAACGTTTTCTTTCCGGCCTTCCAGGCAGGGCGACCAAACCGAGTGACCTCGCTCGTCTCGGGCAGGCCCAGACAAATCTCCCGTAGTTCGGCCAAGACCGTTTGGGCTCGAACCGATGCCATCGGGTCGAACTCTTCGGGCGGCAAGGTTTCCGTAGGCGGCTCGATTTCGATGGTAGAACCGATTTGTGCCACCAATGTTTTGGCAGCGACCTTCGAATACGCCTCGCGCGCTCGTTCGGCAATCGTGGTCCATCGCAGTCCTTTGTCGAGATGTACGCCCAGCCAGCCCCGCGGACCGACATAAGGGGGCACGAAATAGTGTTCCGGTTCGTTACCGGTGTAGTGTTCTTGCGCACCGGGCGGTGCGTTGAGCCATAGCGCGATATTCCCATCGCCGTGGTGATTGACGATAAAAGTGGCAAACGTTCTGCCGCCTACGCGAAAGTCCGGAGAACCTCGCGATGGTTTTTCCTCGGCTTCGGGAAAGGAAAGGCAAACCTCGCGCACGGCATCGCTGATGTCCTTGGCCACCTAGTGGTCTCCCTGGTGTAGCGATGCTATTTTGGCAGACTAAGCGACCCGGCCGAAAGGCGTTCGCGAATGGCCTCAAAGATGGGCAGGGTCAACGTTTTCAGCTCGGCATCCGAGAGCTGCCAGCTGAACGCCCAAATCCACACTTCCGGCACCCCGGAGATCAACTCCAGCGCGAGGCGGAATAGACCACCTTGCAACATGCTGACGGTTGCGACGAAATCACGGTCCTTGACCGCGAACATGAGCTCGGCCGAGGTCGTCTCGCCCGTCGGCAAACCCAGTACGAATTCGGCACCTTCGGCAAGGCCGTCGAGTACTCGAAACGCGCCGCTGGGTCCGACAATGGCTTGCCAAGCGGCTTTGCCGTCGCCGGAAACGGGCAGGCGTTCCATCACCAGTTGCCGGGCGCGCCCGAAATGGTGCTCGACGTAGTATTTGAGCGAGCGCAGCTCGTAGCTCCAGCCACGACCGTGGGACTCGTATTCCTCGTCCCAACTGGCATCGCTCAGAAATCCCGAATGCACTAGCCGCAGCAGCGTGCCGCCGTCTTGTTTTGCCAACGTCAGTTCGACCGGAAGCTCGTGTTCACCGCCCGGCGCATCGCGCCAGGTCATCAACAAGTGCGCGTGCGGTCGCCATTCGAGAATGTGGCAACGACTGGGTTGGACGGCCTTCAGGTCCCACGCTAGTTCAATGTAGCCACCGACCCCCGGTTGCGATTCGGCCCTGGGAGCGAACCAGTTGACGATCTCTTGGGCGTCCGTGAATGCGCGCCACACGTCCTCGGGCGCAGCGTCGATCCAGAGTTCTTTCTCAATGCTTCGGATTGTCATGATTTGGCTCCTGAGCGGGTTTAGGGAACGCGCCGACGACGAGGCGGAAGGCTCGAGCCTTGTCTGATTTGGGCTTTTCGTGATCGCGTACGACTTGTTCGATCGCATCCACCAGCGACTCGGTGAACGCTTTGCGTTCCGTCGGTGTTTCGAAATATAGATCTGCCTCGATGGCCAACGTCGCCAGTCGTTTGCCTTCTGCATCGGCTTTGCGGCGCAAGGACACTAGGTCCCAGAGTGCGCGGGCAATGAGATTGACCAACGCCGCCCACGAGAAACGATCGTGCCGGCGAAGGCGCTCTTCGGAAGGCGGCGAATACACGTATGCCATCGGTTTGGTGCGATACAGCTTCTCTTTCAGGCCGCGCCGTTGGCGCTCGCCGGTGATTTCGATGCAGCCGGCGCGTTCCAATTCGCGCATGTGATAACCGATGCGCTGCCTCGACATCTCAAAACGCCGCGCCAGGCCAGTCGCAGAGTCGGGGGTCGTCAGCGTGCGCAGCAGCTGCTGGCGGAACGGCGATGCCATGGCGCGAAGCTCTTGGCGTTCGAGGATCTTGAACGTGTCCATGCTGCCACTCTATTAGACAAAAAATATTTTGTCAATAAGTCTGAATGTGATACGGCTAGAAGCGGTTGCGCATGCGAATGGTATGATTCGATAATCAGCGCGCACCCGGTTCGAGAGGTATGGCGCGCAGCCCGAACTGGCAGAGGTCGGACCATGAGCGACAGCTATGCATCGTTGAAAGCCAAAGCGGCGGGCATCCAACAATCCGGTCGGTTGAGTCGCCGTCGGCAACGAATTCCCATAGATGTCGATTTGGACCCGTACCAAATCCCGCTTCAAGACATCAACGTCGCCAACCCGGAATTGTTCAAACACAACGTGTTCGAGCGCTACTTCAAGCGGTTACGCGAAGAGGCGCCCGTGCACTACTGCAAGGACAGTCAATACGGTCCTTATTGGTCGATCACCAAGTACCACGACATCATGGCGATCGAAAAAAACCACGAGGTGTTCTCCTCGGAGTTCAAGTTCGGTGGCGTAACGATCATGGGTACGCCCCAATCCAGCGCCGAGATGCCCATGTTCATTCAAATGGACCCGCCCAAGCACGACGGGCAGCGCAAGGCGGTGGCGCCGAGATTCACGCAGAGAAGTCTAGCCGAGCTCGAGGTCGTCATTCGTGAACGCGCCATCAGCATCTTGGAAGGGTTGCCTCTGAATGAGACGTTCAACTGGGTAGATCACGTATCAGTGGAACTGACCGGTCAGATGCTGGCCAGTTTGTTTGGCCTGCCGCAGGCAGAGCGGCATCGTCTCATCAAGTGGTCGAACATTTTCAGCAATGCCGACAACCCGGAGATGGTCGAATCGACTGCTGATTTTTATACGGCGCTTGCCGAGTGCGGAGAGTACTTCCAGGCGGTATGGCGCGACCGCATCGAGCGTGAGCCAACCGGCGACCTGATATCCATGCTTGCCCATGGTGACGAAACCGGCGACATGGCCGCAAACGAGCTACTCGGAAACGTGGTGTTATTGCTGGTCGGTGGCAACGATACGACACGCAATTCCATCAGTGGCGGCCTTCTCGCCCTGAACGACTTCCCCGACCAGTATCAAATGCTGCGTGACGACCCGGGTCTCGTTACGAGCATGGTGCCCGAGATCATTCGCTGGCAAACACCGCTTACGCACATGCGTCGCACGGCGCTCTCAGACATCGAATTTCGGGGTCAGAAGATCGCTGCCGGCGACGGTGTAATCATGTGGTACATCTCGGGCAATCGCGATCCGGAAGCGATCGATCAACCCGACAGATTCATTATCGATAGAGCCCGACCGCGCGAGCATCTTTCGTTCGGTTTCGGAATCCATCGCTGTTTAGGCAACCGGTTAGCCGAAATGCAGCTGCGTGTCCTGTGGGAGGAAATCCTCGAACGCTATCCCGACATTGAGGTTGTCGGTGAGGCCGAACGGGCCAACTCGGTGCTGTTTCGCGCGATTCAAAACCTGCCGGTCAGAATCGCCGCGTAGGTTCGCATAAAGCAGCTCCTACCTCAGTGTTGAACGTAAACTCAAATTTTGGGTAGGAGCGGCTGCGCGTCCAAAAGACGCGACGCCGCGATTCCCTTCGTCCGCCTGACGGATAAAACCCTCTAACAATGCGTTGAACACGTCTGGCTGTTCGAAGTAGGGTGAGTGACCGGCGTCTTGGACCGTCTCGATCTTGGCATTGGCGAAGTGTGGCACGTAGGACGCCAAGAGCTCGGGTGGAAACAGCGGGTCTTCTGCGCCGGATACGAACATCACGGGGCATTTGATGCCTTTCACCTGCTCGAGGGATACCTGATCTTCAGTGACACCCAAGCTTGCGAGATACTCCCAAGCGAACTCCGTGTTGAAGGCGGCGATCGATAGGTAAAGCTGTAGTAGAGCTTTGTTTTCGAAAGTTGCCTTGGCCATCGTCGCGCGCACACCGTCGGTACCGCGCCCGGTGCTGGCAACCAGTCGTCTCAACGCGGATGACGGGTTTGGATTTGGCAGTCCGCCGGGTGTGCAACTCATGGTCAGTGACGCCACGCGATCCGGGTAATCCAAGGCTAGGCGCAAGCAAGTGAATCCCCCCATCGACTGGCCGACCAAGTGTGCCTGTTCGATATTCAAGGCATCCAGGATCGCGAGGGCGTCGTCTCGAAACTGTGGTACGGATATGCTGCTTGGGTCTGCGTGGGTGCGCGCGAAACACCGGTGATCGAATGCAATGCAGGTAAAACGTTCGTTGAAATGGGCGACCTGCTGAAACCAGATAGCGGCGTTACCTCCGGCTCCGTGGGCGAACAAAATGGCTGGACCTTCGCCGTTTACCTCGTAGTAGATGTCTGTTCCTGACGACTCGACCGTTGGCAAGCTGATCTGCTCCTTGTGCCTGAGCCATTGATTGTACAGAGCCATCGGGTTGATGTGTTGGGCGGCTGGGTCGGCCGCGTAAAGCGGGGTTGGATGCTGTAGATCATAGGTGCCGTTATCCCCCCGAAAGTCGTATCCTCATCTGTTCCAAGTCGCCATATCAAACGATTAAAAGGAGATAACCGTGTCGGGACCGTTGGAAGGTGTACGGGTTGTCGACTTCACGACGATGGTGTCCGGGCCGGTCGCAGCCGCTATGCTCGCGGATCAGGGCGCGGAGGTGATCAAGATCGAGTCTCCGGCCGGCGATGAGATGCGTCGCATCGGTAACCGACGCAACGGCCTCACCGCAGGTTTTTTTTCCTGTAATCGTGGCAAACGTTCGTTGTGCCTCGATCTCAAAAACCCCGACGCCAAACCACCGCTCGACGAGCTCATCAAAACCGCCGATGTCGTGCTGCAGAATTTTCGACCGGGTGCCATGGAACGCATGGGGTACGGAGCGGCTGATGTCCGCAAACTCAATGCCAAGCTCATCTATGTTTCCATCAGCGGCTTCGGGGAGACTGGGCCGTACGCTCATCAAAGAGTCTACGACCCGGTCATTCAAGCGTTGACCGGCGCAACCGACATTCAGGCGGATCGGGATACGCGACGCCCCAAGATGTTTCGAATCATCATCGCCGACAAGGTGACGTCCGTGACCACGGCGCAGGCGATCTCGTCGGCACTGTATGCTCGCGAACGCACGGGCAAGGGACAACACATTCGTTTGTCGATGCTCGATACGATGGTCGCGTTCTTCTGGCCTGAGGGCATGTCCGGACTGACCTTTGTCGGTGACGAGATCGACGTCACCAAGTATCAGGGCACGATGGATCTCATCTTCGAGACCCGCAACGGTTACATCACGGCCGGCGCCATCTCCGATGCAGAGTGGCGAGGCATGTGCACGGCGCTGAACAAACCCGAATGGATCGATGACGAGCGTTTCAATGCCACTAACGTACGGTTCAAGAACGCCGAGCTACGCAAACGCCTGACCGCGGCGGAGATCGAGAAGTGGGATCGTGACGAGATTCTCCGTCGTCTCGATGCCGAGGGCGTTCCATCCGCACCGTTGTTGTCCCGGCTCGACCTCTTGGACAACGAACAGGTCATCGCCAACGATACGATCGGAATATACGAGTTTGCCGATCACGGCAAGATTAGGCTGGCACGACCGGCAGCACGTTTTGAGGAGACGCCCTGCGAAATTACTCGACCCGCGCCGCTATTGGGCGAACACTCCACAGTGATATTGGCGGAACTGGGATTTTCGGAAAACCAGATTCAGACCCTGGTCGATAGCAAAGCTGTGCTAACCGTCGACCCTTAAGGAGGGATTAAGATGACGATAGAACTCAACCACACTATCGTGCCCGCGTATGACAAGGTGGCCACGGCCCAGTTTTACGTCGAGATGTTCGGCTTCGAATACGATGGACCACTCGGTCACTTCGAGCCGGTACGCATACCCAACCAGTCGCTGACACTCGACTTTGACAACCGCGAGAAGTTTCACGCCCAGCACTATGCGTTCAAAGTGGGCGAGTCCGAGTTCGACGAGATTTTCGCACGCATTCAGGAGCGCGGATTGGTTTATGGCAGCGGACCGTTCGAAAACGAAGACATGCAGATCAACCACTGGAACGGTGGGCGAGGAGTGTACTTCAGGGACCCCAACGGTCATTTGCTGGAGTTGCTGACCAAGGACTATACGAAGGAGCAGTTCGCCGATTCTTGATAGTATCGCGGCGTCGCGTCCTTTGGACGCGCAGCCGCTCCTACCCGGCCTGTGGAGGCGAGGTAGGAGCGGCTTTAGCCGCGATCTTCGCGATCATTAGCGATCACTTTAGGGGGAAGCATTGTCCACACAAACCCGCGATGCCGCCATTGTCGGCATCCATGAATATCCTTCGCGTGACGTCGAAGGCGAAGTTAGCCCGTTGCAGATCAAAGCCGAGAGTGCGGCGCGCGCGCTCGAAGATGCAGGGCTCGGATGGAACGACGTCGATGCCATCTACGACGCCGGTGACGGCGGCGGAATGGCCGGGCTCACCATCTCCGAGTACTTTGGCTTGAAACCCCGGGTCATTAACACGACCGGGGTGGGGGGTAGTTCCTACGAGTATCACGCGGCGCATGCGAAACGCGATATTGCTGCCGGCAAGGCCAGCGTCGCGCTACTGACATACGGTTCAACGGCACACAGCAACGCCCGCGCCATTGGCGTAGGCGGCCGCGGTGGTGGTGGACACCCGGCCGATAACATGGACATGTTCGCAGGCATGACGTTGGTGGCGAACTACGCGATGGTCGCGCATCGGCACATGTTCGAGTACGGCACAACCAGCGCACAGCTTGCGGAAATTTCTGTCGCGACACGCTGTCACGCAATGCGCAATCCTGAAGCCGTAAAGGCAATGGAAGATCTGGAATTTCTCGACATTCGTGAAACCACCGTCGACGATGTCGTGAATTCACGCATGATTGCCGACCCGCTGCATCTGTTGGAGTGTTGCATGATCTCTGATGGCGGGGGCGCAGTGATAATAGCCGCCGCGGACGTTGCACGAGATTGCCGTAAAGCCCCGGTGTGGATTCTCGGCACCGGCGAGGCTACCAAGTATCCCGAAAACGGCGGCGATATTACGACCAGCGCCGCGGTGCAATCGGGTCCTCAAGCCTTCGGCGAAGCCGGCGTGACGCCGCAGGAGATAGACATTGCGATGATCTACGACTCGTTCAGCATCACCGTGCTGGCATTGCTCGAGGATCTTGGGTTTTGTGCCAAAGGCGAGGGGGGTGCTTGGGTCGAAGGTGGGCGTCTGCGCTTTGACCGTCCCGACGACGGTCCGGCGCTGAACACCGATGGCGGTGGTCTGTCGTCAAACCATCCCGGCATGCGCGGCATCTTTTTGCTGCTCGAAGCAACGCGACAACTGCGCGGCGAGTCTTGCTCACAGGTCGACGGCGCCAAGCTTGCCGTTGCCCATGGCAATGGCGGCATGTTAGGCAGCCGGCATTGTGCTGGTACCGTCGTGTTGGGGAGGGACTAGCGCATGGCAGATCCACAAAGACCGTTGCCGAAACTCCACGATCTGGACACGCGCCCGTTTTGGGAAGCAACGAAAAACCAAGAACTCAAATATCAGCAATGCGCTGATTGTGACACGGTCGTGTTTTATCCCCGCCGACATTGCACCGGGTGTCTGGGTAACAATCTCATCTGGAAGAACTCCGCCGGGAAGGGCACCGTCTATACCTACAGCGTCGTGCGCCAAAGCTATCATCCGTTTTTCCGTCAGCGTGTACCCTATGCCGTTGCCTGGATCGATCTGGATGAAGGGCCAAGGTTGGTATCCAACGTGGTCGGTGTCGAAGACCCCTTGCGCGACGTGCAGATCGGGATGCGGGTGCAAGTGCGGTGGGAAGAGCACGAAGAGCTGTCCGTTCCGCTCTTCGAACCGGAACCGTAGCGTGATAGTCCTGGTAGGAGCGGCTTTAGCCGCGATTGAACCAGTGGGGAGACAAAGGAATCGCGGCTAAAGCCGCTCCTACCGAACACCAGGTATTTCGACGTACCCTTTAGCCGCGATTGGGTTCGAATAGTTCAATGACGTTTCCGGACGGATCTTCGCACAATATTTGACGGCCACCGGGGCCGGTCACGACGTCGTTCTTGAAGGAGACGCCGCTATCGCGAAGCGTTGCAACGAAGCTCTCGAGATCATCGACGGTGAGGACGAATCGCCCCCAACCTCCGGGTTCCGGCTGGGCGCCGTCGGGCATGGGTCGTGACGCGGAGGCTCCCGGGCCGGCCACCCACAGACGTAGATCGTTTCGTACCAGAATAGCCATCGCTGGCCCGAACTGTTGTTCTAGCTCGAAGCCAAGGTGGGTCGTATAGAACGCGACACTCGCGTCCACGTCGTGAACGATGTAGCGAACCTGGGCCATAGGGCACCTCTCAAAGGTGCTCGGAGGTTACCGCACAGAAAGCGAACCCGGTAGTAGCGATCTCAATCGTGAACTGAGCGGTCCATGCTTGACGTGTGGCTTCGGTAGCTCCGCGCGAACCTTCTGATAGTGCGCGTTTTCCCGTGCGCTGGCTGATGTAGCCGCCGCTGGTTGCTTCTCGGCCTCGGATTCTTCAACCTTCTGTACACGCAGTGCTTCATTGACGGGTCCGTAGGCGGGATCGCGGATGAAGGCATGGATCGTTGCAACCGCTTTCGACTCATCGTCCAGTTGTGCAAGCCGTGGGCACAACAGCGACGAGGAAATCTCGGCGTCGAATTTCGACGAGTAAGGACCTACGGAAATGCCTTCCCGCGTGCGCAGAAACCAACCTTCATCGGTCTGAAAGTAACGCGGGGTGCGCACTCGTTCGGGTACGTTCTGCTCGCCTCGGCGTGGATCCAACATAGTCAATCTCTCCGTTCACGAGACCGAAATCGGACTCGGCTGGGGTTTGGAATGGGCACTAGTTTGCGCCTCTACGAAGTATGGGAGGTAAACGAAATGTCCATATGGCGGCCAAAAGTGTGACCAGGGTCACAAAACTGCAGCGACGAACGGACATTTATCTGCGATGGACGGTTCAACCACCGCTGAGCGCCTGCAATATGACGATCTCGTCGGTGTCGCTGACGGGCGCCTCGAGCGTGTTGGTTGTCGTTCCGTTGGCGGACATGGGGGCGCAGCGCCCCGCGCTCGTTGACGATGCGAAAGCGGATGCCCGGATAGTGCTACTCCGTCGTCGGAACGGAACAACGTTTCCGGTGAAACGCCCGCATACCACCCGCCGGGTTGATCTGCGTTGCCTGGGGTTAGGTGAAACACCTGCTCGACGACACGCTGGTGGGGATCATCGTCCGCAAAAGCGGGCGGGCGGGCCGCTTCGCGCCAGCAGTGCCCCTTGTCGTTGGAGCGAAACACCGTCGGTCCGTGCCGCAATCAACAGCGTGTTGCGATCGCGGGGATCGGCGATCATGTGGTGCACGATATAGCCGAAAAACGCGGGGCCTTGGACGCGCCATGGGTCCCGGGCGGCATTGCCGGTGATGAAAAATGCGCCTTTCTTGGCGCCGACCAGAACGCAGACGTCCTTTACCATCGGGCTACCCTGTCTTTTGCGCAATTCGAGTATGCTGGTCCGCGAGTATCGGGAGGGACAAGTATGGATTTTGAGCCGAGTGAAAAAGTCCTGGAGCTGCGCGCGCGCGTGGAAACCTTCATGGACGAACACATCTATCCGAAGGAGCTCGAGTATTGGCATTGGGTCGACGATGCCGACAATGCTTGGCAATATCCGCCCTGGTTTGAAGACCTAAAGTCCAAGGCCAGGGAGGCCGGAATCTGGAACTGGTTTCTGCCAAGGGAGTATGAAGAGTTCAGTCCGGGACTATCGAATCTCGAGTTCGCTCCGATCATGGAGATGATGTGCCGCGTGCCCTGGTGTCAGGAAGTGTTCAACTGCAGCGCACCAGATCGAGGCAACATGGAAGTGCTTGCCCGTTTCGGCAATGAAGCGCAGCAGCGGGAGTGGTTGGTGCCGCTGCTGGACGGCAAGATCCGATCGGCTTTCTCGATGACGGAACCCGCCGTGGCGTCGTCGGACGCGGCCAATCTCGAGACCACCATCGTGCGCGATGGCGACGAGTACGTTATCAACGGTCGCAAGTGGTTCACCTCGAACGCCTTCAACCCGTTGTGCAAGGTGTTTGTCGTGATGGGTAAGACCGATCCGGATGCGGCCCGTCATCAACAGTTCTCGATGATACTGGTGCCGAAGGACACGCCTGGCGTGACCCTAGAGCGTCCATTGCGCGCGTTCGGATTGTTGCACTCGCCGGGCGGGCATGCTCAGGTGCTCTACGACGATGTGCGGGTTCCGGCAGAAAATCTGCTACTCGGCGAGGGTCGCGGCTTCGAAATCGCCCAGGGACGGTTGGGCCCGGGACGCTTCCAATACGCGATGATGTTCGTGGGCATGGCCCAACGGTGTCTCGATCTCATGTGCAAGCGCGTGGACGATAGATTTGCCTTCGGTGAGAAACTGTCGGCGAAAACCAGCATTCAGCACGATGTTGCGCGATCGCGCTGCGAGATCGAGCAATGCCGCCTGCTGGTGCTGGCCGCCGCAGACAAGATGGACAAATTCGGTCCCAAGGGCGCGCGTGACTACATCTCGATGGTCAAGGTCGTTGCGCCCCTCATGTGCCAGACGGTTGCGGATCGCGCGTTGCAAGCGCACGGCGGCATGGGTGTCACCCAGGACACCCCGATCAACCATATCTTTCTAACCTCGAGGTATTGCCGTATTGCGGACGGGCCCGACGAGGTGCATATGTCGCAACTCGGGCGCAGGACCATTCGCGACGTCGCAGGGTAAGGCAGGGTAGCGATGGTTCGATGGTTGATATTGTTTTGTTAGAGGGGTCAAGTTGACTCTTCTCTGAAAAGGTAACCTGACCGCTTTTGCGCGGAAGCAGCCGTGGACTAACCCGTGGGAATCTGCACTTGGGCCGTGCCAAACACGCGGGTTTCGCCGGCGTCGTTGGTGACGGTCAGATCGATCTCCACGCGGCCGCTGGCTTCATCTATATCTGTCACGACCCCGGTGATATGGTATTTCTCGTCGACCACAACGGGTGCGCGGAACACCGTATCGACATTTTGAACGTTGGCTTGTGGCGCCCACCGGTGAATCATCGCTGCAAGGAATCCCTGACTCATGATCCCCGGGACGAGAGCGCCGGGTAAGCCTTCCTTGCGTGCGGCTTCGTGGTCGGTGAAACGCGGGCCGAACCAATGTGCGGCGGTGGCGAATTTCTTCACATTCTCGAGGCTGGTGTCCGGATCGAACACCGGCAGTTCTTCCCCGAACTCGACGTCCTTTATGGTGGCAATGGTCATTCTTTGGGCCTCTCCCGGATTACGATACTGGTATCTGCCCAAGCCACTTGTTCGCCGTCGGAATCGAAAATATCCATGCGGTTGACAAAGAACACCATTCGGCCGGAGCGACCGGTTTTGGTGTAGATGTCATGCATATGAGTTTTGCCGGTCAGTTTTACGCCCGGGCGAATAGGCTTGTATGACTGCACAGCCTTGCCGGCATCCATACCAAGACCGGCGATCTTGGGGAAGCCCTTCGGCATCCGCTTTTTGGGTTGGATGCAGGTCGGCATGGTCGGTGGCGCCTGGAAGTCCGGGTCGTTGGGGTCGGTGTAGCGTGTCGCCAGCTCTCCGCAGGCGATCGCGTAATTTGACATGTCTTCGGCGGTCAGCTCGAACTGTTTTTCGTCGAACACCGTGTTCAGAAATTTTGCGCGAAGCGCTTCGACGTCCAACAGTTCCGTCATATCTGCTCTCTAAAGTTCAATGCTTCGAAATCTCCGCCGCGCAATGCTTCGGCGAGCTCGGCCGCACTCGTGATCTTTTCAGGAAAACGCGTAGCACATTTGCCGATTTGGCTGACGATGTGCGCGTCACTGCCGCCGATACCGAGGTAGTCTTGTTCGGCCGCCATGTTTTGCGCGATTGCGTCTTCGTCGCCCCGACTACCGCCGTTGTAGATCTCAACGATGCGTACGCCCTGTGGTACGCCGTACTCCTCGAGGTGCGCCGACATGCCGACGCGCTTGCGGCCGGGATGGCAGGGTACCGGCACGGCACCGTGGCGTTCCGCAGCTTCGATCACCTGGGCTAGCGGCAGGTGGATGTCGGTAAAATCGAAGGTTTGTGTGAGTGCCTCTGTTACGCCGAACACGAGGACGTGGCCGTATTCCGTTTCGACCTCGCTGGCCTTCAGTATCGTGAGGCCGAATTCCTTGGCGAGTGCCGAGTAGTCGGATTCAAAATCGAACTGTCGGTGTTCCGTGAGCACGAAACCGTCGATTGGGATCTCGCGGGCGCGTATCCACTGACAGTAGTTTGGCACCTTAGCGCGACCGTCGTCGGACTTGATCGAATGCGAGTGTAGATCGAGGATCATAAAGCCACCTGCCGGTTCGCTATGCGCTTCCACTCGGCGTCGAGCTGCGCCGTCAGGCTGGCTAGGTCGTTCGAGTTGTCTATCACGACATCGGCTTTGCCAACGCGTTCGTCGTTGGAGAGCTGCGAGTCTATGCGCCGCTCGACGGCTTCGGAATCCAGACCGTCTCTGGCCATGGTGCGTTCGATGGCGGTCTTTCGATCGACCAAAACGACCCAGACCTCGTCTACCGATGTTTCCCAACCGGCTTCGAGAAGCACGGCAGCCTCCAACACGGTGACGCCGCCGGGGTTCTTTGATCTCTGATCTTCGATCTCGCGCTCCGCCAATCGGCGTATCTCTGGCCATACGATGCCGGTCAGCTTCTCGAGTTCGTCCGGCTTGCCGAACACCTGGGAAGCCAGTGCCTTGCGGTCGATGCGGCCATCCTCTGCCACCACGTCTTCGCCGAATGTCGCGATTACCGCGCGATAGGCATCCGTATCGGGTGCATAGGCCCGATGCCCGAGCAGATCCGCGTCGATCACATGGGCACCCAGCTCGAACAGATGTTGAGCCGCAGTGGATTTTCCCGACGCAATGCCCCCGGTAAGTCCGATAACGATCAAGGGCTTCCCTTAAGCCAGCAAACGAGCCATCTTAACGGGTAAACTGGGCCCCTGGTAGAAGAGCAACCGAATCGCGGACTCGCGCTCTTTGGACGCGCAGCCGCGATCGATGCGACGGAGATCACCGCCATGCAGGAAGACGAACAAAAAAAACTAAGAGACGACGCGCGTTGTGACGTTGCCGTGCAAACTCTGAAAGATGTGCTGTGGCGCTTCGATGAGATGAGCGAAGGCAGCTACTCACTCTACGATGTCATTGGCTATGTGGTCGAGGATCTGATCCGCGAAGGATCCTGCGCTGCGTGCATCAACGAAACCGTTACTGCCGTGTACAAGGATTTAGCTGTCGATCCGACCGTGCATCGAGGGGACGGGGACGCGGTCTATCACTAATTCGGCCGGTCGCCCGGAAACGACGACACGAAGTTTGGGCAACTGCCTCGCTAAACTGGCGAGCCCTTCGGGAAATTGGGATCGCGCTTCTCCCGCAACGCGGCCAAACCTTCTTTGCCTTCGGGTCCCAAAAAGCCCAGCATCTCGAGCGCCGTGGACGTATCGAAGCTGGGTCCGGCCATCCTCAGCCAGTTGTTGAGCGCATACTTTGTCCAGCGAATGGCGTTCGGTGCACCGTTGGCAATCTTTTGAGCGACTTCCAAGGTCTTGGTCTCTAGCTCGTCATCTTCGACGCATAGCGACAGCAAGCCGATGCGCTCTGCTTCTTCGGCCGACATGCGGTCGCACGTCATCAGGTAGTACTTGGCTTTCGCCATGCCACACAACAACGGCCAGATGATGACGGCATGATCGCCTGCCGCCACGCCCAGACGGGTGTGGCCGTCGGTGATGAACACCGATTTAGCCGAGATGGAAATGTCGCAGAGTAGGGCGGCGACCAATCCGGCACCGACGGCAGGACCGTTGATCGAGGAGATGGTCGGCTTGCCGCAATTGATGATGTTGTAGACGAGGTCGCGGGCTTCTTTCCACGTATTGATAAGCGTGGCGTAGTCCTCGGTCATCTTTTCGATCATGTCGAAGTCGCCACCGGCCGAAAACGCTTTGCCGTCTCCGGTCAAGATCACGCAATCGACGTCCGGGTCGGCGTCCACTTCGCGCCACACGTAGGTGAGTTCGCGATGCCCGATGGCGTCGAGGGCGTTGTACTTTTCGGGCCGACTTATCGTGATGCGCAAGATGCGTTCACCCGGATAGTCGAACTTGAGACGCTTGTAGTTTTGATAGAACTCGGCCATCGATTCCTCCCGTAGGCTTTCCTCTATAATCGCCCATATTTGTGTGGACTGACAGTGTGAAGGATTTCCGAGATAAGATCGCAGTGGTGACCGGCGGTGGCACCGGCATGGGCCGAGAATTGGTTCTACAGTTGGTTGCAGAGGGCTGTCGCGTTGCGATGTGTGATGTGTCTGAAGACAACATGGCAGAAACCAAGGAACTCGCGGGCGGTGGCGATGGAGTTTATGTGCATGTTGCTGACGTTGCGAACGAAGAGCAAGTAGACGCGTTCCGCGACGGTGTAGTAGATAGCTTTGAAACCGAGCACGTAAACCTGCTGTTCAACAATGCCGGTATCGGCGGCGGGGGAGAGTTTGTCGACGGCAGCCGCGACGAGTGGGAACGCACCTTCGGTGTCTGCTGGTATGGCGTCTACTATTGCGCCCGCGCGTTCATGCCGCTGCTCGTCGCCAGCGCGGAGGGCTACATCGTCAACACCAGTAGCGTGAATGGATTTTGGGCATCGCTCGGTCCGGGCGTGCCCCACACGGCGTACTCGGCGGCCAAGTTCGCAGTGAAAGGGTTTACCGAAGCGCTCATCAACGACTTGCGATTGAACGCGCCGCATGTAAAAGCGGCCGTCGTGATGCCGGGTCATATCGGAACGTCGATCGGTATCAACACGAGCAAGGTGCTAGGCAACAATAGTCCGCTCGAGATGACGGCGGATGAGGTCGCCGCGGTGCGGGACCGTTGGATGGCGATGGGTATGCCGGTCGGCAACGAAACCGACGATCAAATTCGCCAGGCCATGCACCAAAGAATGCTCGATTTCCGCGACAAGGCTCCGACCACGGCCGCGCAAGCAGCGACCATCATCCTGGACGGCGTGCGCGAGGATCGATGGCGCATACTGGTTGGTGATGATGCCCACGTACTCGACGAGGTGGTGCGCGAGGCCCCTGAGCTGGCCTACGAACCGACTTTTTTCGAGCGTGTGCAAGAGCGTGGCCACCTGAGAGGAATTCTCTCCGGCAATGATGAGTGAAGTATCATTAGATAGCCTCTGGGATCTGCCGGATCCCTTCGTGCTTGAGGTCATCGCGCTCCCCGAACACATCGACTCGTACGACCATGTCAACAACGTCGTCTACATACAGTGGCTAACGGACTGCGCGTGGGCGCATAGCGCCGCGGTCGGCCTTCCGGAAAGCCGATGTGTAGAGATGCAACGTGGCATGGCGGTTCGCAGCATCCACGTCGACATGCTGGCGTCCGCCTATGAAGGCGATGAGCTGCTGGTCGCCAACTGGTTGATTTCCAACGACAATAAGCTGCGCGCGACGCGCCAGTATCAAATTCTCAATCCGGTTACTGGTATTACTTTGTTACGGGGCCATATAGATTTTGTGTGTGTAAACTTGTCAAACGGACGCCCGGCGCGCATGCCGCCCGAGTTTCTTGGACTATATCAACCGGTGTATCAGTCATGACCAAGGATACGATTGACACCGCCGTTCGCCTTGGTTTGGTCGCTGCGCTCATCATCTGGTCGATCGCGATTCTCGCGCCGTTCGTGACGGTGTTGCTCTGGGCGGTGATCATAGCCGTTTCTGCTTATCCGGCATTCCGGTGGCTGTCACGCCGATTAGGCGAGCGAGACGGTTGGGCGGCTGCTATTTTCGTACTCGTGATGCTGGGCCTGCTGATAGGGCCCATTGTGGCTTCGTTACCGAGCTTCATCGATTCGGTACGCGATCTAGCCGGTGAACTGCAGTCGGGTGCAATCTCGATCCCAGAGCCAGCCGAACGGGTAAAGGGCTGGCCCATTATCGGTGGGCCGCTCTACGAGCTTTGGCACCAGGCTGCTACCAATTTAACGGCGTTGTTGGGTAGGTTTCGACCGCAGTTGCAGAGTGTCGGTGTGTCGTTGTTGGGTTCGGCCGCCGGCGCCGGCCTTGCGGTGCTGCAATTCATCGCTTCCGTTGTGATTGCCGGGGTGATCCTCACGCATCACGAACGAGTGGGTTTGCTTGCGGTCAAGCTGTTTCAGCGCGTGGCGCCGGAGTCCGAAGGACGGTTCGTGACGCTCACCGAGCACACGGTGCGCGGTGTCACGATGGGCGTGATCGGCGTGGCCATTGTGCAGGCCATACTTGCCGGTATCGGTTTCGCCTTCATGGGTATTCCTGCAGCCGCGTTTTGGGCATTTCTCTGTCTGTTGCTGGCCGTGCTGCAAATCAGCATCGTGCTGGTCGTGCTACCCGTGGTGGTGTACGCGTTTTACTCGTTCGAACTCTTCCCGGTGCTGTTGTTCGTGGCTTGGAACGTCCCCATCTTGGCACTCGACAACGTGCTGAAACCCATTCTCATGGGCCGCGGCGTGGACGCCCCGATGTTGATTATCTTCATTGGCGCCATCGGCGGTTTCCTGAGCTTCGGTTTTTTGGGTTTGTTTTTTGGCGCGGTCGTGCTGGTGATTGCCTACGATTTGTTAATCGTCTGGCTGGAAGATTCCGAACCAGCATCTTGAGCCAACGTCGTCAGCGGTATGAACAGACCAGCCTGTTCGAGTTGTGCCGCTGTACGAAATAGCAAAGCCTCATTGCCGAACGATGCAACGAGTTGAACACCGACCGGCAATCCCGATCGTGACAACCCCAAGGGGACACTCATCGCGGGGTGACCCGTGTCGTTGAACAGCGCAGTAAACGCGATCATGCGATAGAGTAGTTCTATATACGCAACCGCATTGTCGTTCATCATGTCGAGCGTTCCGATTTTGGGTGGCAAACACGCCATAGTCGGGGTGAGAAGCAAATCGTAGCGTTCGAAGTAGCGTGCGACGATAAGTCCCAGTTGGTGAATCGTGCCAACCGCACCAGCATAACTTGCGCCCGTTGTAGCGTGAGCCAATTGGTAATTGCCCCAGGTCACTAATTCCACGTCCTGCTCGGTAACCGGGCGACCGGCTTTTTCCGCATACGCGTCGAGCATGGCGCCGATATGGCTGATGGCAAGGACGCCGTGCGCCCCCGTATGCGCCTGTGTATCGATGTCGGGTCTGGCGATTTCTGAATCGTGCCCGAGCGCGGCAATGGCGTTGGCGGATTGCTCGGCAATCGAACTCACCTCGGGGTCTACGAGCGCGCCAGTGAACGATTCTACGCACAGGCCAATTCGAAGCTTGCCTGGATCGTGGCCGACTTCTTCGAGATACGGGCGCAGTGGCGGCGGCGCAGCGTAAGGGCTCCCTAGCTCTTCACCGGCAGAACAGTCGAGCAATGCCGCCGAATCTCTGACCGTTCGGGTAACGGCGTGGACCGTCGACAAACCGCCCCAACCTTCAAGGGCATCAGGTCCCAGCGGTACGCGACCTCGGGTCGGTTTCAACCCAAACAATCCACAACAGCTCGCAGGTATGCGAATGCTGCCACCACCGTCGGAGGCATGCGCCATGGGGACGTAACCGGCCGCTACCGCTGCTGCTGCTCCCCCGCTCGAGCCACCAGTGGAGTGTTTGGTGTTCCAAGGATTGTGCGTTGGTCCGTGCAGTGCCGGTTCCGTTGTCGTCGCCAGACCGAACTCCGGCGTGTTGGTCTTGCCACAAATGACGAGACCTGCGGCCTTGTAGCGTTGCACCAGCGTCGAATCGTGATCGGCAACGTTGTCTTTGAACAACCGCGAGCCGTTGCTGGTGACGACGCCCGTGTAAAGCTGGCCCAGATCTTTCAGGAGGAACGGAACGCCATGGAATGGACCCTGTGGCAAGTTCGAAGCCAGCGCGTCGCGGGCTTGCTCCCACATTGGCGTCACCACCGCATTGACCTCATCGTTGGTCGATTGAATCTGTGCAATCGCGAGATCTAGAAGTTCAGTCGGAGCTACCTCGCCTTTCTCGACGAGCTCGGCGAGTCCTAACCCGTCGTAGCTTACGAATTCTTCTACCTGCATATTGGCCTCCTGCGGAACTCGCGTTCCCGTGTTGCGCCCAATGTCGAAAGTCTCCGCCAGAGAATACGTCACAATGTGCGTTTGCGGCATCTCGGTTTCCGCGATTTCCCCAAACCAAGCGGATCCCCGCTAACTAGCTCTATGGCCGGTGAAGGGGAAGATGAGTTCATTAGCGCTTTCAACTCGATACCCTCGAGCCTGTTAGGGTCTGAATCGAGAACACCGAGTGTCTCTTGTTGGCCGTTCATGTCGATTTGCCTTCGAAATCGAGCGTCAGCTAAGCGAACCGTTGCCGACGAAGTCGTTGGAAGCGGCCAAACGTCGCTACGTGCCCTGAGCAGACATTATTAGATTCACTGGCGTTCGTACCTACAGGTCTTTTTTAGAGTAGTTTCGAGGAGAAATCGTCACAAACCCATAACTGCCAAGCAGCAACGATTTCCGACACTCGATTAGCACGTTTGTTTTGACTATCCTCCCTCCTCGAATGTTGGGTTCGCCAGAAGAAGTTGCTTACGCTCGAGAGTGAGCGTACTCACAAGTTAAAGCATCGAGAGCAAGCAGAAAGTCGATATCTCGCTAGAACGGAAGGAGTTCTGTATCACTACACTAAATCACGACTCGCCTTGTAGTATTGTCGAGTACGGTACGCTGATCGAAAAGCGCTAGCTGCGGGGAAGACCCATGTGGACGAAGCTATCCCTCGTCATCGGAATCGCCGCGAGCGTGACGGCAACGGCTGTCGCTGACGAGATACCGCTCTTTGCAAGCGATACGGTGGTCGAGATGACGCTCGACGCTGTGCAGCGCGACCTCAAACGGGCGAAAAAGGAAGAAGACCCGATCCCTGGGACGCTCACGGTCTCCACCGATACCGGCGTACAAGCGTTCGACGTAAAACTCACCGTGCGCGGCAAGTTCCGCTTGGAGAATTGCCGTTATCCGCCCATATGGGTGAATTTCAAGAAGTCCAAGCTGGACGACACGCTCTTTGCGGGCCAAAACCGCCTGAAGCTCGTGACGCATTGCAACAAGGGTGAACGCTACGACCGGCTCCTCTTGAAGGAATATCTCGTCTACAAAATGCTGAATCTCATGACGCCAAAGAGCTATCGGGTGCGCCTTGCCCGCGTGACCTACCTCGACGCCGGTAAAACCGACCAGACGCAATATGCATTTTTCATCGAGCACACACGCACGCTCGCGCCGAGAACCGGCTTGGATCGGTTGAAGGTAGAAAAGATACGCGGTTCCGAGCTCGCCTTTCTCGATGCAACACGCGTCGAGCTTTTTGCGTACATGATCGGCCATACGGATTGGGCGGGCACGCAAGGACCTCCGGACGGCGATTGCTGCCACAACGCACACCTCTACGTCCCCGCGGGCGTGACCGTCGCGAAAAACACGATTGTACCGGTGCCATACGATTTCGACATCACCGGCTTCGTCAATCCACCCTATGCCGAGATCAACCAGGACCTGGGCATCCGCAACGTCCGTAGGCGCCTTTACCGTGGTTTGTGCCGGGCACCCACCTTACTCGATCAGGTGGTTGCGGAATTTGTCGCAAAACGTTCCGAGCTGATGGCACTCGTCGAGGACTTCGAGCTACTGAACGAAAAGGAACGGTCCAAGGTCGCGGTTTACCTTACTGGGTTCTTCAATAC
>JAPUIA010000289.1 GCA_027297435.1 Gammaproteobacteria bacterium | reverse complement strand
TTGAGTTCTCCAGAGATGCGTGGAGCAGCAAGGTGAAGCTCGGTGCGATCCGCGTATGGTTGAGCGTCTGCTTGAGCTTCGGCGTTTCCGCATGGGCCGACGGTGAGGCGGTCGCCATCGTCGTTCACTCCGGAACCAACGTCACTGAAATGACGATGGACAAACTGCGTCGCATCTTTCTTGCCGACCAACAATTCTGGCCAGACAGGTCGCGTATCACGTTGCTCGTCAAAGCACCGGGTGCATTTGAGAGGAAGGTCGTGCTAGATCACATCTATCGGATGGACGAGAATCGTTTTCGACGGTATTGGATAGCC
Source organism: Gammaproteobacteria bacterium (assembly GCA_027297435.1). Classification (GTDB taxonomy): domain Bacteria; phylum Pseudomonadota; class Gammaproteobacteria; order Pseudomonadales; family Azotimanducaceae; genus Azophilus. The sequence continues at coordinate 10,999 of JAPUIA010000289.1, read as the reverse complement.
AAAATGTTCCGCTCGGAGGTTCCGTCGGGGCCGAAGATCGTATTCAGTTCCAACATGGCATTGGAGTTGGTTACCGCGATACCGGGTTCTATCACGTTCATCAATGCCGCGGAAGTGACGGATGATGTCAAAGTTCTACGCATTGACGGCGCTCTTCCGGGTGACGAAAACTACCCCTTGCGCAATTGAGGCTGTTCAGTTTCCGGGATCGAATTCTCCAAGCAACTCCAAGGTCTGAGCGTAATAAACGCTGAGTTCGGATTCGGCGGAGGTAACGTCGGTAACGAACCTTTCGGCATTGTAGGTCGTGTTGCGTAGATTCTCTTCGTTCAAATTGATAGGCGACAACAGCGAGCGCAACATCGAGCGGTAGTCGTCGTCGAAACGAAGTTGGGTGTTGTAAGTCAGCGTCAATGCCGAAACAAGCTCATAGTCCATGCGCCCCAATGCGCCGGTTGCAACAGCGGTTTCCCACGCGCTGCTGGTGAGCACGATGGGTTGCAAGGCCTCCATGATGCTTCGAAACTCCTTGAGAGGCTCGCCATCTGGCGCAAACGTACGGCGTTGGAGCACCTGTAAAACACCCATGTGGTAAACGCCGATATCATCGATACGGGACTTGTTCTGGTTGAGTTCGTTTTGAAAGTTGACGATAGATCGGTCGATCAGTTGCTGAATTTCGATATCTTCCTGCCATTCGTCTAGGGCGAGTGCGAGCAGAATGCTGATCACGATGAGTGCGGATTCAACGATCGTGCGTGGCAACCAGCTTGCAAGCTTGGTTTCCATCATCAATGGTCCAAGAGACGGCGACCTGCATCATAGCGCAAACGGGCTCTGCGTGATGCTAGTGTCCTGTCCCAGAAGTACCTTCACAAATTCGCTTGCCTTTTTCTCCTCCTCCCGGTGTGGGCGCCAATCGTTCGGGTTGTCGTCCGAGATTGCGAGGCAAACTCGTAAGGTGTCTGGAAGACACCCGTCGTCGGCAACCCGGAGGGTTGCTGGCAGTTTGCGGCTGAGCCATGCTCAGCTACCAAACTGCGTCGCGCCCCGATGGGGCGCGCCCTTGCCAACAACAAAAAATACTGCGCAACTTCATAAAGTTACTTCTGGGACAGGGCGCTAGCAATCTGCCAGCAATTGACAGAAACTCTGATGCGGGGGAGCGAACTGAAACTAAGGAGTGCACGGGCAGCGTTGCTCACAATGTTCGTGCACCGGCACTACCTTCCGCTCAGAAACTCCTTGCTTTAATAAGTAACAGGAGAACTAACGTGAAGAAGTTTGTTTATCTTTTTATGTCCGCCACTCTGTTTTGGGCTGTCGGCGCAAGTGCTGCCGAGACTGGTCCGGTGCGTGAGTTTTATGCTTGCAACTATCAGGAAGGCAAGGGGCTCGACGACCTCATGGCGGTTCGAGATCTCTTGGTTGAAGAGATCGCCAAGATCGGATCAGCGGATCTCAGCAACCAGGTCACGTTCCTCTGGACGCCGTTCAAGGCTACCACCGACTGGGATTTCCTTTGGTTCGACATGCACGAAAACCTGAATGCCATGGGTCGCGCGTCCGATGCCTACGAAAATTCCGAAGCCCCAGCAGTATTGGGCCCGCGCTTTGCCGAGGTCTTGGAGTGCCCGTCTTCGGGAATCGTCACCCACGAGCAGATTTTCGAAGCGGCCGAAGAATTCGTCGGTGACGGCCCGGCTTTGGTCGAATCGTTCGCCTGCACGTTTCATCCCGGCAAAGGCGTTGCTGATGCACGCGAGGCGGTGGAGTTCTGGCAGAAAACAATCGACGATCTAGGCATATACAAGTCTTACTCGGCATTCATGCAGATTCCGCTCGTGTCGGGTACCGGTGCGGACCTGTATTACTTTGCCGTGCATGCGAACATGACGGACTACGCGGCGAGAACGAGTGCGTACAGAACGTCTGCAGCGGGCATGGAAGCGGATAGCCGTTTTGACGATGTGCAGCGCTGCAACTCGTCTCTGTGGTTGGGTCAAATAATCATCAACCCTGACGAATAGTCCTTCAACGACCCCAATTCGTCGGTGGGCGGATTGGGGTCGGCCGGAGTCGTTGATGAGCGCGAAGACGCCCAACCACCACTTGAGCGAGATGCGGTGCCCCGTCGCCTTGGAGGATGTCGATCTATTTTCGGCGGGCGCTCAGGAACATTGGTACGAGGCCTACGAGATTTTGCATCGAGAGGCGCCGGTGCATCGCTTACCGGGGGAGGGGCTTGCCGAAGGTACGGACGGGTTCATCCTCACCAAGTACGAAGACATCGCCAAGGTGGTACGCGACCCGGAGCGTTTTCGACCGACGCTGTCTATAGCGGTCGACCAGATTCTCAGTTCGGGCGCAGCACCCGAAGATTTGCCTAAAACCAACGCGATGATGGTATCAATGGCGACGCTGCGCCCGACCATCGAGCTGTGGCGCTCGCACCGTCAAGAACTGACGGATCCGTGGGTGGGCCCGGGCGCGAATCGGCATCTCGAAATGATCACCCGCTGCGCGGATCGACTGATAGATGCCTGGATCGACAAAGGCGAGGTCGAGTTTGTTGCCGAGTTCGCGCGACCATTGCCGCAGTTGGTCATGGCCAACGTGTTAGGGTTTCCGCTGGAAGATGTGCCACGCTTGGCAGAATGGGGAACGGCGCAGGTTGCAGCGTTCGTATACGGTAAAGGCCATCGCAACATTCTGACGAAGCAGCAGACGGCCGAGCAGTTCGAGTTGCTCGAAGGTTTCAAGGAGTACGTGAACGATCACGTGCAAGACAAACGCCGAAACCCCGAAGACGACATGATTTCGTTTCTCGCACAGGTGACGTACGGTGCACTCGGGCGAAAGTTGACCGATTTGGAAATCAACGGTGTTGTCTATGCGATGGTTATCGGCGGCTTGGAAACCACCCAGTATGCGCTCGAAGAGCAGGCGCAACTCTTGTGCGAACAACCGGAAATCTTCGAGCAGATCAAGCGTGACCGCAGCAAGCTGCGCAACTTCACGGAAGAAAGCATGCGGCTTAGGTCTCCCACGCAAGGGTTATCAACGCGCACGACCAGCCAGGACGAGATCTTCCAGGGCGTCGAGGTTCCGAAGGGGTCGCTACTGCATCTACGGTGGGGCGCGGCCAACATCGATGCAGACGAATTTGACTGTCCTCTCGAGTTGCGGTTGGATCGCAAAGCGGTAAGTCGGCACCTGACCTTCTCCCACGGCCCCCGGGTATGCCCCGGTGCCGGCATCTCGCGTCTCGAACAGGTTACGGCGTGGGATCGGCTACTCGATCGCATTGACCGGTTGGAATACGCACCAGGCAATACGTTCATGCATCAACCTGGCATCATGCTCGGCACGTTAGAGCTACATCTGAAGTTTGGAAAAGCGGCGTGAATACCGTACTGAATTGGCAGTTTTGGTTCATGCAATTGCGAAACAGGTTGCTGCGAGCGGTGCCTAGCGAATCAAACCGGTGCGTTTAGACCCGCAAACTCAGCCTGTTCTCTAGGGCGCTTGGGTGTACACTGTCGGTTCCCAGGGACAGGGAGGGGGAGATGTTCCGCAAGCAACGCAAGAAGGCGCGGGCGCCGTTTAGCGCGACTCGGCGCATATTTCACGGTGTTTCGATCAAGACCAACGGCGACTTTCTCTGCGCTGTGGCAATTGATCTTGATGGTAAACGCTTCCTGGCGGATGAGGCGCCGCCGTTGCCGCTGAACGGATGCGCCGATCCGCAAAACTGTAGATGCGTGTACGAGCACTTCGATGACCGGCGTACCAGTCTCAGGCGCGAGTCGGATGAAGGGATCCCGCGCAAGGAATACTCGAAAGATGTTCGCAACGGTGTAGGCCGACGGGTCACTGACGGATAATGGTCAGGGTTGCCGGTCGAAAAATTCAGGAACTAGCTACTGCGCCCGAAGGTTGATCTGGAACTTTGCGCCTTCGCCGGTTTCGACGTCGATGTTAAAGGTGTCATGAGTCGGCCGGCTATAGGCTAGGCTGCTCAAAGTCCCCGGTTCGCTGGCTTTGAATCTCACACTGTTTTCTCCGATGTCCACTAACGCCATGGTTTGCGGACCTCCCGTGCGCGGCGCGAAGTCTGGACTCCACTGGTGGATGTGCAGCGTGAGGGACGTGCCCTGTTGTTCGATGACCAACAGTTCAACCATGTTGGTGCTGTCCATGGTCGTAATTCTAACCAGTGCGGCGATGGTTCCGGCTTTCTGATGTACCCAGTTTTCTTCGAGCGTTTGCTCGTTGCCCATCGGGCCGGACCAAGAACCGGTCATCCAGGCGAGATCGGCGACCGACCCGGTAATGTGCGCATCGGCGCACACCACGGTCGGTATGCTAAGAGAGGCTGCCAGCATCAGCGTGCGCATGAAACGTTGCATATCCGTCGTCCCCGGAGCGTTTTGTCACACTCTAAACGAATCGGACGCGACTGGTTGAGCTTTTTGCGGCTAGTGGTTGGTCAACCAGGATCGGTCCGCCGGTTCGTTTGGATCGGATTTCAAGAACCGGACGAGCTCGCGATGAAACTGTTCAGGTATCTCGAACGCCGGCGCGTGGCCGACGCCGGGGAACAACACGAGCTCGGCGTTTTGCAGGGTCATTGCGACGTGCCGCGCTTGCGCCGGGTAGTCGCTCGACAGTCGATCGTCGGCACCGCCGATGACCAAAGCCTTCGTGCTAACGTGTTGCCATTCGTAGACGACCGGGTCTTCGAACAGTATCTGCGACTGTGCCGCGCGCACCCGGGCGTAGCGGGGCCAGTCACCACCCAAAGTCAGCCCATATTGATATCTTACCCACTCCAGATACTCCGGTTTCCATTCTCGCGGGTAGTAGCGCATGTGCCCACGGAGCACCGATGTGTAGGTGGTGCCCAGCACGCTTTGGTACACGGCTTCCGGATCCCGCCACTGCCTACCTCCCCGGCGCGGATCCGTTAGTCCGATCTGATTGACCATGACGACATGCGTGACGATTTCGGGATAGGTGGCCACAAAGCGTGTAGCGACCATACCGCCCATGGAATGCCCGACGATCGCTGCGCGATCGATGGCCAGTTCGTCCAGCAACGCCTTGGTGTTACGTGCGGGCATGTGCAAGTTGTAATGTACGAGTGGTTTCGAGGAACGACCGTACCCCAGTCTGTCCACGGCGATGACGCGGAAACCTTCCTGGGTCAACGCGCTAATAGTGGGTCGAAACGCGGCGGCGAAAAAGTTCATGCCGTGAAACAACACGACCGTCTGACCGTTGGCCCCCCGAACGGGCAACACGTCCATATAGGCCATGCGAAGATCTTGGCCAAACAAGTTGATCTCTAGAAATTTGACCGGATGCGGGTAGGGAACGTTGCTGTAGTCGATGGCGGTAGCGGTCCAATCGGCCGGAGGTGACGCCGGGGGCGAGCCATCGGCACAGACGGTTGCCGCAACCAACCAAGTCGTGAGCCATAGGGATCGGTTCATTGGTGCCTCTCAGAATTGGTGTAGCGTCTCAGAAACGACGGGTGTTGGTGCTGACGACGTATCATGAGCAATCAACACCGAAGGGATGATAGATGAATACCGTACCAGCGATTGCCGGCGGATTTCTGCTCTTGATCTCAGCATACGCGGTTGCTGCCCCGGCCGACCGGCCTTGCCGCGCCGACCTCATGAAGTACTGTCTGGACGTAGTCGGGCAACGTCAGGAGATGCGGCAATGCATTCGCGACAACTACAGCCAGCTTTCCGAACAATGCCAGGCAGTACTGCAAGAGCGCAGGCAGCAACGCCGCGCAGGTGGCGGTGACGATCGACCTCGCCCGGCGCCGGAGGCCCCACAGGGCAGCGAAGAATAGAAGTGGTCTCAAAAAGAGACCGCTTCTAGGGAGCGCACGGATGCGCGACCATAATACGTACGGAAAATGCGAGTTTTGCGCAGCAAACCGTCTCGAAAAAATGCCAGGACGGCATTTTTGAGACCAGTTGTAGTCGCTCACACCGTACGGTCTTATTCGGATGCCTCGTTCAGGATGCTGTACACGCGTTTTTGGAAATACCAGCGACCATCTTGCTTGACGTAGTCGTCTTCGTACTTGCCGGTAATCGCCCGCTTCGTCCCATCCTTCTGGTGCAGGAACTCTTGTTGATACCAAGTCGCCCGCGCGGTGTCGCCCGAGACGGTCATTGGACCCGCGGAGGCAAAGAACCCCACGAAGGAAAAATCGGCCATTGCCTGCTGCCAAATCGGGAAAAAGTTGTCCTTACCGGCAATCTCGCCCGCGCCGGGTAGCGACCAGATGGCGTCATCGGTCCAATTGGCGGCCCACGCCTCGCCGTCGAAACGCATCACGGCGTCGTTATAGGATTCCACCAGTTCTCGTATCGCCAAGCGATCTTCGATCGGTCCGCTGCTAATCACTTAACACCCCCTAACCTGCTCGAGCAACTAAACCATGTCAGCGTGCGATTAGCGAGCGAGGCCGGCTGCAGAAGATCATGGGGTTGTCAAAGGCTGAAAGTAGGGCACGCAAATCGTTTCCGAACGCCTCACCTCTTTGGGTGACATGCCGGTGCGCGCGTTGTCGCCGTGGGTGATCAGCACCGTTGCACAAGCGCCGGTGACGATCATCGCCGCGGCTCGATGTACGGCGGCGAGGCTCGTGGCGCCGCCCGCATTCAAGGTCATACAGAATTTGGGGAAGATCTGCATGTATTCGGCGAACATTTCGGCGTGATAAAGGTGTGGTTCGACCCATGGGTTGCAGGTGACGAGACCGTCGACCTGATATTTGGCCAAGCCTGCGTCGGCCAAAGCGAGCCTGGCGGCTTCTGCACAGATCTCGGTAGACCCTCGGTCGGGCAACGAACCCACCTCGGTCTCTCCCATACCGACCAAGGCGACCGAACCCCGTAGATTCATCGCTGACTTCCCCAACAAAAACGCACCCTGTACGAGTACCGATGGTTAACGGACTCTAACACGAAGCATTTCTAGATCGCGGCGATTAGCGTTATCCTATAGGCCTTCTCTCAGCCGGAGAGGGTTGATGTTGCGTAATTTACTGGTGTTGCTAGCCACGTCGCTTGCCATCCAAGCGTGGGCATTGCACCCGCAGGAGCCCGTCGATAATTTTCACTTGACGGATCACCTAGGCGCGTCGCACGCGCTGCATGACTTCAGCGATGCGAAGGCCATCGTGTTCATGGTACAGGGCAACGGCTGCCCGATCGTTCGCAACGCGCTACCGCGATTCAGAGAGCTTCGCGATGCGTACTCGGCGCAAGGTGTCGCGTTCTTAATGATCAACTCGAATCTGCAGGACAACCGGATCAGCATCGCGCGGGAAGCTCAGGAATTCAGCTTCGACGTTCCCGTGTGGGTCGACGAATCACAGAACGTCGGTGAGCGGCTCGGATTGATTCGTACCGGTGAGGTGTTTGTCGTCGACCCGAAAACCTGGAGCATTGCCTATCACGGGGCGATGGATGACCGGTTGTCCTACGAGAATCAGAAAGCGGTTGCTGACCACCACTACCTCAAGGACGCCTTGGACGATCTGATCAATGGTCGGCGGGTGCGGTTATCGAGCACCGATGCCGTTGGGTGCTTGATCTACTTCCCGGACCGAGGCAGATAGGCGCCTCTCGGTGGCATCGACCCCGTTGCTAGCCGCCGATAACCCCGTCTTTAACAAGCTCCTCAACGGCAGACTCTGAAAGTCCCAAGTCTTGGGCGATCACCTCGCGTGAGTGTTGTCCGAGTTGCGGCGCTGCCCGTATCGGCACCGAGCTCTCCGACATGCGCGCGGGCCATCCGAGCAGCTTGATCTTGCCGTGCACGGCATGTTCAACCTCGTGCACGAAACCCCGTTCAGTAAGGTGCGGGTTGTCGTAAAGATCCTTGGTATCCAACACCGCGCTCGCCGGTACGCCGCTGTTGGCCAGTTCGCGCATGGCCTGGTACTTGTCGCGTCCGGCGGCCCAAGCACCGATTTCCGCTTTGAGCGCGTCAAAGTTCTTGAGACGATCTTTCTGGTGCTCAAAGCGGGGGTCTTTGATCAGATCTTCGCGCTCCATCACCTGGCACAGGGCTTCCCACATGCGGGGCGTCACCGCCATGATAAAGACGTAGTCGTTGGGCCCACCACCCTTGCAGGGGTACAACGACATGGTGGGGAGGCGACCGTTGCCGGTTCGGGGCGTCGGCACCTCACCGAACCGGGTGCCCGCGGTCGCGGTGCGCAGGTAGTAGGTCATTGCCTCCTGCATAGAGAGTTCAATGGTTTGCCCCTTGCCGGTTCGCAGCCGCTGCACGTACGCGGCGGCGATCGCCAATGCCATCTGCACGCCGGTACCCGCATCCCCGGTCGTGGGCCCCGGTCGCATCGGCGGGCCGTCCCGCTCGCCGGTAATCGAGAATGCACTGGCGGCGGCTTGTGCCACCATGTCGTAACACTTGAAATCCGACCAAGGCCCGTCGAGCCCAAAGCCTTTGATGCGCGCATAGATGATGGACGGGTTGAGTTCTCGCATGACGTCGTAGCCAATGTCGAGTTTCTCGATGACCCCGGGTCCGTAGTTTTCGATGAACACGTCATAGTGCGGCACCATCTGCAGTAGCAGATCGCGGCCACTGGGGTTTCTGAGGTCGATGGCAATACTGCGTTTGTTGCTGTTCCAGACGACGAAGTATTCGGCGTCGCCCGTCGCACCACGACCGGGATCGCCGGTGTTTGGCGGTTCTACCTTGACTACATCGGCACCGAGCCATGCGAGACACTGAGTACAGGCCGTACCCGCCTCATATTGGGTCATATCCAAGATGCGTAAACCGTCCAGCGCGGGCATGGTGTGTCCCCTAATGTCTCGTCAACGATAAACTAAGGTGGGCGTTTCCCGAAAGCAACTCGAAGATTAGGTACCGCCAGACTGCGCGCGCTGTGCCTCGGCGCGCGCACCCCGCAGTACGTTGGGCAGAGCGTAGTTGCCTTCGTGGCAAGCATACTCGTAGAGCGCACCGGCGGTCACGCCACGCGAGGCCTGGTCGGTCGTCATTGGTGAAGAAGCGGTCCAGGGGCGCGTGAACATCACGGGGTCGTCGACGGTGAACCGATAGTCGATGGTCCGGCTGTCTGTGCGGGTAAAGCGCTCGACCAGGCGCAGGGTGGGACGCGCTGACCGCCACGGCCAAGCCCAATAATAGTGGGACTTGTCCGCAAAGCGCGTGGTTTCGACGACCAAGGTGTCGCCTTCCCATCGACCGCGCCCATCGCCCAGCCACTGGCCCACCCGTTCGTCGATATGCGGTCTTCCGTCCAGTGGAATGATGCGGTACTCGTGATACATCTCTTGGACGATCGCCAGGTAGTCGGGTGTCTGCAGAATCTGAAAATTCATGTTGTAGGGCTGTAACGGCGCCATGGTGATGCCGTCGGAGATGCAGCGTTCGCCGGTGTCGAGGTCCAAGAAGCCATGATACGGGCCAACCCCGTAGCGGGCCCGTTGTTGGTCGCTCCACGCCTTGGCTTCCGGTTTCCAGGGAATGCGGCCGTCTGGCGGATCGACGATTAGGGCAGTTGGCCTGTTCGGCAGTACTTTCAACCCTGGGTCCAACCAGACGCGATTGTATCCACCGACGCTCCCGGCTGGTGGTTCGGCCCCATCGGACCGGGCGAGCCGTTGTATAGTCGCGGTTTCGAGCGCGTTGGCTTCTTCTGCCGTCAATTGCTCGTGGCCGCGGTGATGGTCCGGACGTTCGAGCGGCGTGAGTGTTGCCGTCGTCCAAATGCCCTGCAGGTCGGGACTTCCCCAGGCGGTTCGCGGTACATCTTCGGACCACGCCGCGCACGTAGCCGCGTACCAAGCCGTGCTCAACGTGAGGACCAGTATCGATCTTCCTCGCAGGGTCATGGCGGGCCTCCCGTCCCCAGATGTCCGTACATCAGCTCTTCGACGAATTCGATGCATTTGAATTCCAAAAGCTGCGCATCTTTTTCCATGCGCCGGTACAACGGCATGCTGAGCTTCCACGGTCGCGCAAACACTTTTGGATCCTCAATTGTCGCCTCGTACAGTAAATGGAACGGACCGATTGGCGTATAGCGCTCAGTGATCCGTAGCTCAGCGCTGTGAAAATTGCCGGCACGATCGAACCAGGTGTCGGCAACCTGATCTGTCACTTCAACGACCAGCGTTGCGCCTTCGAAGTGGCCGCGCGAGTGCCCCATCCAACTCTCGGCCGGCGCTTCGAGGTCCGGTTGGTTCATGTTGATGGTACGACTTGCACCGGCGAACTCGTAGGCAAATAGAATGTAATCGGGGGTTTGTACGATCTGGAAAGGAAACGGCAGGTAGTTGGCTCGAGGCACGCCGGGCATGTAACACTTTGCCGCCGGATCGAGCGCCATGCGGTTTTGAAAGTTCTGCTCACGTTGCTCGAGCGCCCATGGCAGATAAGGAATGGCGCCACCCTCTACGATACCAAGCCCTGCCGCCTCTGCGCCCAGTGCACCGGATGGTACAAGAGGCCCGGCGTAGGCGGCATGGGCCTCGATGTTCCAGTGCGCCGCATTCAAGGCTTGCCAGATGCCGTTGAGGCCTCGATGACCGTCCTCGGTTGGGGCGGCCACTGCTTCTGCGATCGCATCGCAAGGCCAGGCAAGTGCGAGACAGAAAACCAGCAAAATGTGTTGCGGACTAATTGCTCATGCCCCCTTCAAGCCCATATGAATGGTAGCGTGCTAGACGTGTTGCCGGGAAGCTGCAACGTACGAAGCGTGGTAGGGTTAGCGCAATCGTCCATAAAACCAAGGGGGATGCGATGGCGAATTCTGGGCTACAGATCCACTCGAACGTCAAGCAAGAGGGTCGGCTCGAAATCACGCTGGAGGAGGTCTCGGTACCCGACCCCGGTCCTGGCGAGGTCATCGTGCGTGTCGAAGCTGCCCCGATCAACCCGTCGGATCTCGGCCTTCTGGTGGGGT
>JAPUIA010000288.1 GCA_027297435.1 Gammaproteobacteria bacterium | reverse complement strand
ATGTTGGATACCAGTTACTACCTCAAGGCTTTTATGGACGAGATTGCGAAGATCAACGGCGGTCGCGTGTTCTACACCTCACCGGAGAAGCTCGGCGAGTACATCCTGGTCGATTACGTACAGCACAAACGTAAGAAGCTCGCCCGCAGGGCCTGATCTATGGGGTCAGAGTAAAGTGCCAGAGTAAACGGATGTTTACTCTGGCACTTTACTCTGACACCACCGCTCAGTAGGAGCGTGGCAGATCCAGCACATGTTCCGTCACGAAGTTGAGAATCATCTCCTGAGAGATCGGCGCGATGCGCATCAGCCGCGCTTCGCGCCAGTAGCGCTCGACGTGGTACTCCTTGGCATAGCCAAACCCGCCGTGGGTCTGCATGGCTTGATCCGCCGCCTGATACCCTGCATCCGCGGCTAGCCATTTGGCCATGTTGGCCTCGGCGCCGCAGGGTTGACCGTTGTCAATGAGCCAACTGGCTTTGCGGATCATGAGTTCGGCGGCGTCGAGGCGCATTTTTGCCTCGCCGAGAGGAAACGACACGCCCTGGTTCTGGCCAATCGGTCGGTTGAATACCACCCTTTCGTTGGCGTAGTCGACCGCGCGGCGCAACGCCGCCCGACCGATGCCTAGCGCCTCGCCTGCCACCAATATGCGTTCCGCGTTCAAACCGTCCAACAAATACCGAAAGCCCTTGCCCTCTTCGCCGACGCGATCGGTCACCAGCACCGGCAAGTCGTCGTACACGACCTCACAGCTGGCCACCGCATTGCGTCCGGTTTTGGGGATTGGCGAAATGCTGACCTCCGGGCGCTGTAACTCCGCCAGCAACAAGGTCAAACCGTCGGTTTTGCTCGCGATCGCATCTTTGGGCGTCGTGCGCACGAGCAACAGGACTCGTTCAGAGTCGAGAGCCTTGGTGGTCCACACCTTGCGCCCGCGCACGATGTAGTGGTCGCCATCGCGGCGAGCGAAGGTTGTGATCGACGTCGTATCGGTCCCCGCATCCGGTTCCGTCACGCCGAAAGCCACGTGCAGATCGCCGCTGGCGACTCGAGGCAGATAGGTCTGCTTCATCTCCTCGCTGCCGTGTTTGACGACTGGGTGCATCCCGAAAATCGATAGATGCAGTCCGCTGCAGCCGTTCATGGCGGCGCCGGACGCCGCTACTTCTTCCAGGACGATACTCGCCTCGGTTACGCCGCGACCACTGCCACCATAAGCTTCGGGAATGGCAATGCCGATCCATCCCCCTTGGGCCATCGCGTTGTAGAAATCCCATGGAAACTCGTGGGCTTCGTCTTTTTCGGCCCAGTACTCGTCGGGGTAATCTGCACAGACCTTTTGCACCGCATCGCGAATGAGCTGATGTTCTTCCGAAACTTCGAATTCCAAACCGACTCCCAAAACGAGCAACCTGCTGGCGTCCATTCTACCCCGACTTGGCAACCCGCTTCTTGATGGTTACCTTGTGGCTTTGCCGTGGGGGGGTTACGAGTGGCCGGAAAGTACTTCGAAGAACTCGAAGTCGGGATGACGTTCGAGCATCAACCGAGCCGCACGGTCACCGAGACGGACAACTTGCTGTTCACGACCATGACGATGAATCCCCAACCGCTGCACCTAGACGCCGAATTTGCCGCAACCACGCAACACGGGAAGATTCTCGTCAACAGCATCTTCACCTTGGGACTCGTCGTCGGTTTATCGGTTGGCGACACCACGCTTGGTACGACGTTGGGCAACCTGGGCTTCGATAAAACCACCTTTCCGAACCCGGTCTTCGTTGGCGACACGATTACAGCCAAGACCGTGGTTGTCGACAAACGGGAGAGCAAGTCCAAACCCGACCGTGGGATCGTCACCTTTGAACACCAGGGCATCAATCAACGCGGCGAGATCGTTTGTTCTTGCACGCGCAGCGGCATGATGATGCGTAAGCCGTGACAGACCGACCACCCAATCTGCAACGCCTGCGTCGTTCCGCACATTTTATTCCAGGTGCGAACGACAAGATGCTTGAGAAATCGCTCGAGACCGACGCGGACAGCCTGGTACTCGACTTGGAGGACGCGGTGACTCCCGAACGCAAGGGCGAGGCACGCGACGCTGTCGCTGGCTGGTTGAAGGACGTGGATTTTGGCAGCCAGGAACGTACCGTGCGCATGAATCCGCTCGATACGCCATGGGGATTGGACGATCTTCGGTCAACCATGGTGCATCCGCCGGATGCCTATGTGGTGCCCAAGGTATCGTCCCTAGAAGAATTGCAAACAATCGACCGGACGTTGACCGACCTCGAAACCCAACACGGCCACGCCGCCGGTGCCGTCGGTCTGATCCTGGTCTCGACAGAAACGCCCCTCGGAGTTCTGAATCTGCCGACATTCACTCAATGCCCGCGGGTCATTGCTCTGTCGTGGGGTGCCGAGGATCTCTCCGCGGCCCTTGGCGCCCCGAGAAACCGTCACCCGGACGGCACCTATCTGGAGCTATACAAACACTGCCGCAACCAGACGCTGTTGTGCGCCGCGGCCGGCCACGTACAGCCCTTGGACACGGTATTCGTCGACATCAAGGACACCGACGGGCTACGCGATGAGTGCCAAGAGGCCGCGTGGATGGGTTACACAGGCAAGATCACCATCCACCCCGGACAGATCGATATCGTCAACGAGGCTTTCTCGCCATCGACGGACGAAATCGACGAGGCCACACGGCTGCTTGAAGCCTTTGACGAGGCACAGAAGGACGGCCGCATGGCGTTCAGCTTTGAAGGCAAGATGGTAGACGCACCGCACTTCACCCGCGCACAAAAAATTCTTCGACGCGCCGACCAGATCAGGGCCAACACATGAGCCAACTCGACCTGCAAACCGACAGGATGCTAGCGCACGCCGGTGACGGGATAGGCTGGATGATCTTCAACAATCCGGCTCGACACAACGCGCTGTCTCTCGAGATGTGGCAGGGCATCGCCGACATCATGGAGGCATATGCCGCGGACGAGGAGATACGCGTGGTGATCATGCGTGGCGCCGGTGGCAAAGCCTTCGTATCCGGCGCGGACATCTCGGAATTCGACAGCAATCGCTCGAGCGCCACGCAGCAAGAGTCGTATGCTCGAATCGCCGGCAAGGCGAGCCATCGGCTCGCGACGTTCGAAAAGCCCCTCATCGGCCTGATCGAGGGCTATTGCATCGGCGGCGGGCTGGCGACCGCACTATCTGCGGACATCCGCTTCGCGACCCCCGATTCGAAGTTCGGCATTCCCGCCGCCCGGCTCGGTATCGGCTACGAGTACGAAGGCTTGGCCAAGCTCGCGCGCGTCGTTGGACCCTCCCGGGCGAGAGACATTCTTTTCTCGGCACGGTTCATGGACGCCGAAGAAGCCAAAGCCATCGGTCTCATCAACTTCATCGCCGAACGAGCCGACATCGAGGCGGCAACGCTCGACTATGCCAAGACGATTGCCGGCAACGCACCCCTCACGGTCAAGGCTGCGAAAGCCGCGCTGAACACCTGGGAACGGGGCGCGCGCGCAAAGGAACTTGAGCACGTGCGCGAACTTGTCGGCAATTGTTTTGATAGCGATGACTACAAAGAAGGACGACGAGCCTTCAAGGAGAAGAGAACCCCAGACTTCCTAGGTCGTTGACACCGATTCGAAAGGATTCGAACGGCTAGACCACCTCGAAGACTCGCCGTCCGGAACCGTGACATCCTCAGCGATGACTTGGTGACTCACGTAGCAAGTGCG
>JAPUIA010000287.1 GCA_027297435.1 Gammaproteobacteria bacterium | reverse complement strand
GACCAGGCTTTGCCGCATGGCTTCGACTTTACTCAGGGATTTGTGCAGGCCCTGTACGTAGATCGAAACGATGTGAATGCCGTCTGCCATGGCAATGACCAACACCACCAAAGGCCCTAATGTCGAAATCTGATTGAATGGAACCTGCGCCCACCCGACAGTACCCACCGTCAAGCCGATGGTGGCAAAGGAAACCGTAAACAAGCACAGGGAAAACGGCAGGGATTTCAGGCAAAACCACAGCAGTAAAATGGAGATCGTTATGACGAACGGAAACAGATACCGAGTGTCCTTGATCTGCGCATTGTAGCCATCCAGCTCGAATAACACGCCACCAAGCACATAGAGGGTTATCTCGGGATAGTCTTCTCTAAGCGAATCCCTCAGCGCAACAACCGACTCGGCGATACGTAAGCGCGTGGCTTGATCGTCTGCAGTTGCTTTGTATTTGATGACAGCCAAGGCCATGTCACCCTCGGGTGAAAGCATGCTCTTGGTCAGATCCTCATCGTTGAGTGCGATTTGTCTTATGCTATTCAGGTCGTCTTGGGTGAGCGTTGATAGATCTGGAATGAGATAATTGCGATTGAACTGGTCCGCGTCGACGGCGTTTAGGCGACGGTTCAAGAGCGAACCCACGGCGATGGCAGATTCGACTTCGATATACCGGTTGGTTAAATCTTCCATCGCATGCAGCATGTCCAAGTTGAAGACGTCGCCGCTGGTGGACAGAAATGCGAACAAGACACTGGTGCTGGGTGGAAAATCCTTCCGGACCTGCTCGACCTCTTCTCGATAAGGATCGTCCTCGCTCAAGATGGCGTTGAAGGTGCTATCGATACTGGTGTTTAGCATCCCCCAGGTGACTGCGCCTCCTAGGAATACGGTCAATAGCGCCAGAAGATGGCGCTTGGCTAACAGTTGATTGATCAGGAATTGCATCACACTAGCTAAAAATCCGACGCAACATTTTATACCACATGCAAGGCGAAGAACGGAGGATGCCGTGAGGTAGATCGAGGATTGCGGCGAACCGATCTTCCTGAGCTTCTTTTCTTCCGTCTCGGAACGGGATCAATCGGCGATCAGAATCTGCTAAAGTCCGCTGGAGTTCCTTGCCTACGTTCAATATTGCTTTTGATGTATGACCGCAGTCTTGTTTCGCATGAACTAGATGATGTTTTGTTATCTGGCCGCTGTCGTGATTGAGGAGATTCCCTTGAAATTGTTCAGATTCGCATTCTGCGTTGCTGCCACCATCACCAGCTTGCTTTGCTCTGCTACCGAGCTGACTAAGGTCGGTGATTTTGCGCTCCTCGATCACCAAGGCAAGTCTCATCAACTCAGTTGGTATGGTGATCAGAAGGCCATCGTTATATTCATCCAGGGCAATGGTTGCCCCGACGTACGCAATGGGGTCCCCACCCTGAAGAAGCTTCGAGACGAGTTTCAACGTCAAGGGGTGGTATTTTTCATGCTCAACCCCCAGACGCAAGACGATCGCGAGAGTATCGCCAAAGAAGCCGAGGAATTCGGCTATGACTTTCCCATACTGGTGGATGAGGCCCAGTTAGTTGCCGAATCCCTGGGCGTAGATCGGGCTTCTGAATCATTCGTTATCGATCCGACAACGATGACCGTGGTTTTCCGCGGCCCTATCGATGATCGCCTGGGTGACGCGTCACAGAAGCGGGTGGCCGAGCATCACTACCTCAAAGACGCCCTCAATGCGGTTTTATCTGGCGAGACCGTTGCCGACGCTATTCCCTCTGCATCGGGTTGCCTGGTTAGTTTTCAAAGCCGGGACAAGCATCGCCAAAACAAGGTGTCCTACACGCAAGATATTGTTCCCATTCTTCAAGACAACTGTGTTTCCTGTCATCACGACGGTGGTATCGGGCCCTGGGCTATGTCCAGCCATGCCATGGTTCGGGGTTGGTCGCAGATGATGCGGGAGGTGTTGATGACCCGGCGCATGCCCCCAGGTCAGATCGACCCCCACGTGGGCAAACCCATCGAAGACATGGCAGAGATCACCGCCGAGGAAAAACAACTGTTGGTGCATTGGATCGACGCCGGTGCAACCATGGATGATGGCGCCGAGGATCCCCTGGCTGCTTTGACTTTCGACGATCCCAAGTACAGCCTGGGAGAGCCGGATATGATCCTCAAGGTGCCTGCCCAAGCCATTCCCGCCACAGGCGTCGTCGACTACCGATACGTCCCGGTGGCACTCAACCTGGACAAAGATATCTGGGTGCGGGCCGTGGAGTTTATCCCTGGAGACCGACAGGTTTTGCACCACGTCATCGCGTATCTCGCGAGTCCAGCGGACAAGACCGTCAGGGGCAGGCAAACCGGCTCGGCAAGAGGGGAGAGTATCGGTGGCTTTGCTCCAGGCCGTCTACCCGATGTCTTTAGAGACAACAGCGGGCGTCTGGTTAAGAAGGGGTCGAACCTGTTGTTGCAAATGCATTACACGACGTCGGGCAAAGCAACCGTGGATGAAACCGAGATTGGCCTTTTTATCTACGATGAGCCTCCGGCCTACATCATGGCGGGGGGCGTTGCCGGTCAAAGACGCTTCCTTATTCCAGCCAACGCCAAGGAACACAAACTCGAAGGCGAACAGCTGATCGAACGAGATGCCTATCTGTACAGCATGACGCCGCACATGCACTTTCGCGGAAAATACATGAACTACACTGCCGTGTATCCCGATGGCAGGACCGAGATATTGCTGTCCGTGCCTAAGTATGAATTCAATTGGCAGTTCAGCTACCAGCTCAAGGACCCGTTGTTTTTACCTGCGGGCACCCGACTCGTGGCAAGAGGGGCCATGGATAACTCGGACCGAAATCGGTTCAATCCGGATCCCTCCAAGCCCGTACATTTTGGCTTGCAGACCAAGCATGAAATGTTCTTTGGCTTTACCACACTCCGGTATGTGGGAGACACGCCAGAAAGTCTGTTGACCAACAAGCCAACCGGCGATGATGACCTGGCCGGCTTGTAGGCGGTGAATCATGATTAGAGGGCAAACCGTGAGGTACGCGGTTGGTGTCCTAATGACGAGCGTGCTGGTAAGTGCGTGCAGCCAATCGGTCGAACCCGACGCCGAAGGCACGGCGGATAGCGTTCCCGTCACCGCAACCCTCAATCCAGGTTGGAACGCGTTCACGCCAGGCGGGGACACGACCTGTTCGGATGGATCTGAATACAAATTCTTTGCCCGCCCCGGCAACCCCGAAAAGCTGATGGTGTATCTGCAGGGGGGCGGCGCCTGCTGGTCGCGTGAAACCTGCGATGAAAACATCTCGCCTTCCTACAACATTCGCATAGGGGCTTTTCACCCGGACCGCTATCGCGGGATCTTCGAGTTTGACCATCCGGATAACCCGCTCGCCGACTACAGCGTGGTCTTTGCGCCCTATTGCACGGGTGATGTACATCTGGGGGCCAGCGACACGGTGTATGATCCTGTTTCTGCCGATGGTGTGCCGTTGACTATCCACCATCAGGGATTCAGGAATGTGCAATCGGTGCTCGATTTCGCGTACCAGGAATTCCCGGAGCCTAAGCAGATTTTTGTCACCGGCTCCAGTGCGGGCGCAATGCCTTCACCCTACTATGCGGTCCAGCTTGCGGCTCACTATCCGGCCGCGCGCGTAAGCCAGCTTGGCGATGGGGCGGGCGGCTACCGGCGCAGCGCTACCGGCACCAGACCTCACGAAGCCTGGGGTACGCTGGCGGTGCTGACACAACATCCGGCCTGGGCAGAGGAGGAGATAGACTCATTCAACTACGAGCGCATCTATGTCGGGGCGGCCAAGTATCTACCGGATGTGCAGTTCGCGGAATTCGACACGGCTGAAGACACGGTACAAAAACGCTATCTGGCGCTCTCCGGCAATACCACCACCAGCCTCCTGGTGAATCTGCAGGCCAATTACGCGGATATCCGTGCAGAAGCCGGCAACTTTGCGAGCTACGTAGCAGGAGGTGAGGTCCACACGATTCTCGCTCGGCCGGAGTTTTACACATACACCGTGGGTGATGTAAGCGTGCGCGATTGGGTAGCGGATCTCGTCGCGGGTAAGCCGTTGACCGACTTGTTGTGTGACGACTGCAGGCTGCCGGAATTCATCGGTTACCCGCTGCCGGATGCGCTCAAAGAGCTGTGGCTCGGCTGGGAAAGCCCGGAACAGGCGGTGGAACCGTTTCAGATCTTCGACAATCTCTACTATGTAGGCATAGATTGGGTAGCCGCCTACGTATTGGAGACTTCCGAAGGTCTGATTCTGATCGACTCGCTGTACGGCAAGTGGATCAACCCGATGCTCGCCAACATTGCGAAGTTGGGGCTGGATCCCAACGACATCAAATATGTGCTGGTGACGCACGGTCATTTCGATCACCACGGTGGGGCTGCGGCTGTCCAGCGGCGCTACGGCGCAAAGGTGGTGATGACCGAAGAAGATTGGGAACTGGCCGAAGCCGAGGCGGCCCACCCCCTGTTCGCGGCGCCTGTACCGAAGCGTGACATCGTGGCTCAGGACGGAGACGTCATTACTCTGGGGGATACCACCGTCACGCTTTACCAAACCCCTGGCCACAGCCCCGGCGTACTGACCATGGGCTACCAGGTAAAAGACGGCGACGACGTCCACAACGCGATCACCCTAGGCGGCGTTGGTCTGAACTTCAGTGGTGTTGCGCGAACAGAGCAATATCTGGCGAGTTATGCACGTCTGCAGTCGACCGCAGACGGCGTCAGCGTCAGTCTACCCAACCATGCGGCAATGGGACGGGTGTTTGAACTGCGCGATGAATTGGCGGATCGACAACCGGGTGAGCCGCACCCTTTTGTCAACGCGGAAGCTTATCGGGCGGCTCTCGCTCTGTTCGTCAAGAACGCCGAAGCGAAGCTGGTTGCCGAAAAGGCTGGCACCGCCGTAGATCCCATTGCGGAGCTCACCCGAGCGATCAGCGACTGACTTAGTTCGATACACCGAAGTCAGCGGGCTTCCCATCCAGATAGTTGTCAAAATCTCTGCCTGCGCAAGGCTCACCGAACAGCAATCCCTGCAATACGTCGCAACCCAGGTCCTTTAGCGCGTCAGCCGTCGTTTCGTCTTCTATGCCTTCAGCCACCACTTGGAGCCCGAAATTGCGGGCGATGTCGACGATGGATTTTATGAGCGATGCGTCCTGCGGGCTGTTGTGCATGGCCGCGACAAAGCTGCGATCTATTTTCAGTTCGTCGGCTGGGAGGTTGCGAAAGTAGGCAAGGGATGAGTAGCCAGTGCCAAAATCGTCGATGGATACCTTGACGCTGAGGCTGCGAATCGACCGCAAGATATCGAAACAGCGAAGCGGGTCTTCCATCATGGCGTTTTCGGTCACCTCGATGGTGAGACGCTCTCCGGCAAGTTCATACAAACCGAGTGTGTCCTGCAACACTTGCACGATTTCGTCGTCCACCAATACGTTAGGTGCCACGTTGATTGCGACCGATACATGCTTCGGCCAATGGCGACAGGTGGCGGCGGCCGAGCGAATGCAATACCAGGTCACTGGCTTGATTATTGCACTGCGCTCTATATCGGGCATGAAAAACCCCGGAAGGGTTAGGCCCCGTTGCGGAGATGCCCAGCGAAGCAACGCCTCCGCACCTACCGTCGATCGGTAGACAGCGTGCACCTTGGGCTGAAAGTACAAGTGAAACTCCCCGCGCTCGAAAGCCTCCTCCACCTCTTGTTGCGCTTGCCAATCATCTACGACATCGACATTTTTCTTATCCAGCTTAACGACGGTGTAGCGGTTGTTCGTCGACCGAGCCTCAAACAAGCCGCGTTCTCCTTCGTCCAGCAGTTGGGCCGCGCCGGTACGAGCTTTTGTTGGCACCACGAAAGCTGCGAAGAGCGTGACCTTGAAACTTCGGTCGATCACTTCAATTGGGGCTTCAAACTGTCGAAATAACTTGGCGGCGGCGAGATCTAGCTGCTCCATGTTTTGTATTTCGGACAATATGACCCCGCAGCGTTCATCGGAGATGACTATATGCTGGTCACACGTGCGCAAAAAACCACGAACCCGCTCATGGAACGCACCTACCAATAGTTCAGCCGTCTCGAGACCAAGCGATGCGGACATGCGTCTAAAGTCGTCCATTTCGACGAGCACGAAAACGTTTACTCCACTCCCGGCTGCGCGCCCGCGCTGATCGAAAACCTTGTCAAGGTGCTGGTGTAAGTCTTGCTTCATGGTGAATGGTTGGCGAGATAGCAGGGTCTGTCAGAGGAAGTAATTTTGCGCATCTAAACCGTAGGTACCGGGCTGCAGTTCCTTGGTGATGCGCAGGTTCCGCAAAGGATCGTCTGGGTCGGACTGGTACTGCAAGTCGCAGGTAATGAAACGCTTATACGGAACCTTGTTCTTATCCAGTACCACGATGATTTGCGGCTTGAGGCGCCGAACGGAATTTTGTCCCACCACGATTCCCACCTCGCCGCTGTTGAGCTCAACAATCGATCCCGTAGGAAAGATACCAATAGCTTGGGTGAACGCTTCCGTTATATCGGGATGAAACAGCGATCCCTTCAACGCGGTAAGTTCTTGAATTGCATCGAACGAAGAGCGAGCCGAAGCGTAGGGTCGTTGCGTGATCATGGCATCGTAGCTATCCGCGATACCTGCCATTCTGGCAGTGAGCGGAATGTCCGCCCCAGCCAGCCCGTTCGGGTACCCGGACCCACTGTGCCTTTCGTGGTGACAGGCGATGATCTCTATCACTCGGTGATTGACGGTGCCTGCTTCCTCTACCAGCCTAACGCCGGTTTTGACATGGCTTTTAACCAGCTTGAATTCTTTTGCAGTTAGCGGCCCGGGTTTGTTGATGATGTGGTTGGGCACGTTCACCATACCCACGTCGATCATCGCGGCGCCTAGCGCCAGCACCTTTAGTTCATCGTTGTCTAATCCCACATGCCGCCCGAGCAATATCGACCACACCGCTGTGGAGATGCAGTGGCTATGGATGTAATCGTTTTTCTGCTTCATGCGGATGAGCGCCGCCATCGCTTCGCTGTTGCGTAGCACGCTCTGAATCAATGGGGTTAGCGCAGACTCGATGGCGCCCGCGTCCAGGTGCCGGTTTTTTTTGAGTTGTGTGAATACCTTCTCCACGGCCACCGATGCACTTTCGTAGTCCACCGTGGCGCGACGCAGTTCGCTCTTCAACGAGGTGGTATTGCGAGGCCCGGTGCTAGGTGCATACCGGCGGGTATTCAGCTCTCGCCGATCGACGCGTCGTGGATCTACGTATACATGCTGGCAGTGCGCCGCCACGTAGTCGATGTCTTCTTCGGTCTCGACGAAAAAACCTTGTACCGCGAACGGAGTCTCAAGCCAGGGTTTATCCACGGCAGCTACGTACATACCGATTTTCAATAACCCAACGGGAACCTCTGCGAGTTCGCTATCGGACGCGTGGGTCTTCCTACCTTTGAGCGGCTTGGTAGCGTTCATTTACGGTGTCGGATTCAGTGGCGCGGCTAAACGTTAACGCCAATTACCAAAGATCGGTCGACGACTTCACGGCCACTCTGGGGTTCAACCTGTGTTTCGGTAAGCCCTGTGAATGGACCCAGTTGAATTCGCACTAACGTGCTCCGATAAAGCAATCGCTATGCTCTCTATCGTCCATTTGCGTAAGTTCTTTAGTTAAAACTCTAGCGAACGTTGGATACCCGATAGGGTTTTTACGAGGCAAAGCAGCAGTCGTTGAAGTCGGCGTTTTCGTTCCTGCTCGTACGCCGCCAACTGGACGTCTGAACAGTCGACGAAAATCACTCGCCAGCGCACAATCTACTCGAGATCCTGAAAAATGTCGGCAACGGTTTGCTTAGCAGCCGCTCAACTTTGAGGGTGAATCGACACGAACGGCCATCCGGCTAACCGGTTAAACTCGGGGCCACGTACTGGGGAGAGGTACGTTGGATACACCGTTCCCGGCCTATCAAGGCGACGAACCCTACGTCTTCGTTTGCTATGCGCATGAAAATGCGGCGCGGGTGTATCCAGAAATACAAAGGCTGTACGAGGCGGGTGTCCGGATCTAGTACGGCGAAGGTATCTCACCGGGCACGCGCGGGACCAATGAGCCGAACGGTGAAGAACCGGAACGAGGAGAGACGACATGCAATCCAACAACGTTACCATTGCTGCGTACGCAATCCGTCTCCGCAGCTTGTTAGCGGAACCCAGACAATTTCCGCGACGCGCTCGGTGAATCGGAAAATAACTCCTTGACTTCGTGAACACCAACCCTCAGCCTCCGCGCGCGTGTCGAACGCGCGACACATTCACAGCTCAAGTGTCATCTCGATACCCCCTCTTTTAACAACATCTTGTTTCTATCGCGCGAAGAATAGCAAGCAGTACACAGCAGCGTGGCGCACAACGTCGCGTTGCCCGATAGGAAAATCATTGAATCAGAATACCTTTGAATCTCTCGGCCTACGCCGAAACCTCTGCCGTGTCTTGGACGACATGGGCTACCTGGAACCCACGCCCATTCAAACCCAAGCCATTCCGGCGCTGCTACAGGCCAAGGATTTGCTCGGCGTAGCTCAAACTGGTACCGGAAAAACCGCAGCCTTTGCTTTGCCGCTATTACAACTCTTAGACGAGAACAACGTGTCTCCACACCCTCGGCAACCTCGGGCACTGATACTGGCGCCTACCCGCGAGCTAGCGTTGCAAATTCACGGCGAGTTTTCGGCATTCGGCCGTGACCTGAAACTGAGACATGCCGTCATCTTCGGGGGAGTGGGTCAAAGCCCTCAGGTTAGAAGGCTTTTAAAAGGCGTAGACATACTCGTCGCGACACCCGGTCGCCTGCTAGATCTAGCCGCACAAGAACACGTCGACCTTTCGCTGGTCTCCGCGTTGGTACTCGACGAAGCAGACCGCTTGTTGGACATGGGTTTCGTACGCGACGTGAAACGCATCATTGCGCAAACCCCCGCTAACAGACAATCACTTCTATTCTCCGCTACTATGCCGAAAGAAGTTGCTGACCTCAGCCGCGACATTCTTAAGAATCCCGTACGTGTCGACGTCTCGCCAAAACAAGTGACCGTGCAGGACATCGAACAACGCGTTGTCAACGTCGACAACAGCGATAAACAACAAGTACTCGAGAAGCTGTTGCACGACACCGCAGTCTCACGCGCAATTGTTTTCACGCGAACCAAACACGGTGCAGATCGCGTTACACGAAAACTGATCAAGGCCGGAATCGGCGCCGAAGCCATTCACGGCAACAAATCGCAGAACGCTCGGCAGCGGGCGCTCGATAATTTCAAGACAGGTGACGCCTGGGTGCTCGTCGCCACCGATATCGCTGCCCGCGGCATCGACATCAACGCCGTCTCGCACGTCATCAACCATGAGCTACCGCACGAACCAGAGACCTACGTTCACCGCATCGGCCGCACCGGACGCGCCGGATCAGCTGGAGTGGCTTGGTCGCTGGTCGACACGTCGGAGCAAGGCAGGTTGAGGGCTATTGAAAAGCTCATTAAGTTCTCGCCGCGCGAGTTGGAAGTGCAGTTGCCGTACCGGGAGCGCGAACACCACGCCTCGGCGACGCGCGGGACCAGACCCAACGACTGTGCACGGAACAATCAAGCATCGAATGGTTCGCGTCGTCCGCGACGCAGACGCCGTCGACGGGCCGCCTAACGTAGGACCCCCTGCAGGATCCTCGACCAAGTAGTTGATCTATGCGCGCTTCGGGAATGTCCGGTTCGGGCCACGAAACCGACATGGCGCTCGGCACCCAGATGACTGCTTTCTGGTCTTGCCCCTTGTCAGCGGACCATTGTTGAAAGACCTGCTGACTGCTCCTCAAAGTCTACTGGACTGTTATTGCCAAGGTAACCATGGCGTCGTTTTCGGTTATAGAACACCTCGATATAGTCGAACACATCAGCACGCGCTTCATCACGCGTGCGGTAACGTGTTCTATTTACTCGCTCACGTTTGAGTAGCCCAAAGAAACTCTCAGCAGCCGCATTGTCGTAACAGTGACCGCCACCGGTCATGCTGCACTCGATCCCATGTTTCGCAAGCTCGTCACGGAAGTCGTCGCTTGTATACTGGCCGCCTCGATCCGAATGATGGATCAGTGATCCTTCAGGCTGTCGCGCAGCCATCGCCATTCGCAAAGCGTCAACAAC
>JAPUIA010000286.1 GCA_027297435.1 Gammaproteobacteria bacterium | reverse complement strand
GTATGCGTAGGTGTAGTCGATATCCGCGCCGACGACGCGCCGGAGAATCCCCTTGACCAGCGGATGCGTCACATAGGCCACGCCGCGCTCGTAGTTGACGATAATGACCGCATCTTCGTAGATGATGCGTTGAAGCTCGGCGAACGCGTCCATGCGTACCTTTGGATCGACGGATCTTTGAGCGATGCGTACAAAACGGTCGTAGTCGGGGTTGTCGTAGCGGCCCCGATTGTTGAGGTTCCAGGAAGCGAAGAGATCGCCAAAGGTGAGCGCGTCATTGTAGTCGGGGCCCCAGCCGGCTAACACCATGTCGAAGTCGCCGGACGTCATCTTGGCAAGCCGTTGTTTGAAGATTTGCCGGTCGATCTTGATGTCGAGCCCAAGATTTTTCTTGAAGACCGCCTGAAAGTACTCCGATTGAATGTTGGAGACCGGATTGTCGCCGGTCAGCATCACCAGCGGCGGCAACTCGTCGAGACCGAGTTCCTGCTTAGCCTTGTCGAGGTAGATCCGCGCTTGCTCCACGTTCATGTGATGCTTTGGGGCCGGATACTCGTCGCGAAACTTGCCGTTGACGCCCGGTAGAAAAACCGGAAAGAGAGATTCTCCGGGGAGATACCCGGGGATCTTGATCACCTTGTAGACCAACTCGCTTGGGTCCTGGGCGAGCAACATGGCCTTGCGCAGGTTCAAGTTGCGGGTTACGCGGTCGTCCCGGTGGTTGAACTCCATGAAAAACACCGAACCGTCCATGAACCTCTCGATATGCCAGCGTTGCTCCAGAGCGTTTGGCAGGTTTTCCGCCGTCAACGATGTCAGGGCGATCTTGTCGTCTTTGAAAAGGTTCAACGTCGCGTTGGCGTCTGAGACGATGTAACCGATGTTGATGCTATCCAGGCGTATCCGGTCTTTGTCCCAGTAGTAGGGGTTCTTGTCGAGCTTCAGCGATGCTCCGTGTACCCAGGATGAGATGGCGAACGGCCCATTGTAAAGAAGCTGATCTGCATCCGAACCGTAGCGTCCGCTGGTTGCCTCGTAAAAGTCTTGCGGTACCGGATAGTAGGTAGAGAACGCGGTGAGCTTGTCGAAAAAAGCGATGGGTCGTTCAAACGTCACGTCCAACGTCTTGTCGTCGATGGCATGCACGCCGAGCGCATCTACCGGCAAGTCACCCCGATTGATGGCCTCGGCGTTCTTGATGGGGTACAGAATGAAGGCGTACTCGGATGCGTTGGCGGGATCGAGCCCAAGCCGCCAAGCGAACACGAAGTCGTGAGCCGTGACGGGCGAGCCGTCGTTCCAATGGGCATCATCGCGAATCCAGAAGGTCGCCCCGTCCTCCGTTACTCGCCATCGTTCCGCCATTGCCGGGGCGAGCTCGTTGTACTGATCGTAGCGTAAGAGCCCCTCCATGACGTGGCCGAGCACGACGCCGCTGACCATGTCGGTGGACAGCGTGCTGTTGAGCTGGGGCGGTTCTTCGCGCAGCATGACGGTAATGGTGTTGTTGGCAACGTCGACGGCGCTATCGCTGCCGCTGCTGGACCCCGTGAGATTTGCGGCAAGGTTGAGCACCCACATCAACCCGGCGAGCCCCAGCAGCGCAACGAGTGCGTAAACCGCAAGCTGCTTGATGGCCGATTTGTTGAAGCTGTCTTCGGTGGTGGTGATACCGGTCGTCATTGCACGGTCCTCAGCAGATTGCCCACGACCCGCTCGAGATGCATGAGCGAGTTACATTCGTCGACCTGGTGACAATAGGCGCTGTAGCGGCGCATTTCGGAGTCTCCTACATACCAGGAATTGCGCCCCTCGGGGTTGAGCCAGATCACGCGTTTGGAACGGTCGTACATTTCCTTCAGGATCTCTGACCGTGGATCGCCGTAGTTGTTGCGTGCATCGCCCAAGATGATGATCGTGGTGCGGTGGTCGACGTCGTCGAAGCACAGACGCTTGAAGTCTTCGAACGCTTGTCCATAGTCGGTGGATCCACCGCTGTAGTCTCGCATGGTCTTGGCGATCGCGTCTTCGAGTTTGTTGCGGTCGAAAAGTTCGGTAACTTCCGCTAAATCCGACGAGAACGCGAATGAGCGCACTTTCGGCATCACCTCTTCCAAGCTGTAGAGAAACATCAGCATGAAGCGCGCGTAGTTCGCCACTGAGCCGGACACATCGCAGATCGCGAACACCTTCGGCCTGTCGATCTTCACCGACTTCCACTTGAGGTTGAAGATTGCACCGTCGTAGGCCATGTTGTGGCGAAGCGTTCTCGGAATGTTGAGTTGCCCCCGCTTGAACACCTTTTTGCGCCGCGAATGCAAAGCGGCAAGCTTCTTCGCCATTTTATAGACGATTTCCTGAATGAGCCGAAAGCTCCGGTGTTCCACGTTGGAAAGCTTCACTTTGCGCAACAACTCTTCACGCAAGCGCTTACCCGAGGCATCGGCGTGCAACAGAAATTGCCGTTCGACGTAGTCGCGAACCTGTTCACGCAACCACTCGCGGCGCCGGCGCAGTTCTTGCCCGAGCCGGCGCATGGGTACTTGCGGGCTGTTGCGTAGATCGCTGATTTCGCGATCGAGATCGGCTAGACCCATGACTTCCATGATGCGGCGGGTGTATAAGCCTTTCTGGGTGAAGACCTGTATTTCGCGGACGTCTACCTGCTCCCCGGCTTTCGACATCTCCACCGACAGCTCCACCTTGGAGTCGTGCATCAGCAGTTGGCCGAGGGGCGATTGCGCTTCGGTCATCTCGCCGGCGCCGAGGTTTTCCTCCTTCTCCGCCTCGATGCCATAGGCGCTAGTCTTGGATTTCTTGCCGCCCGCTTGAGTGCCGCTCTGTGGTTGCCCCCCCTCACCTTCTGATTCGCCGCCTCCCTCACCGTCTCCAGACTCGGCACCACCTTCGGATGTACCTTCGGCGCTCTCACGGCTGCCGTGCACGTTAGAAAACGAAAAGAACTGGTCGAAACAGGTCTCAAAAGTCTCTTTCTCGTCGACCGTCTTGGACAGAACCAAGGACAGCGAACGCTTCAGAAAGTCGCGGTTTCTATAACCAACGAGTTCCACGGTATTGAAGGCGTCCAACGTTTCGGCGGTAGAGATGCGAACCTCTGAATTTCTGAGGGCCCGAATGAAGTTCGCAAGGGTGCGGTCCACCGTCGACTCTAGTGCTTCACGACCTTGCTGGTGATGGCGGTGATTTCGCCATCGACGTTCTCGATGTCTTCCTGAAACTTGAGAATGACGTTCAAGGTGTCACGCACTAGCTGTGGGTCCAGCGATTCGGCGTGTAGCAGCAACAGCGTGCGCGCCCAATCGATGGTCTCGGATATCGCGGGTAACTTTTTTAGATCGAGATCGCGAAGCTCCTGTATGAACTCGACCAGCTGGCGGCGCAGTTCGGGCGGAATGTCGGGAACCCGGGCATGGATGATGCGTTGCTCGAGATCGACGTCAGGAAACGGGATATACAAATGCAGACAGCGGCGTTTCAAGGCATCCGAGATTTCTCGTGTGTTGTTACTTGTCAGAAACACCATTGGCGGTTCTTTAGTGGCTTTCACGGTTCCGATTTCCGGAATCGATACCTGGTAGTCGGACAAGATCTCCAACAGTAGAGATTCGAATTCGTGATCCGACTTGTCGACCTCGTCGATGAGCAATACGCATCCGTCTTCCTCCCGGAGCGCTTTCAACAGGGGTCGCGGTTCCAAGAATTCCTCGGAAAAGAAAATGTCACCGAACTCATGCAACCGGCTGATCGACTGGGCGAACCCTTTCGCGCCCTGCAATACTTCATCGAGGGTTTCTTTCAGCACTTGCGTGTACAGCAGTTGCTTACCGTACTTCCACTCGTAGATGGCCTTCGCTTCATCCAAGCCCTCATAGCATTGCAGTCGTATGAGCGGCAACTCGAACATTTCAGCAGTGGTTTTCGCGAGCTCGGTCTTGCCGACGCCCGGCGGGCCTTCGATCAGGATGGGTTTGCGCAGGTGATAAGAAAGGTAAACGGCGGTGGCAATCTGGTCGCTGCAGATATAGCGGTGTTCTTCCAGGTGGTCCTTCAAGCTCCCCACCGTCTCGGCTATTTTCGCTATATCGATGACCAATCCCCCTAGAAATCAACTACTTACGGCCTGAGACCGTCCGTCGCCCGAACCATCTATTATCGCGGCCTCAATCGATGATGTATACCGGAGGGGGTTTTTCTTTGTCGCTGCCAGGGGCGACAATGCGGTTCGACAAAGGGAGGGGACATCATGCGGATTTTATTCGGGTTCTTGATATGGATGCTGTGTGCCGTCGTTTCGGCGGAGGTCGTCATTCACGCGGGCCGAATGGTCGACGTCAATAGCGGTGAAGTGCTCACCGCGAGAACGATCGTCATCGAGGGTATGCGCATCAAAGAAGTGGTGGCCGGCTATCGAGGCACTGCAAACGTCGACCTGAAGGACTCGTTCGTCATGCCCGGCTGGATCGACATGCACGTGCATATCGCGAGTCAGCAGAGCCCCAATCGGTTTGTCGACCGATTCACCTTGGAGCCGGCCGACTACGCACTCAGGGCGGTGCCGTATGCAACGCGTACGCTGATGGCAGGCTTCACGACCGTACGTGATCTCGGAACCAGCGCCGGCTTGGCGCAGTCGATGCGTAAGGCCATCGCCGAGGGACACATCAACGGCCCGCGCATCTTTACCGCTGGCAAGGGCATCGGCACCACGGGGGGTCACGCGGACCCCACCAACGGCGTGATAGACCGCTTGCGGGGTGATCCGGGCCCCGACGACGGCGTGGTCAACGGGGTTGTCGATGCCTACAAAGCGGTACGTGTGCGTTACAAGGAAGGCTCGGACCTCATCAAGATCACAGCCACGGGCGGCGTGCTGAGCCAGGCCAAGAGCGGGCAGAATCCGCAGTTCACGCAAGCCGAAATTGCCGCCATCGTGAGCGCGGCGGAAGACTACGGATTTCGCGTTGCAGCGCATGCTCACGGAACCGAAGGCATGCGTCGCGCAGTCGCCGCCGGGGTGCACTCCATCGAACACGGTACCTACATGACCGATGAGGTGATGCGCTTAATGAAGCGCCAAGGCACGTGGTACGTACCGACCATCATCGCTGGCAAGTTCGTGTCGGAAAAAGCCGAGATCGACGGCTATTTCTCCGATTTGGTCAGGCCCAAGGCTGCGGCCATTGGGCCCTTGATTCAGCAGACGTTTGCGCGCGCCTACGCCAATGGGGTGAAGATTGCGTTTGGAACGGATACGGGGGTTTCACCTCACGGCGATAACTGGAAGGAATTCGTGTACATGGTGGAAGGCGGGATGCCGGCCATGGAAGCCATACAGAGCGCAACCGTTGGTGCAGCTCAACTGCTCGATGAGTGGGACGATCTCGGTTCGATAGAAGTCGGAAAGTATGCGGATATCATTGCGGTGCACGGAGATCCACTGACCGATATCGAAGCAATGGGCAACGTCAACTTCGTGATGAAGGGCGGCGAAATCTACAAAGACTAGCAGCGTGTTGAAAAACACGCTGCTAGTCCCGCGACTGGACGTCGCGGGCATTTTTCGAACGCGTAAGTGTTTCAAAAATGGAGGAGCCCCGAGGCCAAGGATGGCCGAAGGCGGGAAAAATGGCCGCATAGCGGGCTGTTTTTCAACAGGCTATTAGTCGGAGATCCGGTCATGCTTGCACGAGCCCTTTCTTGGTTGGTGCTTTTGCTTGTCACCCAACTTGCAGAAGCGACAGAACCCTATGCGTCCACCTATTCGGTTCGCTCGCACGCCGACACCTTGGTCGTCAATGTATCCGTGTTGACGGGCACGGGAGAACAGTTGAACGGTGTCGATGTGCTTGTCAGCGAGGGGCGCATTGCGGCTGTGGGTAGTGATCTGTCCGGCGACCCTGCGATGCGCATCGACGGGTCGGGCAAGTGGTTGACGCCGGGCGTCATCGATGTGCATTCCCACCTCGGCGCCTACCCGTCGCCCGTGCTGAGCTCTACCCGCGACGGCAATGAAATGACGGACCCCAACACCGCCAACGTATGGGTGGAGCACTCGGTGTGGCCCCAGGATCCGCAGTTCGGTCTAGCGCTCGCGGGCGGTGTGACGACAATGCAGATTCTACCGGGCAGCGCCAACCTGTTTGGCGGTCGCGGCGTGACGCTCAAAAACGTGCCGTCGCGCACCGTCGGTGGCATGAAGTACCCCGGCGCGCCGCAGAGTTTGAAGATGGCATGCGGCGAGAATCCCAAGCGCATCTATGGCGAACAGTCGAAGGCCCCGGCGACCCGCATGGGCAACGTGGCTGGCTACCGTGCCGCATGGGCCAAGGCCAGAGCTTACCGCGACCAACAGCAAGCGTTCGATTCCGGGAAGAGCGATAAAGCACCCGATCGTGACCTCAGGTTGGATACGCTCGTCAAGGTGCTTGAAGGCGAGATATTGGTGCACAACCACTGCTATCGAGCAGACGAGATGGCGACGATGATCGAGGTGGCGAAAGAGTTCGACTACAAGATTACCGCTTTCCACCACGCCGTGGAGTCATACAAGATTGCCGACTTGTTAGCCGAAGCGGGCATCTGCTCCGCCATGTGGGCCGATTGGTGGGGTTTCAAGCTCGAAGCGTTCGACGGCATCCCGCAGAACATCGCATTGGTGGATCAAGCAAGCGCCTGCGCGATCGTCCACTCTGATTCTGCCGAAGGCATTCAGCGTCTCAATCAAGAGGCAGCGAAAGCGATGACCGCCGCGCGCCGGGTCGGAATGTCCGTCAGCGCAGCGCAGGCGATGGTGTGGATTACTCAGAATGCTGCCAACGCTCTGGGTATCGGGGAGGCAACCGGCAGCATCGAAGTCGGCAAGGCCGCCGATTTGGTCATCTGGGATCGCCATCCGTTCAGCGTGTACGCCCGGGCCGAGAAGGTGTTCATCGACGGTTATCTCTACTACGACCGCTTGGACCCGACACGTCAGCCGGCGCGTGATTTCGATCTGGACCAAACGGTGTCGGAGGAGGCGCGATGAACCCGTTGATATCGATAGGGTTGTTGCTGACCGTCGGTTCCGCGTTTGCCGATGTCGCGGTGATCGGCGGACGCATTTTTACGATGGAGTCGCCGGAACCGATCGAGCGTGCGACCTTGCTGATCGCCAATGGCAGGGTACAAGCCATCGGCGTCGATCTCGACGTGCCGTTTGAGTATCGGCAGATCGATGCGCGCGGCAAAGTGGTCACGCCAGGGTTGATCGAGTCGTACAGCCAGTTTGGCTTGATGGAGATCGGCGGGGAAGCCGCGACGGTGGATAGCCAGGTCGTCGAATATCCGTTGGGCCCGGGATTCGACGTCAGCTTCGGCATCAACCCATCGTCGACGCTGTTTGCGGTGACTCGCATGGGCGGCGTGACCCGGGCCGTCGTAGCGCCGCAGCCGGGCGTCGATCCGTTGGCGGGTTTTGGTGCAATCGTGCACCTTGGCGGTGGCGATATCGTAACCGCCACGCGGGTGGGTTTGTTCGGCGGCATCGGGGCGACGACGGCCGAGTTCACGGGTGGTAGCCGCAGCGCCCTGTGGCAGAGGCTGGTGACGGCGTTTGCGAAGGCCGGTCGCTTCTCGGCAAATCGTTACCGACCTGGGGAGAGAGACTATTCGCGGCAAGACATGCAGGCGTTGAAGGATTTCTTGCGGGCGGATGTGCCCTTGGTGTTGAGTATCAACCGGGCTCACGACATTGCTGCGGCGATACGGCTGGCCGAATTGCATGACTTGCAGTTGGTGATTATCGGCGGCAAAGAAGCCTGGAAGGTGCGCGAACAGTTGGCCGACTCAGGCGTTTCCGTGGTGGTCAACGTGTTCAACAACCTGCCGAGCAATTTCGAGTCGCTGGGCGCCCGTCTCGACAACGCGGCCTTGTTGAACGATGCCGGGGTCAACGTGCTGTTTACTGCAGGCAACACGCACAATACCAAGAACCTTCGCCACCAGGCCGGTAATGCTGTGGCTCACGGCATGCCATGGTTCGACGCGCTGGCCGCGATGACGCGCAATGCGGCTCGGACCTGGGGCATGGACGATGTAGGCGTTCTGAGCGTGGGTTCCGTGGCCGACGTGGTCGTGTGGAGCGGTGATCCGTTGGAGGTCACAAGCTGGGCCGAACACGTGTTGATCAACGGTGAGCCGGTTCCCATGCGCTCGCGGCAGACGAGATTGTATGAGCGGTACAAAGACTTGAAAACCGATGACGCCCCGTACGGATACAACTAGTTTCTAAAATCGCGACATCGTGTCCCTCGGACGCACAGGCGCCTCCTACCTTGCCTCCCGAGGATCTGGTAGGAGCGGCTGCGCGTCCTTAGGACGCGACGCCGCGATCCGTATGTACCCTAATCAATCCTTCTTGTGCTGCCGATGCGACGAGCTCGCCGGCGTGGCTGTAGATGAGCCCGCGGTTGAGCCCTCTCGCGCCGCTCGCGTTGGGGCTGTCCTGCACGTACAGCAACCATTCGTCGGCGCAAAACGGACGGTGGAACCACATCGCATGGTCGAGACTTGCCACCTGCATGTTGGACTGTAAAAAATTCACCTCATGCGGCAATGTCGCCGTATCGAGCAACGACCAGTCCGACAAATAAGCCAACACACATTGATGCAACCGTCGGTCGTCGGGTAACGGGTCGCGCGATTTCATCCAGCACATCTGCCGTGGTGAGCGTTTCTCGGGCTTGAAGACATTGACCGGATCTATTGGACGAATCTCGATAGGCCGGTGGCTCGAGTAAGACTCGCGCAACTCCTCCGGAATGTCTTTGGCATGTTCCGCGCGAATGGTTTCCTCGTCCTGCAGTGTGTCGGGGCTTGGCACGTCGGGCATGTCGAATTGGTGCGACAGACCCGGTTCGTCGATGTGAAACGAAATCGACATGGCGAAGATGGCCTTGCCGTTCTGAATGGCCACCACCCGTCGGGTCGTGAAGCTTCTGCCATCTCGAATGCGGTCGACCGTGTAGAGAATCGGCGTGCCCATCTCGCCGGGGCGTAGAAAGTAGCCGTGCAGGGAGTGTGCGTGACGTTCTTCCGTGACCGTACGCGATGCGGCCACCAGTGCCTGACCGATCACCTGGCCGCCGTAGACGCGCTGCCAACCCTCGTTGGGACTGGTGGCGCGGTAATGATTCTTCTCGATCTCTTCGAGGTCTAACAACCTCATGAGGTCTTGTAACGACTGCTCCATCCGGCGGTTTGTGCCTTCCCCAGAAAAGGGCGTTATTGTAGTCTTTTGATCGACTGACACCAGAAGAGGAAGCCTATGCCGTCACGGAGGGAGCTTATCGAGTTGAGCGACGATGAGATTCGCGACTACCTCTGCGAGCAGAAGACGCTGATCATCGTTTCAAACGGCAGGGATGGTTATCCCCATCCCATGCCGATGTGGTTCTACCAGGACGAAGCCGGTGCGTTGTATTGCTCGACGTTTCAGAAAAGCCAAAAAGTTTTCAACTTTCGGCGCGACCCGAAGGCGTCGTTGCTAGTCGAGAGTGGATCGGAGTATGCCAAGCTCAAAAGCGTTCTCATCTACGCGAACGCCGAAGTGATCGACGATTTTAATCAGGTGTGCGACGCGCTGGTAAAGATCAACACCAAGGGCCAGGAAGTGACCGAAGATCAGGTCGAGAAGCTTCTCGGTGCCGTCTCGAAAACCGCCGAGAAACGGGTACTACTGAAGTTCACGCCGGTGAAGTACGTGACGTGGGATCACTCGAAGCTCGGCGGCAAATACTAAGCATCGCAACGTCGTGTCCTTTGGACGCGCAGCCGCCTCCTACCCCAGTATTGAAGGTATACAACTATAGGTAGGAGGCGGCTGCCCGTCCAAGAGACGCGAGGCCGCGATCTTCTTTGTGCGTCTACCTCTAGTACTTGTACGCGTCCGGCTTGAACGGGCCGATCTGCTCCACACCGATGTAGTCGGCTTGGCGCTGGGTTAGCTGCGTGACAATGCCGCCGAAGCCTTCGACCATCAGTTGTGCAACCTCCTCGTCCAGTTTCTTCGGTAGCACCTCAACGGTGATGGGAGCGCGCTGGTTCTCCGGCTGATCGGCCCAGCGTTCTTGGTAAAGATGCATCTGGGCGAGCACTTGGTTGGCGAACGATCCGTCCATGACTCGGGACGGGTGACCCATCGCGTTGCCGAGATTCACCAGACGTCCTTCCGAAAGCAAGATCAGGTAGTCGCTTGGATCGTCGCTGCGAAACACCTGGTGCACTTGGTCTTTGATCTTGTCCCAGCGCCAGTTGTCGCGCATGAATTGCGTGTCGATCTCGTTGTCGAAATGGCCGATGTTGCAGACGACGGCGCCGCGCTTGAGCGTTTTTAGCATACTCTCGTCACAGACGTTGCTGTTGCCGGTGCAGGTAACGATCAGATCGGTCTCGCCCAACAGACGTGTGTTGATGTCTTTGACGCGACCCGTGTTGATGCCATTGTTATAGGCAGAGACGACCTCAAACCCGTCCATGCACGCTTGCATGGCGCAGATCGGGTCGATCTCCACGACGCGCACGATCATGCCCTCCTGGCGCAGGCTCTGCGTGGAGCCCTTGCCGACGTCACCGTAGCCGACGACTAACGCACGCTTGCCCGCCATGAGCATGTCGGTACCGCGTTTGATGGCATCGTTCAGACTGTGCCGACAACCGTAGCGGTTGTCGTTCTTAGATTTGGTAACCGAATCGTTGACGTTGATCGCCGGTATTTTGAGCTCGTCCGTTTGCATCATTTCATACAGACGATGCACGCCGGTCGTCGTCTCTTCGCTGATGCCGTGGATAGTCGAGAGCATGGCGGGGTACTTCGTGTGGATCATCTCGGTAAGATCGCCGCCGTCGTCAAGCAGCAGGTTGGCGCTCCAGGGTTCGCCGTCCTTCAAGAGGGTTTGCTCAATGCACCAGGTGTACTCGTCTTCGGTCTCGCCCTTCCAAGCGAAGACGGGAATGCCCTTTACCGCGATCGCCGATGCCGCGTGATCTTGGGTGGAAAAGATGTTGCATGATGACCAACGCACCTCAGCACCGAGTGCCACCAGGGTTTCGATGAGCACGGCGGTTTGAATGGTCATGTGAATACAACCGATGATCTTGGCACCGTCGAGCGGCTTTTCGGCCGCATACTTTTCGCGTAGCGTCATCAAGGCGGGCATCTCCGCTTCGGCGAGCGTGATCTCCTTGCGCCCAAATTCGGCGAGGTTGATGTCGGCTACTTTGTAGTCGGTCATTTTGAATCCTTTGGATAGCTATGAATCTGCAAGCGAAAGCCGTTTTTCTGTGCGAGAAACTGCGATTGTGGCGAGGCGAATCCGGCTTGCTCGGCCCAGCCGTTGAGTTCTTGTGCCTCGAAACCGAGCCATTGGTCACCGCAAGCGAAACGTACCCATTCGTGGTGGTGGTGGCAGAGCTCGGCGACGACCAGTAGCCCGCCGGGCTTCATGATGCGCCGAGCATGTTGAAAAAACCGGCTGGGTGAAGGCATGTGGTGCACGACCATGGCTGCGATCACCAGGTTGTACTTGCGCACTCGCGGCAACGCGGTGAATTCCCGTTGCATGAGCGTGACGTTCGTCAGACCAGCGAGATTCTTGCGCGCCCTTGCCAGCATCGCGGGTGCGCTGTCGATGCCGACTACATGATCGAAGTCATTTGCGAGTTCGGCAAGCAGCTGTCCGTCGCCCGGTCCCACTTCAAGTACGGCGTTGCGCTCGAGTCCCGCGCTGCGCCAAGCATCCATGATGGTGGGTGCGTATGCCGCCAACGGGCTGATCATCGTTTGCTGGCTTTTGAGGGCGTCCACATGGTTGGCGAAGAACCGTTCGCTGGTCTGCCGGCGTCTGCCATGCACCTGTTTGATTCGCTTGATGACATGGCTCGGCAGTTCGACACTGTCCAACGCGGCGAATAACGCTTCACGAAGTTCGAGGCCTTGGGCGGATGCACGCCGGTAAAAGATGCTCGTACCCTCGCGGCGTTTGGCGACCAGTCCGGCCTTGTGCAACACTTTCAAGTGATGGCTTAGCGCAGGTTGCGCGGCCTCAAAGATGTGGCAGAGCTCGAGCACGCCGAACGAATCTTCTCGAAGCGCACGTAAGATCGCCGCGCGCAGTTTGTCGCCGACGGCCTTGGTGACGAGGATGAACTCGTCCATTGGTGACTTGAGCCCCGAGCGTTGAGCCAGCGCCATGGTGGTACCCTTGCAAGGGTCAAGCATGCTAGCAGCGATCGTAGGCAATATCAAAATATATTGATATTGGATAGAAGAGACAATAGTGGGTCGTTGAACCGACGCCGTTGCGTGGGAGGTACTAGTGGCAGACTCGCAGGCGTCTTCGCAGCCATCTTCCAAGGCGTCTTCCCAACAATCGGAGCAGGGCTTGCAGAGCAAGTTGCCAGAGGTCGGGACGACCATCTTTACCGTGATGTCGGCGTTGGCGGCCGAAGAGGGGGCGCTGAACCTATCGCAAGGCTTCCCCGACTTCGACGGGCCGCCGGCGCTGCTCGAACGCGTGCAGTACTACCTCACGCATGGTTACAACCAATACCCACCCATGATGGGGATTGCAGCGCTACGGGAAGCCATCGCCGTCAAGGTTCGGAATCTGTACGGTGCCGATCCGGATCCGGATACCGACATCACCATCACCTCGGGCGGTACCGAAGCGCTCTTCTGCGCCATCGCAGCGGTCGTTCAACCTGATGACGAGGTCATCGTGTTCGATCCGGCCTACGACAGCTATGCACCGGTCGTCACCCTCCAAGGCGGTATTACCCGCCACGTTGCGATGAGCCCGCCGGCATATCGAGTGGATTGGGATCGGGTGGCGGACCTCATCACGCCTAGAACTCGATTGATCATAACCAACACACCTCACAACCCGACGGGCACGGTGTGGGCACAGGACGACATCGAGGCGTTGCGTACGCTGGTGGCAAAATACGGTTTGTACGTCCTGGCTGACGAGGTGTACGAGCACATCATTTTCGATGGCCTCGAGCACGTGAGCCTGTGCCGTTATCCGGATCTCTTCGAGCGCAGTTTCGTCGTGTCGTCTTTCGGCAAGACCTACCACACGACCGGTTGGAAGATCGGCTACTGTGTTGCGCCAGCGGCGCTCACGAAAGAGTTTCGTAAGATCCACCAGTTTGTGACGTTTACGTCCAACACGCCGGTGCAGCACGGCCTGGCCGACTTCTTGCGAGACCACCCCGAGCATCACCTCGAGCTGGGCGGTTTTTACCAGCAAAAGCGCGATCTATTCTGCCGGCTGCTCGAAGGCTCAAGGTTCGACGTGGCACCGAGTGCGGGCACCTATTTTCAGCTACTTGGCTACGAACGATTCTCCGACGAGTTGGATACCGACCTGGCACTGCGTCTGACCCGGGAGGCGAAGATTGCTTCGATTCCGGTATCCATTTTTTACGAAGATGCCGCGGCCGAGCGCTATCGGGTGCTGCGGTTCTGCTTCTGCAAGGACGACGAGACCTTGCGGCAGGGCGCGGAGATTCTCTGTGGGTTGTAGATGCGCGATTCGTTGACCGTCAGTTTGATCCAGACCGCCACGCGCTGGCACGATCCCGCCGCCAACCGCGACCTCTTCGATGATTGGTTCACCAAGCTGCCGGTTGATAGCGAACTCGTGATGTTGCCCGAGATGTTCAGCACCGGCTTTACGATGAGTTCGCGGGAGGTCGCAGAAGTCATGGACGGGCCAACGATGCGCTGGTTGCGGGAGCGGGCCAGAGAACTCGATCGTGTTCTGTGTGGCAGCCTGGTAATTCGAGCCGGGGCTCAGTACTTCAATCGTTTCTGTTGGGCGACCCCGGATGGCGAACTCTGCCACTATGACAAGCGGCATCGCTTCCGCATGGCCGGCGAACATGAGCACTATGACGCTGGCAACACGCGCGTCGTCTTCGAGCTAGACGGCTGGCGAGTTTGTCCAATGGTTTGTTATGACCTTCGATTTCCTGTGTGGCTGCGCAATCGTGGTGACTATGACCTGTTGGTTTGTGTAGCCAATTGGCCGGCTGCTCGCAAAACTGCGTGGAATGCCTTGTTGCGGGCTCGGGCGATCGAAAACCAAGCCTATGTGGCGGCGGTAAACATCATCGGCGAAGACGGCAACGGGGTTGCATATAGCGGCGGTAGCGCCGTCTATGGCCCCGAAGGCGAAACGTTAGTGCCGCCTACCGAAGATGCGGGTGTCTTCTCCCAGAGATTAGACAGGGCGGCGCTCGACAGCTATCGTGCTGCGTTTCCTGCGTGGCAGGACGCGGATAGTTTTTCGATTGGTAGTGGCGATAAGTGATTAAGATGATTCAAGGAAATCGATGGTGAAGGACCGTTGGTGGCTAGCGGTGTTGATGATCGCCATTCTCGGCGGGACGGGTTGTTCGGAAGAACCTGGCGCTAACGAAGCCTCATCGCTGCAACCGGGAGAAGAGGTCTACGGCCAGTTCTGTTTCTCCTGTCACGCGGCAGGTATCGCGGATGCACCCAAGTTTGGGGACGCGGAAGCGTGGAAACCTCGGATTGCCAAGGGTCCGGCTTTGTTGCTGCGATCGACGGTTGAGGGGATGACGCCGGGCATGCCGCCGAGAGGCCTGTGCCTCGACTGCTCGGACCAAGAGCTGGCGGATGCCATCGACTATATCGTGCTGAACAGTCAGTAGGATGTCGGCGCTTGCGTCGGATAGCCTAAAGCTTGGTGGTTTTGACCACTGCGATAGAGATAATATTCCATGGATTCATGGAGTTAGGGTTGGCTCGAATCGTGCTTGAGTACACTTAAGCGAGCTTGAGAAGACGGTACACGCTGGCTAGCAAACTGGAGATAGGCATGGCGAGATATCAGCCCGGCGACGTTGTTTCGCGACGCAAGGGCTTTTTGATGCACAAGGGTATCGCGCTGCGCGATGGACGCATATTGCACAACACGCCGTTTCGCGGCGAGCACATCTGCTCGGTGGATGAATTCCGCGCCGGTCAGCGCCTCCATGCCACGCGTTTGGAGCGAGATCAACGTCATCGTGCGTTGCGCGCTGCCGACGGAGATGTATCGAGGGCCTACAACCTGTTCACCAACAATTGCGAGCATACGGTCAATCGTGCAACCAATGGCCGGGCAACCAGCCCGCAACTACAAGCTTGGGTGGTCGGTGTCGGTGTGGGTGCGGTCGCCTTTGCGCTGACGCGCCATCCGGCCGCTGCTGTAGCCGGTTACGCTTTGGGGCGTAGCGTGCTGAGCCGCATTCGCAAATCTCAGGCCCGCTGAACGCTTCACACCGATCGATAAATTTCGAAACCGGCCGCCACCGGCGCGCAAAACGTGCCGAACTTGGGCAGCGTGAGTTTATGCGCGTGAAGCATCAGGCGGTCGGCTACTTGCTCAGGCGACGTCGGCTTGCCGTAGAGCGAATCGCCGACAATCGGGTGGCCGATCCAGCTCAGGTGTACGCGCAGTTGATGGGTGCGCCCGGTGAGCGGCTTGAGTATGACGCAGTTGTCTTCGGCGGCGTGAACCCGCCGGCACCGGGTGAGGCTTGCATGGCCTTGGTTTGCTTCCGGCAGCGTCCAGGTGTCGCCTGAACGCACAATGGCATCCCGCTGTCCGGCGACGCGAAAGCGGCTTTTGCGACCGCGGCGTAGCGGCAGGTCGATAGTACCGGTACCGGTGAGATCCAGGTTGCCGACGATACGGGCGAGATAGAGCTTAATGACGCGCCGCTCCATGAACGCGCGCGTTAGCGCGCTCTGGGTCGATAGGTTGAGCGCGACCGCCATGACGCCGCTTGTGCCTTTGTCCAAGCGGTGCACGAGAAGGGGTGTCTGGTACGTATCTTTCAGATGATCCCACAGGCAAGCTTCGCCACCGCGGTCGGCTAACACAGAGACGTTCGTCGCCTTGTCAATGACGAGCAAATCGTCGTTCTCGAAGAGTACTTCAAACACCCGCTAGATTTCGCGCGATGGCCAGCATGACTTGGGTGAGTCTCGTCGTGCGTGCGAGATCTACGGAAGTCGGCCACCTGTCATCGGGGTGGTGGAACCAGCGGTTGCTGCCGAGGATCGATACGTATTGACCGTCACCATCGTAGATGTTGCGGGCTTCCCCCAATGGCCGGACGCCGATAGGCGTGGTCCGCGCGGGTCGTTCGTCGACCGCGCCGAACTCGAGCAAGGCCTCGGCCAACAAGGCTTGAGTGGATGCCTGGTATAGAATCTCGCTGCCACGAGCCGCAAAGTTGGCGCCGAGATGTATCCAAGCGTGCGCGCCCTTAATGAGCTTCGGCGCGCCTGCCAGATAGTGATCTAAGCCAACGTGGCCGAGTTCGTGACCGGTGTTGGCGGTGAAGATAACGGTGCGCAGCGGCGCGTGCTCGGCAAAGTAGCGTAAGCACTCCAACCAGACGGCGATGCCGCCGGCGCGTTCCGACGTGCAAGTCCACCAGGCGCTGCGCGGCGTCATGATCACGACCGGGTCGAGGGTTTGGTCGCGACCTAGTATCACCGTCTGTACATTGGCGGCCTCGGTCGCCTGCAAGGTGACATGAGCGACGAATTGACCATCGGCCCGTTCGACAACCGCTGAATCCAGCCAAGCGCCGTGCTCGGTTGCAACTTGTAGCACGGGCGGGCCGAAGGGCTGCAGATACGCGTCCGCGTTCAATAGCGCCAGGCCGGGCCCGACAGCGTCTGCATCGGCGATAGCGACGATGGCCGCGTGTTGCTGCGTTCGGCGAGCGGTTTGCAGCGCTTGGGTGGGTGGTCTACGGCCGCTTGCGGCAAAGCGCGTGACACCGATGTGCTTGCCATCCGACAGTGGGCAGAGCGGTGCCCGCCACCCGCGTGCGCCGGTGTAGCCGCCGTCGAACAACGGCACGCCGTCCGCGCTCTCGGTGCCTACGCTAATTCGACACTCATGTAGTACTCGGCGTTGGAAAGGAAACCAATCCACTTCGGGTTCGAGGCCAGCAGCGGCGATCTCGTCGGCAAGCCACTCGGCGGTGCGTTTGTCGCCTGCCGTTCCGGTCCGGTGGTCGTAGATGGCATCCCAAGCTTTGATAGCGGTTTCGATACGCTCTCGCATGGCATTGCTCTTAAGCACACACCCCACCAGGGATCCGCCACAGGCCGCGAGCGGCAGTCGGGTCAGTAGGTTGCGCCGTGTCAGCATCGGATCTACGTGCGTCGATTATGGGGGGAAAGTAACATACATCGTCGAAGGGTCAGAAGGTCGGAATCGGTCAAATGAGCGTATGAACTTGCGTGACTTACGCTACCTCGTCGCGGTTGGGGAACGTCGCACTTCGGTCGGGCAGCCGAAGCGTGTTTTGAGAGTCAATCCGAATCTAAAACTGCAGCTAACAGAAGGACAGACGGCGGTCATCTGATGGATGGCGTATCGCTAGTCGTTGTACATGAGAATTGTTCTCGTTACCCATAGCGAGAGCCTGGTTCTCGGGTACAATGCGCGACCTTTTTTTCTGAAGAGTAGAGGCCGGTGGTTCGAGAGGAGTTGGGTCGGCTAACCCGGTTGGCGCTGCCGATGATGCTGACCCAGCTGTCGCAGATGGGTATGGGCGTGGCCGATACCATGATGGCAGGACGTGTTAGCGCTGCCGATCTAGCGGGCATAGCGCTGGGCGGCAACTTGTTCTGGCCGCTACTGATGTTCATCTCGGGCATCGTCATGTCGATCACACCCTCGGTGTCTCAGTTGCACGGTGCCGGTCGCGAGCGAGATGCCGGGGAAGTCGTCCGACAAGCACTGTGGATTGCGTTGGTTGGTGGCGGCCTACTCGTGGTTCTGCTGCAGAATGCCGAACCTTTCTATCACGCTATCGGGGTTGACCCGCTGGCCATTCCGATTTCGGTGGCGTATCTCCAAGCGCTGAGCTGGGGTGTGCTGCCGGTGCTCGGCTTTTTTGCGTTGCGCTATATGTGCGAAGGCATGTCTTGGACACTGCCGGCCATGGCGATTGCGTTGTCTGCCTTGTTAATCAAGATTCCATTGAATTATCTCTTCATCTACGGCGGGTTTGGCGTTCCCGCAATGGGCGGCGTGGGCTGCGGATGGTCGAGCGCGATCGTCATGACCTATGAAGTCGTGATCATGGCGGTTGTGGTCGCGTACTCGCGCATGCGGATCAGCGGACTGTTCATGCGGTTCAGCCTGCCGGACGTCAAGGAGATCTGGCGCCTGACCAAACTGGGGATCCCCATCGGAGCCTCGACGTTCCTAGAATTCTCCATGTTCTCGGTCATGACCTTGCTTATCGGGCGCTTGGGTGTCGATTCGGTCGCTGCGCATATGATTGCCAGCAACATCGGTGGACTCACGTTCATGATTCCGCTGGCGTTGGGCATGGCCGGTTGCATTCGGGTCGGTTACAACGTCGGTACCGGTGACCTAGACGCCGCCCGACGTAGCGGTCGTGTCGTCATTGGCGTTTCGGCGATTTTTGGGGTTGTGGCGGCGGTCGCGGTGTTTTTCGGACGTGAATTCGTGGCCGGTTTGTACACAAACGATGCCAGCGTCTATTTGCTCGCCTCG
This sequence comes from Gammaproteobacteria bacterium, assembly GCA_027297435.1. Taxonomy (GTDB): domain Bacteria; phylum Pseudomonadota; class Gammaproteobacteria; order Pseudomonadales; family Azotimanducaceae; genus Azophilus. The sequence goes on along the minus strand of JAPUIA010000286.1, from coordinate 2,327 downwards.
GAGTTGTTGCTGTTCGTGGCTTTCTACCAGCTGTTTGACGACACGCAGGTGACCGCCATCGGGGCGCTACGCGGGTACAAAGACACCAACACGCCCATGTGGGTTGCGGCGTTTGCCTACTGGGGTGTCGGATTTCCGGTGGGCATAACCCTCGGATTCGGTCTCTTCGGAGCGCCGGTTCTTGGCGTCTCCGGCTTCTGGTGGGGGCTGTTCGTCGGCCTGGCGGTAGCGGCGGTGGTGTTGCTGTCGAGGTTTCGTTGGTTGTCGCATCAGACGGAACGGGTGCTGCAGTTGTCTCGACACTAGGAGCTTGTTGAAAAATGATTCTAACGAATCATTTTTCACCCACGGTCCGTCCGTGGCCTGTGGGACCCAACGACAAATCAAGCACTTACGTGCTCGATTTGCGCTTGTGCCATCGGCCGTTCGCAACGCAACCGCCTGGCCAGACGCGATCAGCGTGTTTTTCAACACGCTGATAGCCCTAACGCGTCGACGTGATCCATCCGCGGAGGGTGTCTGAAACGCCGATCAGTTGCACGACGACCGCAACGGCCACGAATGCCAGGGCGCCCGGTAGGCTGATGAGGTCGACGTAGATCAGCCAAGCGCCCAACCAGTCCCACAGCGCGATAGACATTTGCAGTAGCGCGGGTACACCCGCCCCACTGGGTCGTTCACTGGTGGCCATCACCAAGCGCCAATCCGAGATGAGCTGCAATCCTGCAATCAGGGACGCGCTGCCCATGGCGAGCAGAAAATAGTGAACCGCCCCGGGCATGAGAAACCCGATGGCTATCTGCATGGAAATCAGCAAGCCGAACGGCATGAGAAAATCGATTACCTGCGGCCGCTTCTGGGGAAAACTCAACGACAGGGTAAATCCCGCGTAAGTCGCCAAAGCAGAAAGTAAGACGAGCGCGACCTCCAGCAGGGCGATCCAACCTTCGATAGAGTCGAGGCTGATGGGGTTGTTGTCCCGTAACGAAGACAGCAGGTTCTCGAGAATCAGTGCGACAACGATCGACAGCAGGGTCAACTGCACGATGACGAAGTGTTTTCGAATTTGGGTCTTGGCGTCGTCGGCCACGGCTCTTGCGCGCAACATCGAGGATCGCGCAGGATGCACCATCGGAGGTGAACGGGGCAAGTGCCGCGAATCGGATGACGACGTGGATATATCTCACGTTAGCAGCTGCTTTGTTACAGAATGTCAGATCGCTCCTGCAGCGCCAACTGGCGACGAACGAACTAACGGTCAATGGCGCAACCTACGTTAGATTCTTATATGCACTGCCGTTTGCCTGCCTCTATGTAGCGGTCCTCTTTTCGGGAACCGCCCCTCCGGTACCGAACGCGCCTTTCTGGCTTTACGCCTCAACCGGCGCGATTGCGCAGATGTTGGGCACGGCTGCGCTCATCGGTTCGTTCAAACAACGTAACTTTGCCGCCGGGACTGCATTCTCCAAGACCGAAGTTGTGCAAACCGCCTTGTTTGGCGCGGTGTTGTTGGGTGACGTACTTAGCTGGAAGGTGGGCGCGGGCATTTTGGTGAGTTTTGTCGGCGTCTACGTACTGGCCGTGCGGATCCGTCTCGCAGAACTCTTGAAACCCGGCGGCGCGGTCGGCTTGGGTCTCCTTGCCGGCGCCGGTATCGCGCTGTCGGCGGTATGTTACCGCGGTGCGGCGCTGGCGTTGGACACGGGTAGCGTCGTCGAGCGAGCCGCCCTGGTGCTGGCGATCGCCTTGTTCATGCAATCTACCCTCATGGGTGTGTACCTCACACTCAAGCAGCCCGGCACGATAAGAAGCGTGTTGGGCGCGTGGCGCACCGGCGTGTGGGTCGGGTTGAGCGGCATGCTCGCGTCGGCGGCTTGGTTCACGGCAATGACCATTCAGAACGCGGCGCTGGTTAGAGCGGTTGGACAGGTAGAACTCATTTTCGCGTTTTTGACGAGTGTCTGGTTGTTTCACGAGCGGGTGACGGCGCGCGAAACCGCCGGTGCCGCGCTCATCGTGGCCGGCATCTACTTGTTGCTACTATGATGCTGCCGCGGAGGATGCTGCCGCGGAGGATGCTTCGCGTAAGGCACATCGGGAGGATATCTGGGCACGCCTGGAAGAGATCGAGGCGGAAGGTTCGCCAGGTCAGTCGGCGGCCGGTGTAGATGATGTGCGGAAACAGCGTTGTGCACGGCACCGGTCCGCTTTCGGAACTTTGCAACCAAGCGGTACCCCCCTTCGCCGCCGGTCCCCCAGCGAACCCCGTAACCCGAGGTAGGAGGAGCCGTCGCCCTCATCCTCTTCGACATCTACCGACAGTCACG
>JAPUIA010000285.1 GCA_027297435.1 Gammaproteobacteria bacterium | reverse complement strand
ATCAGTACGATGGTCGGTGAGCTCTACGAAGGGGATATGGGCGCGCGGCGCGACGCCGGATTCTCGATCTTCTACATGGGGATCAACATCGGCGCCTGGATCGCACCACTCGCTTGCGGCTGGGTGCGCGGGATGTGGGGCTGGCACTTCGGTGTCGGGCTCGCCGGTATCGGTGTGCCGTCCGAACATAGCTCCGGACGCAGTTCCGGATATGGATAATTTCGCTGCATGGATTTCCCATGGCCCGTTTAAGCAAGTTTGACGAACGACTACCTACGAGTAACTCAGGGATTACCCGTACTTAGTGGGCGCAACTCAGTAGTAACCCTTATTACTCGGCGGAGTTACCGAGCAGCGCGCCGGTCAGACCCTTGTTGGCAGACGTACCGACGACCAATAAATCGGCGTTGATCTCGTGTACCACGCGTTGCACGCATCGCTCTACCTTGCCATCCGGAATGTGGACTTTCGCCTTCGAAACGCCGTACGGCTCGATCAGCGCATCGAGCAAGCTGGAAGCCTTTTTTTCCGCCTTTTCGTGCACGGAGCGAACTTCGACGTCGAGGCCGTGCAACAACTCGGAAAACTCCAGCACGTAGACGCAATGCATGGTGCCGTCGACGAGTTCCGCGACGTAGCTCGCGGCGTCTAGGATTTTCAGGTTGAGTGCCTGGTGCTCGACGTCTTGGCGTCTTAAGTCCAGGCTCGCCAACACGTTGCCAGACCGTTGCGGATTGTGTCTGTTGGAGACCATCAGCAGAGGGGCGGGACAGTCTAGAATCAACCGCCAATCCAAACGCGTGTGCAGAAACGACTCGCTGTGGTGCACGGACTTCACCACCAGGTCGTGGCCATCGTCCATAACCGCAGCCGCGACCCAACGAGCGATATCGTTGGTCCAGACAGTCTCGGCGGTCACATTCTTTGAATCCATCCCCGATTGGGCGCGTAGATCCTGCAACCAGGAGTCGCGTTCGGACAACATACCCATTTTCAGCTGCTGTGCATGGAGCGAATCCAATACCGCGCTCTGTTCAACCATCGGGTGCCAGCAGAATGACGCCAGCCCGACGCGGGCCCCTGTTCGCGCCTGCAGGTAGGATGCGTATTCCATAGCCGCTTGCTCATGCTTCGGCTTGTCCAGGACGATGAGGATCGATTCGTACGCTTTCACCACGTGGTCCCTCGTTTCATTGCCCGTCGTTGCCTATTTTTATCAACACATCGATTTGGAACAATACGCAAACGTACGTACCGATCCGCAGGTGGCAGGTAGCTGGCTTTTTTCAACAGACTACCAACATCGAATTGATCCGGATCAACGCTCCTCATCGCACAGGGCGATATGGTTAGGCCCCTATTAAGTAGGAAGCTAAGCAAATAGTGGAACCCGCCTCATCATCCGCCTCGCCCGAGAACTTTGTTTTCCCTCTGCTCAGCTTGGCGCGCCATTGGCGCTGGTGGCTGGATCGCCGCCTCAAGCCCGCAGGCGTGACCCAGGGAACCTGGTTCGTCCTGGCATATCTCCGCCTCGGCGGTAACGGCATGGTGCAGAAAGACTTGGCCAAGTTCATCGGTATCGAGGGCCCCACCCTCGTCGGGCATATCGACCGCCTCGAGAAGCAGGGCCTCGTGGAACGGCGGGAGAACAACAGGGACCGTCGCTCACGTACCATTCACCTGACTCCGGCCGCGGAGCCGCTGTGGTCGAAGATCTCTTACATCGCAACAGAGGTGCGCGCCGAACTCCTCGAAGGTATCTCGCAAGACGATCTCGCCGCAAGCACTCGAGTGTTTGAGCGCATCATGGTGAACGCCGAAGGCCGTTTCTGAGGTTCCGCTCGAGCACCAAGATGGCTGAACAGCATGCTCACCAACGATGGACCGTCGAACCCGCCGCGGAAGTAGCGGCGAGTCAAACTTCCGCGCGCCGCCTGGTTCCCTATCTGGTCGCCGCGGTCGCGGTCGTTGCCTCAATCTGGATCGGCTCGCTCTTCGTCGACAGGTACACCCACCTGTATATCGACGATGCGCACGTCGGTGCCGACGTCATTTCCATCGCCAGTCGCGTTCCGGGTTGGATCACCAAACTTCATGTGGGCGCCACGGACGTGGTTAAGAAGGGCGATCTGCTTGTCGCTCTCGATGCCCGCGAAGCGGGCACCAAGGTTGTAGAGCTCGAGGCACGCTTGAAGGGAATCCAGGCCGCGCGGCAGCAATCACGGACACGCATGGAGATGACCGACCGACAGACGCGCAGCAACTATCAGGCCCATGAGTATCGCCTCGTTGCCGCTGAGGCCATCTTCTCGGCGACGCAGTCCAATCTTGCGCTTGCTAAGAGTAAATTTGAGCGTGCCAATGTGTTGCTGAAAAGCCGCGTGGTCTCTCGTCAGCAATGGGACGAGAGCCACGCGCAGTATCTAAACGCGCAAAAAGATTTCCAGCGGGCCGAGGCCGATGTAGCCGCTGCGAAGGCAACCCTGCTCGAGGCCGAGGCCGCGCGTCAGCAGCTCGACGTGCTGGCCGGCGAGCAGACATTGCTGTTTCACCGCGAAGAGCAAGTGAGAGCAGAGCTGTTGCGCACCGAGATCGATCTCGAATATCGCAACCTTCGAAGCCCGGTGGATGCAGTCATCGATCGTACGTTTGCAAACGAGGGCGAGTACGTGCTGCCCGGCCAGCGGCTGGTCATGCTCCACGACCGAAGCGGCGTGTGGGTGAGCTGCAACGTGATCGAGACCGACATCAGGTACTTGGAGGTCGGCATGCCGGCGACGGTGACGGTGGATGCGTTTCCCGGCGAGATTTTCGAGGGACACATTATTCGTGTTGGCGACGCGGCGACCAGTCAGTTCGCGCTACTACCCAATCCCAACCCGAGCGGTAATTTCACCAAGATTTCGCAACGCCTGCCCGTGCGCATCACGCTCGAGCAGCGCGGCAACATGCTGCGGCCCGGCATGATGGTGGAGGTCAGGATTGCCATCCGTCGTTGACACCCGCGCGCCCGCCAGTTTCGTTCGCAAGTACGACACGGGGCCTGACGTCACACCCAACACGCAGGCGCTCTTTCTCAAATACGGCCGCTCCTATCGTTGGCTCGCGGTGGTCACGATCATGAGCGGTTCCATCGCGTCGCTCCTGACGTCGACCATCATCAACGTGGCGATTCCCGAGGTCATGGGCGCTTTCGGAATGACCCTGGATCAATCCCAGTGGTTGTCGAGCGGCTTTCTTGCAGCCGCTACCGTCACCATGCTGCTGAGCGCGTGGGCTGTCGAAGCATTCGGCATGAAAGCCATCTACATCACGGCTATGACGATGTTCATGGTGGGCTCGGTATTTGGGGGGCTGAGCATGACCGCCGATATGCTGATCTTCTCACGGATCGTTCAAGGCGCCTCCACGGGTCTTATCGGTCCCATCGGGATGATCATCACGTTTCAAGTGTTTCCTCCACACCGGCGCGGTCGCGCCATGGGAATCTTCGGAGTCGGGATGATGCTAGCACCCGCATTGGGACCGACCGTCGGTGGTGTGTTGATCGACCAGTTTTCTTGGCATTACGTTTTCTTCATGGCCGTTCCGTTCGGCATCTTCGCGCTTCCCATGGCCATCTTCTTCGTTCCGGATCGCGAGGCGTTCGGCGAACGTCCGCCGTTCGACTGGATCGGCTTGTTGTTGATGCTGATCTTCATCCCCAGCCTCATGCTGGGGTTTTCCAGTGGTCAGCATGAGGGTTGGCATTCCACCACTATTCTTGCGTACTTCACCATCGCGGCGGTCTCGGGGATTGTCTTCGTCGTCTGGGAAAATCATACGGTCGAGCCGATGCTGAATCTGCAAGTGTTTTTGAACAAAAGATTCGTTGCCGCCGCCGTCGTGAGCACGATCATGGGCGCGGGACTTTACGGCTCCACCTACCTGGTACCACTGTTCCTGCAGACGATACAGGAACTGACTCCAACCGCTTCAGGGCTATTGATGATGCCCGCGGGACTGTTCATGGCGTTCGTTTTTCTGATCGGCGGCGAACTCTCCGACCGCTTCCCGTCGCGCGTGTTGATCATTTCGGGCCTCGCGCTGTTCGCCCTCTCCTCTGTCCTGTTGAGCACGGTGGACCTCAATACGCCGTACTGGAGTCTCGTCTGGTGGACGATCGTCGGACGCGTCGGCCTCGGGCTCATCTTCCCGAGTCTGAATCGCACAGCACTCAGTGTTCTCAGTTTTGATCTGTTAGCTCAGGGTGCGGGCGCGCTCAACTTCCTGCGCCAGCTCGGCTCGGCCTTCGGTGTCAATCTCATCGCCATCGAGCTCGAGCGGCGCACGTCGTTCTTCAGGGATGTGTTCTTCACCACTCAGGGCGAGGTGAATTCTCAAGCCATGGAAGAGGCGATTCGCCAGGTGCAGCTTTTACTGACACCGGCGGGCTTGTCCTACATGGAGCAGCTAGGCGTCTCGATGGGCTATCTGTCGCAAGCCGTTGCGACACAGGCGGGCATCATGGGCTTTCGCGACAGCTTCCTGATCGTTGGCGTCCTCTTTCTCGCATGTCTGATCCCCGCCTGGTTCATGCCAGGCGACGTACCGGGCGTCACGCCGGAATCGGCACGCCCGCCGAAACTACGGAGCGTGTCCGCACAGGAGCTCCGGTCCGAACTTCTCGACGCCGATTGATCAGGTGTCTTCGATCGACAACATTGCGGACACGTCCGAAGAGGATGGAACTCGAACTCGAGTAGATTTCAGTGACTGATTGTTTCTCTGTTCTCGTCCGCTATCGAAGAGGAGCATCGTTATGCACTCGCAAGCACTGAACGAATGGCAGCACGACCATGTTTTTAATCAAAATCAGCAACGAGCGGGTGAGAAGCGCACACTCCTGGTCGTAGCCCTTACCGCCGTCATGATGGTGGTCGAAATATCGGCTGGACTAATCTACGGATCCATGGCGTTACTGGCAGACGGGCTGCATATGGCATCGCATACCGTCGCACTCAGCGTGTCCGTTTTTGCTTACGTTCTATCGAGGCGCTTGGCAGCTAATCGGCGTTTTACATTTGGTGTTGGGAAGATCAACAGCCTTGCCGGATTTGCAAGTGCGGTGATGTTGCTGGGATTCGCGCTCACCATGGTGATCGAGAGTACGGGTCGATTGATCAATCCGATTGCGATCACCTTCGACCAAGCACTGATCGTGGCCGTGGTCGGCCTCATCGTCAATGGGGTCAGCGCGTGGATTTTAATGTCCACACCTCACAAGCACGGGCATGCTCATGCCTACGACCACCATGACCACAATCTCCGCGCAGCCTACTTGCACGTATTAGCCGATGCGCTGACCTCGATACTGGCCATCGCAGCCCTCCTAGCCGGTAAATACTTCGGCGCAAACTGGCTCGATCCAGCGATGGGCATCGTCGGCGCCATATTGGTGACGCGCTGGTCGTACGGCCTGATTCGTGACTCTTCTCAGGTCTTGCTCGATCGGCAGGCCGATGACCACCACGTCGCCGAATTGCGAGAGTCCATCGAAAGAGCATCGACGGATCGGGTTTCGGATTTGCACATCTGGAGCATCGGCCACAGAATCTATGCGGCGGAGATCGTCGTCGTCAGTCATAACCCCAAAACGCCAGAACACTACAAATCGCTCATCTCACCGGAGTTCAACGTCGTCCACGCGACGGTCGAGGTACACCGATGCACAAGATCGCTTTGATTGCTAGTCGGTAATTTCACCTGGTCGATAATTCCTATCAGATTCCGTATGTCGAGCACATCTTCAAGGACCACCAATTCAGCCATGACCACCAGATCTCTCTACCGGCGAAGAGGATGTGCTGAGATTTGATGGTGAGCGAACGCGGATGTCGCGAGTGTGGTTAGTTATGACCCGCTCCGCGATGACGACTTCCGAAGGTATTCCTGAGCTGACCAGCGTCTTTCTCGCGACCACCCTCCATTGCTCGTCCGGGAGCAGATCACAGAGCGTGAGCGGGCGGCAACCCCCGACGAGAGTTGGTTTGATGCGGTGAATCACGTTCCAGAGCGCACTCGCAATCCTCGATATCGGCGTGGTCCCTTTCGTGAGCCCCGCATGGCAGAAAAGACCTCCTTGCAACATCGCTGTGTGAGCTTCGATCAGACAGTGCTGGATATCTGTAATGCTGAGCAAGTCGAGGACGTACGTACTGACAAATCGGTCAAAGAGTCCGCCGTGGGAAGAGATGTGAAACTCGCCGTCGGTCAAACGAACCTCGCAGCGGTCTCCAAAGGGCGCTAACCGATCCCTGGCAAGGCTCACCATCGTCGAACTGAGATCTACGCCGACGTATCGAGCGCTACTGGGTAAATGATCGGCGAGTAGCCGGGCTGCTAAACGCCCGGTTCCGCAACCCAGCTCGAATACGGCTCGAGCGGATGAAAACTCACCCAGCTCGATCAACGCATCGAGAACAACATCTTCATAGAAGCCCTGCCGATCCTGTCTGGCGCCAAACCGATCGTAGAAATCGCGAACGGCATTGCGGCTGAGTGTTTTGGCCATGAGCCAAGCACAAAGGGATCAAGCCGACATAGGTAGAACGAGCACCTCGGTGTCGATCTCGTCTATGACTTTTCGTGCCGTGTCCCCCAGCAAACTCCCGTTCGGTCTCGCCACTCGGGCAATGACCACGAGATCGGCGTCGATATCGGCGGCAGTGGCTGCAATGACCTTCTCGGGCACACCTATATCGGCGCTCACCTGCCGTCGCTCCAGTCCGCAACTATCGGCAAATCGCTGCCAATCAGGGAGCGCGTCGCTCTTGTAGCAGGTTACCGCATGTAAGTCTGCGCCCAGGTCTTCCGCTATGCTCCGGGCCGCTTCCATTATGTTTGCGTTTGCCGCCTCATAGACATCGTCGGGGCTGGGTTTCACGGCAACCAGCACCTTGTGAATATCGTAAGGTTGTGGCGTTTTCACCAGCATGACGGGGCACCGGCAATCGCGCAGCAAGCGCCAGTCCGCCGTGTCGCGCAGCAGTCGAACCAACCGTGCGTGCTGGGTCATGTTCT
>JAPUIA010000284.1 GCA_027297435.1 Gammaproteobacteria bacterium | reverse complement strand
ACCGAAGGATATGTTGGGTGACTCATCATCCGGCGACGGCTTGTGGCCGGTTGTGTTTGCTAAACGGCGAGATTTAGGTGGCTGCTTATTGTTGCAGTGCGGGATAAATCTATACCAGATTTCCTATACGGAGCGTTCTCTCAAGGAACGGTGACCGTGGCGCGCCGGAGGAGCAAGTCAACGTGGAAGCTTTCCGCCCCAACTCGTCACGATGTCGGCTTCACCGCGCATCTGTTCGACGGTATATCCACCCGATCGATGACGAGACCCGGGGTATCCGAGAACACGCCATCCTACATAGGCGCGGTTTCCGCCATACTTCGGATCCGCAAGGAAACCAAAGACCGTGTGGTTGCGGACGGTCGAGAAAAACTGTTCCGAACCGACGGGTCCGGTCGGCCAGCCGGTAGCGACTCCCGATTCGAGGGAGGCAAGTACGGTATCTTGCTCGTCGACGTTCAGGTCGACGAAGGATTTTTTGAAACGAGTCTGCGAAACGGTGTCGATGCCCAGGACGCCTGCTTCGTACTGGGCCCGTAACGCTTCGTCCTCGTTGGCGAGCGCCTTATCGATAAAATTGACACAACCGGCTTCCATGGCACCGGGGTCCTCATCGGTTGGGATGATACGCGCAGTGATTGCTTCGACGGTCTGCCACTCCGTAGCGGACAGCACGAGCCGATCCGTGGACCGTTCCGCGGCATCAAGCGCACGAGGGAATTGCAACGCGATGATAGCTGAGCCGCCATAGGCACCCGTACGGCTGAATAGCTCGCGTCGTGTGATGTTTTTCGGCATACCTTCGCTCCTAGTCACAGGTTGAGGCGCTTCGCTTCGGCAATGAAGTGGTTGGCTACGCGGTAAGCGTTCGCGAGAATCGTCAGCGTCGGGTTGTAGCCGCCGGACGTCGGGAAGAAGCTGCCGTCAACCACCCACAGGTTTTTCACGTCGTGGGAGCGGCACCAACGATCCACTACCGAAGATTTTGGGTTGTCTCCCATGCGACATGTGCCGTGAAAATGACCGGCCGCGCCCGGCATCGCCTTTTTTTCAGTTAGATTTGTGAACGGCGCATCGGGTACCCAGCTGTCGACTGCTCCCGCCGCTTCTCCAATTTCACGCATCCGGTCGGTATACCAGCTCATCATTGCGAGATCGTTGGCGTGTTGCTTGTGTGTGATCCTCGGGACGGGCAGCCCGTGTCCGTCTTTAACGTCCGGATCCAGGTCTACACGGTTTGTTTCCACTGGCAGGTCTTCGAGAAACCCGATCATCGCGACTTGCCGCGGGAACGTGCGTAAATAATCCTTGAACCCGCGCCCCCACATCTGCTTGAGATTCGGAAATCCATAGGCGTTCATCGCATGCGAAATGGGCGTGCTTGTCGTCGCCTCGCCGAATACACCGCCGCGGATGAAACCACGTTTTGAATCGCTGTCGTGCAGGTCGTCGACTGCTACGGTCAGGTTGATGCCTGTCATGCCTAGGGTGGGCTCGTCCACGAGATATTGCAGTAGCGGAAAAAGGTGCAACGTGAGGTTTTTCCCGACGAGGCCGCTCGAGTTCGCCAAGCCGTCCGGGAAGCTTGGCGAAGTCGAATTCAATAGGAGGTGAGGGGATCCGAACGCTCCACCCGAGACGACCACCTGTCGGGCGAATACCTCGTGCCCCGCTCCCGCTTCATCGAGATATCGGACGCTGCGGGCCCGGCCGTCCGCGCCGATCGTGATTTGGTGCACCATCGCGTTCGGTCGCAGATCTAGATTACCGCTTGCAAGCGCCTTTGGAATGCAAACCGAGAGGCTGGTGGCTTTAGCGTGAATTGGACAGCCAAAGAAAGCACAGGTGCCACCATAGCTGCATTGTGGACGCCCACGGTAGGCCCGAGAGTTGATAGCTGTCGGCCCATGAAACGGGTGGTATCCAAGTTTTTCCGCACCGTTTACGAAGCTTTGCGATGATTTCTTGATCGGGTGCGGCGGATTGGGGTATGCCCTTTTTCGTGGGGGCCCAAAGCGATTCGCTTCTGCATCGCCTGATACGCCGAACTCCCACTCCGCCTTCTCGTAAAAAGGCTCCATGTCGTCATAGGAAATTGGCCAATCGGCTAACGATGCGCCTGCTATCGGTCCTTCTACCGAACGTATGCGGAATTCTTCCGGGCGAAATCGCCAAGACCAAGCGGACCAATGTGTGATCGTTCCGCCAACACAGTACACCGACCCGTTGATCCGGCCGATCTGAGTTGGTGATTGGTCATCGATACGCGATGTCTCGAGCTGATCGCCAAAAATTTCGCGCCGCACGACAACACCAAGCTCGTCGTCGGTGAAATCGGACGGCGTTAGGAGCGGTCCTCGTTCGAGCGCAACCACGGAGAAGCCCGCTTCACTCAACTCCTTGATCATAACGCCGCCGCCTGCACCAGTACCGATCACACAGACGTCGCATTCATCTCGGCCCGCCATGGCTTCCTCCTGGTCACGGTTCACGAAGATTCTTTAACGGACACGTTGGATTAAGCGCCGGTCAACGCTGTTGTGCAAATACAAACATGCTGTGCGCATGGAAGAATGCAGACATCCTATAGCCTTGCCAAACTTCCAAATTGTGACGGTGTTACCCGTAGAGTTACCCAAACCACTAATGCTTAGTGATCGCTTGCATGTAACTGCGTAGGGGATTGGCTCCGCCTACTGGGCTCAACCGCCAACCGCGTTGCAGCGACCCGCTGATTAACAGTCAGCTGCTCTCACGTTTGGCCTGAGTTAATTCCACCAGCGTTACCGTACGTCAGTCCATCAAATGAACGTGCTAATGTTCGGTTCGAAATAACGAGGTCGATGAACCTATGAACAGACTCCAGGGCAGGGTTGCGTTCATCACCGGAGCCGGTTCCGGTATTGGGCGTGCGTGCGCAATACGGTTTGCTGCGGAAGGGGCCCGCGTCGTCATCGCAGAAGTTGACGGCGAAAAGGGCGAGCAGGCGTTCCGAGACGTTGAAAATGCCACACCGAACCACGCCCTGGCAGTGACTACGGACGTGACGGACGAGGCAAGTATCGAGGCCGCACTTGAGGAGGGTGTCGAGAAATTCGGCAAGATTGACCTGCTCATCAACTGCGCCGGGGGCTCACTGGCGAGCGATGCATCGGTCACCGATGTCGACATGTCGGTCTGGTCTCATACCATCGATCTCGACTTGAAGGGTCCGTTTCTTTGCTGCCGCTTCGGCATTCCACATCTTAAGCGGGCGGGCGGTGGCGCGATCGTGAACTTCACATCGGTTGTCGCGCTCAAAGGTGCGTTTCCTGGACACGTATATAGTGCTGCGAAAGGCGGCATCATCTCGCTCACGCAATCGCTCGCCGGCCGCTACTGGCGGGACAATATCCGCGCCAACGCCATTGCGCCCGGTATCGTGTTGAGCGAACGGGTGGGTGAGCGCCTCGGTGTCGACCCTGCTGCACCACGCGAGCAGCAGATCGCTGCCGCGATGGAACAGAACAATCGACTGGTAGATTCACGGCATCCGTTTGGTTACGGAATGCCGGAGGATATCGCAGACATCGCCCTGTTCCTTGCGAGCGATGAATCGCGCATGGTCAACGGCGCGGTGATACCGGCAGAAGGCGGCGCAAGTTTCTATTGAGGGTTAAGCGGTAACCCCGTTTTCAGACACCCTGTGAAGACATTGATCATGATGCGTGCTCGGCGAATGCGGCATCAAATGCGATGCCCGAATCGGCAATCGAGGAGGCGCACCGCCCGTTAGTGATCTGTCCCACGCGACTTAGTATTCCAGGCGTACGAAATTTCAGGAAGATCAAGACTTGATAATACCCATATTGGGTATTAAGGTACCCAATATGGGTATGTTTGGTTGCCGAACATTCAAATACCCATATCGAGTATTTAAGTACCCATATTGGGTATATCGGTTTCTATCGGAAGCATTGATGTTAGACACAAAAAAACTGCAAATCGAACAAGGATCGTTCTCAAGTTCTGCGCTGGCTGACGCGCTCTTCGGTGCGACTCAGCAACGAGTCTTGG
>JAPUIA010000283.1 GCA_027297435.1 Gammaproteobacteria bacterium | reverse complement strand
CGAAAACGATGACACCGGCCGCCTTCAGTTTTTTGACCGATTCGGCGTCGTCGTTGGCGATGTTGTCTTTCCACGCGACGTTGCCCCAGGTGGTGGGGGTGCCTTCGACGTTGTACGACTCCTTGACGGTCATGGGTACGCCGTGCAGCGGGCCCACTTCATCGCCGTTTGCGACCGCCGTATCGGCGGCTTTGGCCTGCGCCAGGGCTTGATCGCGAATGTCGACGACGAGCGCATTCAACTCGCCGTTATAGCGATCCACTCGGTCGAGGTAGTAGCGCAGCAACTCTTCGCAGCCGATCTCTTTGTTTCTGATTTTCGCCGCAAGATCGGTCGCGGACGCGAATGCCAGCTCGCTCATCTCAATCCCCCAAAATTTGTGTACGGAAATAAACCGGTCGGAGCGGCTTCAACCGCCATCAACGGGGCTGAAACCGCTGCTATCTTTCGTTGTCTTAGGGTGCGCCGTCGAGTCCCTCGATCGGCTTGTAGTAGGGTCGGCCTTCAAGCGTCTGAAACTTCTTGGCCCAATTTTCGCCGGCCTGCTCGGGCGTGGTGATGGACCAATCCTGACGGGCATAGTTCCAGCTATCGGGATTCAGCGCTTGGGCAATTTCCCAGTAGTGGTTGGCTTTTGCTTCATCACCCATTTGATGGAAGTAGACGCCCAGCTTGAACGTGGGTTCTGCTCGGGCATGATCGTCGCTGGGGCTCGCAAGGGTTAGCTCACCCACCGGTTTCACGTGGGGGCTTTTTTCCCCCTCGGCGACCCAGCTGGCGACCATCGGGGCGTAGTCGACACGGCCAAACTCGAATTCTCCGAGTTTGTGGACTTCTGCATACGCGCCCTCGTCGATGCGCCGCACATATCCCGCTTCGTCGATCCAGACGGCGGATGGCACGTTGACCAGGTTGTAGAGCGAACTTATGGCGTGGGCTTCGTCGACCAAAGCGACAAAGCTTGCCTTGGCCTGCTCGTACCAGGGTCCGGCAGCTTCCGCGCCACCGGTATCTTGAGCGGCTGCGATGATGATGAAGTCTTGGTCTTTGAGGTCCTCGTAAACGGCCTGCCAACCTGGCAGGTCAAAGCGGCATCCTCACCACGAGGCCCAAGTCAGCAACATGACCTTCTTGCCCTTGAAGTCAGACAGCTTGATGGTGTTGCCGTCGATGTCCGGCAAGCTGAAATCGGGTGCGATGGCGTTCGCGAGAAAGCTCGATCGACGGGCAGGAATCGCGCCGAAGCTCCACACCCCGTTATCAACATCGACCACGGTCGGCTGGTTCAGACGATCCGCCAACTCCGAGACGTTGAACCATTCGGTACCTTGGCGGGTGATGAAGATATCGCTGTCCACGTCCTGTCGGACGGGTACGCAGATATCGTCAATGCAAGCACCTTCAGGCTTTAATTCGAAGCCGTTGACGCGGCCGAGCTCAGCGGGGCGTACCCACAGATCGGTCGGGTCGCTCAGCGTGTTCTCCACCGCTACCGCGCGATCTTCGTAAAGCACCACTGCCCCCGCAAACGCCTGTGCGGCGAACAAGGTTAGTCCGAGCGCAAGAAACCCTCTCATCGATGCCTCCCAAGTGATGATCGACGCTGACTATACCTCGAAAGTGCGGTAGGAGCGGCTTTAGCCGCGATTGTTTTTATCGTGCCTCTAAATCGCGCCGGCGTCCTTCAACGCCTGGATTGCGTCCGGCGAATAACCGATGCTCTCGAGCACGGCGTCGTTGTGTTCGCCAAGGGTTGGCGCGGGCGTGCGGATGCGGATGGGCGTGCGTGAAAACTTGACGGCGGGTACGGTCAACGGTACCGAACTACCGTCCGCGAGTTCGACTATTTGCAGCATGTCGCGAGAGGCGACGTGCGGTTCTTCGATGACTTCAGCGTAGGTGTTGACTCGCGTCGCTGGCAAACCCATTGCGGCAAACGCATCGACCACTTCTTCGACGGTTCGCGAAGCGCAATGATCGGCCAACAGCTGGTCTATCTCGTCACGACGTGCGAGACGCTCGGCGGCGGTTAGATCCTTCAAGTCGGTGCGCCCCAGATGCTCTGCGAGTCGCTGCCAGTGGGAGTCCAAAACCATGCCAGCGAAAACGTTGCCGTTGGTGCATAAATAGTTGTTGACTGGTGCGGCGACACCGTACTGATTGCCCCAACGCGGTAGCGGAATGCCGAGCGCGGCTACCGTGGCGTAGCCGTTGCTCTGAAACAACATGCCGTCGATCAACGCGACGTCCACATGCTGCCCTTCGCCGGTTTGGTCGCGATGCCGCAACGCGGCCATCGCGCCGAGCGCGCCGTTCAGCCCGGCGAGATCGTCACCCAGATAGGTGGGCGCTTTAGTAGGCCCGCCATCGGGATCGCCATTTAGCGATGTCCAGCCGCAGTAGTTCTGTGCAAGCGGGTCGTAGCCCACGCGATCCGACAACGTGCCGAACTGGCCAAATCCCGAAATCGACACGTACACGATATCGGGTTTGACCGCTGCGACGTCTTCATACCCGACTTTCCAACTGGCCAGTGTGCCCGGGCGGAAGTTTTCGATGAAAATATCGGCGGTTTGCACCAGTTCCAGGAGGGTCTTGCGGCCGTCTGGATGGCGCAGGTCCATCGTGACGTTTTGCTTGTTACGGTTGACCGTCTCGTGAAGT
Source organism: Gammaproteobacteria bacterium (assembly GCA_027297435.1). Lineage (GTDB taxonomy): Bacteria > Pseudomonadota > Gammaproteobacteria > Pseudomonadales > Azotimanducaceae > Azophilus. The sequence goes on along the minus strand of JAPUIA010000283.1, from coordinate 2,334 downwards.
ACCGTCAACTGTGAGTTTGGAACGAAAGGCGGTACTTTCCGAAGCACTTCGCCCTCGACTTGTTCCACCTTGATCACCGTGGCACCGAAGTCTGCCAGGACGCAGCCGGCCATGGGGCCCGCCCAGGTAGTGGTCGCTTCCACGACGACAACCCCATGCAATGGGCCATCTAGATCATCGCGTGCGTTGGCGTAAAAAGCCTCTTTGTCCACCCCTCACCTCCTTAAGGAATTATCACCGTTGAACCGGTTGTTGCGCGCGCTTCCAAGTCGGTGTGCGCTTGCACGAGCTCCGACAACGGATAGCGCTGATTGATGTGAATGGCGACGACGCCCTCGGCGATCACGCCGAACAACTGGGTGGCCATGTCTTGTAGGTCTTTGGGATCGGCTGCGTAGGTCGCAAGCGTCGGTCGCGTAAAGAACAACGAGCCGCGGTTTTGCAGATCGTGGGGTTCCACCGCCGGTGCGTTGCCGGAAGCGTTGCCGTAGCTCACGAACATTCCCAGCGGCGCCAGCGAGTCGAGAGAGGTCTGAAAAGTCGACTTGCCGACGGCGTCGTACGATACGTTGACACCCTTGCCGTCCGTAATGTCTTTCACGCGCGCGACCACGTCCTCGGTTTGATACAGTATGGTGTGGTCTGCGCCGTTGGCCTCCGCAAGGGCTGCCTTGGCTTGGTTGCCGACCGTACCGATGACCGTGGCGCCGATGTGACGAGCCCACTGACACAAAATGAGCCCGACGCCTCCCGCTGCGGCATGTACCAATATGGTGTCGTCCGCGCTGACCGGAAAGGTGCGGGTCACGAGATAACACGTCGTAAGTCCCTTGAGAAGGCTCGCGGCCACCACCTCATCGCTCACCGATTCCGGCAGTTTCACCAAGCGGTCTTCCGGCATGACGTTGGCTTCAGCATAGGCGCCAAGCCCCCCTGCGTAAGCCACGCGATCGCCTACCTGCAAGTGCTCGACCGCATCACCCACGGCCTCGACTACACCGGCGCCTTCGACGCCCAAGCGCGTTGGCAGGGGCAGCGGATACAGACCGCTGCGATGGTACGTGTCGATATAGTTGAGCCCGATGGCGGTATGGCGGATGAGCACCATCTTGCCGGTGGGTGCCTCGATGTCCTCTTCCTCCCACTGCATGACCTCTGGTGCGCCGGCCTGGTGCATTCGGTATACGCCGACCATGTCTCATCCCCCTTTTCGTGACGGTTCCAGTCTCCCGCAAGAACGTCGATCCTGCAATGCGTGCCGAACCGTGGATTGGTGTGCTGCGGGTTGGCGCCGCCTAACGCGTGCGCCGCGCTCGACTCAGAATGTCGTTGACCACCTCGGACTTGGAGTCGGCATAGTTTTGCACGTACTTCCAGGTTCTCGCGGCGAGTTCGTGTTTGGTCGCTTCGTAGAGGTCTCGATCATCGGCATGCGTGCGTAGCCAGTCGCGAAACATCAACATGCGGTCGATTTCCGGACATCCCTTTGAGAACACGTGCAAATTCGCATCGATGTCCGGCGCCTTTAGCAATCGGTGTTCAAACCAGTCGGGTTCTCGAATTCTGAGGACGTAACCGCATGCTTCCAGAGGCGCAACGTAAGCCGGTTCGTCTGTCGAATCGGCTACAGCCAATATCATGTCGATGACTGGCTTCGCCGATAGCTTCGGAACCGATGTCGAACCGGCGTGCTCGAGGAGCAATACCCTATCGCCCAACGCCTGACGAATAAGCTTGGCCTGCTGGACGAACATCGATGGCCAGGCCGGATCGTATGGCGCGAGGTAGATCGTGCTGTCTATCGGCCGCCGTTCGCCGATGGTGGCCGCGATGATTTGCTCGTCGGTTGCTGGCAAGGTCTGCCTCGTACTGGCCCGAGACCAAGCCTAGCTTGATAGTACAATCAGGGCTAGACGGTGCTTGGAGAGGACCAGACGATGGGAAGCGTTCACAGTGATCGCGACGCGTTGGCAGCCATGGCGAAAGCAGATCCTGATGAGCCGGTGGTGATGCTCAACTTGCTGCGCTATCGGGAGCAGGCCGAGACGGGCTACGGCGTCGATGGGCTGAGCGGTCGGGAGGCATACGAGATATACGGCAAGCGCTTCGCGGAACTGTTCTCGCAATATGGCGGCGAACCCATCTGGATGGGTCGGGCCCACAACTCGATCATTGGAGCCGAAGAGTGGGACATCGTGATTCTGGTTCGCTATCCCACCCGGCGTCAGTTCGTCGATATGTTCAATGCGCCAGAGTACTTGGAAATTGCGCCCATCCGAGCGGCGGCACTGACCGATAGCCGGCTGATCGAGATGAGTCAACTGCTGCCGAAGG
>JAPUIA010000282.1 GCA_027297435.1 Gammaproteobacteria bacterium | reverse complement strand
ATCGTCTGGATACGGCCACTCGATGGGTACGTCAGCCGCAAATGGACTCGATGCCAGCGACGTCCAGAGCACCGCGAGCAGTTTCTTCATAGATTGCGCTCGAATAGGGCGAACAACCGCTCCCAGTGTCGCTCTGCTGCGATCTTGTGGTAGATGCCGTCGCGCAGCGGAAAGACGAACCCGTGGTGAGTGTCTGGATACCATTCGATGCGATAGTTGATATCCGTGGACTCGAGATACGCTTTCAACCCCTCGATCATCTCCCGTGGAGCCCACTCGTCCGTCTCCGCACAGCCAAAATACACCTCGCCGGTGATTTTGTGGGCGTCGAGATGGGGCGAATCACTGGCATCCGAAAACAACCGCACACCATGCAGCGATGCCGCCGCCTTCATCCGGTCCGGAAACGCAGCTGCAGCGGCAAACACGAACGGACCGCTCATGCAGTAACCCACACAACCCGCCGAGCCTTCGCGCGCGTTGTCGTCGTCGTCTACAAAGTCGAACATCGCCTGCGTGTCTTCGCATACCATGGCGTTTGTCAGCGAGTTCATATGACCGAACATCGTTTCACGTTTGTCCGGGCTCATGACAAAATCACGTTCACGGCGGTAGTAAAGGTTCGGCAGCACGACATAGTAGCCGACGGTGGCGATACGTCGCGCCATGTCGTGTAGCTCTTCGCGCTTACCCGGTGCGTCCATGTAAAACAACACGACAGGAAACGGTCCGCCCTCTTCCGGGTGCGTGATGAAGGCGTTCATTGCACCATCTCGGGTTTGGATGTCGATGTGCTGTTCGATCACGGGAAAACTCCTACTGTTTGTCTGGATCGGTGAAGCGATATTCGCGGGCCAAGTCCGCCACGGAGTATTTGCCGCCGGTTTTTTCCATGATGTCGGGATCCATGGCAAGTGCCGCAATGCAACGGCCGCTGAACCGCGGCGATTGGGCGCGCTTAGGGTCGATCTGAATATCGCCCCGGGCCGCCGCATCGAGAATGAACTCGGTCGTCACGGCAGATGGACTAAGGGACAACGCGGCCACGTTGTGATCTTTGAGTTCAATGGCCATGTCTGCCGCCATCCGGTCGACACCAGACTTGCAGACCCCGTACGAGGCGCTGAAGACGTACTCGTCCCCGCCCCGAGACGAAATGTTGACGATCAGCCCACTTTTTTGCGCGACCATGAGCGGGGCACCGTACACCGATGCCACGTAGTAGCCTCGCAAACCGACACCACACTGGTCGTCCCAAACCGAGATCGGATGCTCCCAGAAGCCACCGCTGAACGCCGGTGGGTCCGGTATTTTGTAGACGTTGTTCACCAACACGTCCAAGCGTCCCTGCTCGGCGCTCACGCGTTCGAACAGCGCTTGCACCTCCGCGTCGTTGTTGTGATCGACCCGGACACCAATGCCGTGACCACCAAGCGCATCGACCGCTCTGGCGGTGGCTTGCACGGTGCGTTCCGCAGGTGGGTCATCATGGCTCTCGCTGCGACCCGTCACGTAAACGGTAGCGCCGGCTTCCGCGAGCCCTTCGCAGATACCACGGCCGACGCCCCGGCTGCCGCCGGTGACGACCGCGACCTTGCCTTTGAGATCCGCCACTATCTCAGTCCGAAGTCAAATCCTTCGCCGCGCGCGTAGCGCCTCAGTATTCGAGTACCGGTATTTTGCACGTGTACTTCATCGGCGCCGTCGTAGAGACGGGCGAACCGAGCGTGCCGATACATACGTTCCAGCGGCGTATCTTCGGTCACGCCTTTCGCGCCATACACTTGAATCGCCCGGTCGATGACGTTGTGCAGCATCTTGGCGCCAAACACCTTGATCAAACCGATTTCGACCCGGGCCTCATCCCCTTGGTCGATCTTTTGTGCGGCGTGCAAGGTCAGCAAACGACTGGCTTGTATTTCGGCCGCCGAATCAAACACGAACTTCTGAATTTGCTGGTGCTCGCCGAGGGTCTTGCCGAACGCCACGCGGTTGTTGGCGCGCTCGCACATCAAATCGAAGGCTCGCTGTGCCTGACCCAACCAACGCATGCAGTGGAAGATGCGACCCGGGCCCAACCGTTGCTGGGCGATCTTGAAGCCCTGGCCACGTGGACCGAGCAGGTTGTTTTTCGGTACCCGCACGTCGTCGTATACGACTTCGTAGTGGCCCTCGGCCTGCCCCATCACCTTGACGTCACGAATGATGTTGTAGCCGGGTGTGTCCGTTGGCACTACGATCATGGAGAACGACGAGTGGTCCGGGGTGCCTTCCGGCTCGGTGCGCACCATGACCGTCGTGTAGGCGGCCGTTCCGGCGCCCGAGGTGAACCATTTATGGCCGTTGATGACCCATTCATCGCCTTCCAATTCGGCGCGCGTTTGCAGTTGCGTCGGGTCGGAACTTGCGATGTCCGGTTCGGTCATGCCGAAGCTTGGAAAAACCTCGCCGTCGACGAGTGGCTTCAAGTACTTGTCTCGCCACTCATCACTGGCGTAACGATGCAACATGATGGAGTCTTGCAGCGAGTGCGTGCCGAGCGCGACCGTGGCGATCTCCGAACGACCCACCACTTCGTTGACGAACACGTAGTCCATGAACGGCAAGCCACCGCCACCGATCTCCTCCGGATGGCCGAGGGCCCAAAGCCCCTGTGCCTTGGCTTTGTCCATGAGTCCGCGCATAACTTCGCCACGCCGAGAGCCGACCCTGTCGGCCACCAACTCGCTTTCGACCGGATACACCTCTTGCTCGACGAAGTTGAGTACCTGGTCCCGAATCGGACGCACGTGCTCGGGTATGGATAGGTTCAGCATGGTTCCTCCCGCTTGTTGCCCTTAAGATAAGACCATTGTAACTACGGTTCGCAGACGTTGGGTAGGAGCGGCTTCAGCCGCGAAGAGCATGGCAACGCCATGCCCGGTGTCGAAACCGCTCGGCGTCGCGTCCTAAGGGCCACCCTCGCTTCGCGGCTGAAGCCGCTCCTACCAGTTTTTTCAAGAGGTTTGTAGATGGGACAGTTCGACCTAAAGGGTAAGACAGCGATCGTGACCGGCGGCAACGGCGGCATAGGGCGGGGGTTGGCGCTAGCGCTTGCCGCGGCCGGCGCCAACGTTTGCATTGCGGCGCGCAACGCGGACAAGATGGCGAACACCCAGGCCGAACTAGAGGCGTTGGGTGCACAAGCCATGAGCATCACGTGCGATGTCACCGATCTCGAGCAGATTCAACGAACCATCGAAGAGACGACCGAACGGTTTGGCGGCTGTGACATCCTCATCAACAACGCCGGTATCGGCCAAGGATCACCGCCGGAGGATCTGGCGGACGAGGATTGGGATCGCACCATCGCGACCAATCTGTCGTCCGTGTTTCGTTTTTGCCGAGCGGTGTATCCGGTGTTCAAGGCACGTGGCGGCGGCAAGATCATCAACATCGGCTCGGAGTACTCACTATTCGGCAGCCCCATGGTGGCCGACTACTCGGCCAGCAAAGGCGGCGTCATACAGTTGACCAAGTCGCTGGCGGTAGCGTGGGCACACGCCAACATTCAGGTCAACGCGATCATCCCCGGGTGGATCACTTCTGACATGACCGAGCCGGTGAAAGCCGACACGGAGTTTTTCGAGGCAATCGTGCAACGAACACCCGCGCACCGTTTCGGTGAGCCGGAGGAACTCGGCGGCGCCAGCGTGCTGCTCGCTTCCGCTGCGTCCGACTTCATCACCGGTCAATCGATTGTGGTGGACGGCGGATACAGCATCAGCTAAGTTTTGCGGCTCACCATCTCAGAGAGAAACCGCCTTGCCGGGAGCTGATCTCAAACGCGCCGGCCTCAAAATCACCCTTCCCCGACTCAAGGTGTTAGAGGTGATGGAGAAAGCCGAGCCGCATCACATGAGCGCGGAGGACGTCTATAAACGCCTCATCGAGCATGATGAATCGGTGGGACTGGCGACCGTTTACCGGGTGCTCACCCAATTCGAGACCGCCGGCATCGTAGAACGCCACAACTTCGACGACGGACATTCGGTCTACGAACTCGCAGGCGAAGCCCACCACGACCACATGGTCGATATCGACACCGGCCAGGTCACCGAATTCGTCAATGAGAGCATCGAAGTCCTACAACGGGAGATTGCCGAGAAACATGGCTTTGAACTCATGGACCACGAACTGGTTCTCTACGTTCGTAAGAAAACGTGATCCAACCTAGTTGCAAATGAGAATTATTTCTATTTAAATACCAAATCCACCCTTTGGTACCACTCATTCGCCATGTCCAGCCTGCTCCTCACCGACCTCAATCCCGGGGATTGTGCCCGGGTGCTCGGTTATTCCGAGGAGTCGGACTACAGCCAAAAACTCATGCGGCTCGGGCTCATCCCCGGCACCCAGCTTGAGGTCAAACGTTTCGCCCCGCTCGGGGACCCGATGGAGATTCGCTTTCGCGGCTTCTCACTAACCCTTCGTCCCGGCGAGGCGAGTTGTCTGAGACTCGAGAAGCTATGACGACCATCGCGCTGATCGGCAATCCCAACTGCGGAAAGACGACGCTGTTCAACGCATTGACCGGAACTCATCAACGCGTAGGCAACTGGCCCGGCGTCACGGTCGAGCGCAAGACCGGAGGCTACCAACATGGTGCGGTGACCATCACCGTAGAAGATCTGCCCGGTACCTACAGCGTCGAGGCGATGAGCGAGGCCATCGATGAGCAGATTGCCCGAGACTACATCGTCGGGCGTCGGGCTGACGTGGTGGTCAACGTCATCGACGCCGCAAGCCTCGCCCGCGGGTTGTACTTGACGTTAGAGCTGATCGAGCAAGACCAGCCTGTCGTCGTCGCGCTGAACATGATGGACGTCGCCGACAAACACGGCTATCACATCGACGCCTACCAGCTTAGCCAAAAGCTCGGGTGTCCCGTCGTGCCGATCATCGCGACGCGCGAAGACGGTGTCGGCGTTCTGAAGGACGCCATCATGACCCTCGATCGGTCCTCGACAAAACACCCCGCATTCGCAAACGCCGAGGCGCGTTATGCCCACATCGATCACCTGTTGACCAGCTGCCTCGACCATACGCCGGTACGACTCACAGTAACGGATCGTGTCGACAACATCGTCTTGAACCGCTACCTGGCGTTTCCCTTGTTCTTGTTCGTCATGTACCTCATGTTCATGTTTGCGATCAACGTCGGCACAGCATTCATCGATTTCTTCGATATCGTAGGTTCGGTGCTGTTCGTCGAAGGTCCGCGGCAAGTCTTCACGGCACTGGGTTTGCCGCAATGGCTGACGGTTTTTCTTGCCGACGGCGTGGGCGGCGGCGTGCAACTCGTGGGCACTTTCATTCCGGTCATTGGCTGTCTGTTCCTCGCTCTATCTTTTTTGGAGGACACGGGCTACATGGGACGCGTCGCCTTCATCATCGACAGGTCGATGCGGCGCATCGGCTTGCCGGGTAAATCGTTCGTGCCTTTGATCGTCGGCTTCGGTTGCAACGTCCCAGCCGTCATGGCGACGCGCACCTTGGACAACCAACCGGATCGAATACTGACGACGATCATGGCGCCCTATATGTCCTGCGGTGCTCGGTTAACCGTGTATGCATTGTTCGCAGCGGCGTTCTTTCCGACCGGTGGTCAGAACGTCGTGTTCGGGCTGTATATCATCGGCATCGTCGTCGCGGTGTTGTCCGCGTTGATCGTCAAGAAGCACCTCGTTGGCGGCGAGTCGAGCGCCTTCTTATTGGAACTGCCCGCGTACCATCTGCCAACCTTGAAGGGTCTCGTTATCCAGACCTGGCAACGCCTCAAAGGCTTTGTGCTTCGCGCAGGCAAGGCCATCGTAATCGTCGTCATCATCCTCAACGTGGTCAACTCGATCGGCGTCGACGGCTCGGTCGGTAACGAAAACAGCGAGAACTCCGTGCTCTCGGCGATCGGTAAGTCCATCACGCCGGTGTTCCATCCGATGGGTATCGATGAGGACAACTGGCCGGCCACGGTCGGTATCTTCGCCGGCATCTTTGCCAAGGAAGTGGTCGTCGGCACCTTGGATGCCTTGTACGCACCCGATGTCACCGCAGAGACGACCGATCTCTTGACGATGCTGGGCAGGGCTGTGCAAAGCGTACCCGACAATCTAGCGGAACTCGGCGATACGTTGATGGACCCTTTGGGGCTCGGATTGGGCGAACTCGAGGATATTTCGGTGGTGGCCGCCGAGCAAGAGATCGCCATCGACACGATCGGCGTCATGCGTGATCTTTTTCACGGCGAGCTGGGTGCCTTCAGCTACCTCGTGTTCATCCTGCTATACATGCCATGCGTCGCCACGATCGGTGTCATCTACAAAGAGCTGGGTTCTTTCTGGGCGATTTTCTCAACGAGTTGGTCTGTGGTGATGGCGTACTCGGTCGCAGTGCTGTGCTATCAAGTCGGTTCATTCGGCGAGGACCCGGCGGCTGCCGCCGGCTGGATCGCAGGGGTGCTGGGATTCGCCGGAGTCGGCTTTACGTCATTGATCTGGTGGGGCCAGCGCCGTGAATCGGGGAACCTGATTCCCGTCGTCCAGCTGAAGTAAGCTAAATAATCTAAATACTAACTATTCTCATTTAGATTCACCCTCGGTAGACTGGTGCTCAGCGGCCATTTTAGGAGGGACCATGTCACGATTATTCATCTGTTGGTTTACGGCGGTCTTTTGCGTTGCGTGGGCGGCGCCCGCCGCCGCCATCGAATCCGGCATTGATTTGGCAGAGGTGTGGCGGGTCGTGCAAGCGCAACAGGCGCAGATCGACGCCCTCACCGAGGCACTCGAGGCCACGAAGACGGAGCTCGAAGCAACCAAATCGAAGACCGCCATCACCCAGGAACAACTCATCGCGACCGCCGATTACGTCGAGGAAGTCCAAGCGGCCGCCCAGTCCTCGGCCGGCGGGGTGAGCATCGGTGGCTACGGCGAGCTGCACTACAACAACCTCAACGCAGAGGATGCATCGCTCGACCTGAATGAGTTCGACTTTCACCGCTTCGTGACGTTCTTCGACTACGAGTTCAACGACCGCTGGCGTTTCTTCTCAGAGGTCGAAATCGAACACTCACTCGTCAAAGACACCGATGATGGCTCGAACGGCGGCGAGGTCGAGATCGAGCAGGCTTACATCGAAGCCGATCTCAACGCCACTCATTACGCGAGGACGGGATTGTTCTTGCTGCCAGTCGGCATTCTCAACGAGACCCACGAGCCACCGACCTTTTACGGCGTCGAACGCAACGACGTCGAAAACGTGATTATCCCAAGCACGTGGTGGGAGGCCGGAATCGCTGCGGGCGGCCGCTACCGCAACGGGCTGTCCTGGGATTTCGCCGTACACTCGGGACTCGAGATGCCGACCTCTGGCAGTAGCGCTTATCGGGTGCGATCCGGGCGACAGAAGGTGTCCCATGCGACCGGCAATGACTTGGCGTACAGCTTGCGCTTGAAGTACACGGGCGTGCCCGGTCTCGAGCTGGCGGGCACGCTGCACCGCCAAACCGACGCCAGCCAAGTTGATAGTGACGGTCTCGATGCCGGTACCCTCGTCGAGCTTCACGGCATCTTCAACCGGGGACCATTCAGCTTACGCACACTCTGGGCCCAGTGGAACTTCGATGGTCCAGGCATCGAACTTGCCGGCGTCGATGAACAATCCGGCTGGTACGTCGAACCGAGCTGGCGCGTCGACACCGATCACGGTGATTGGGGCTTCTACACCCGTTTCGAAGATCTCAAAGGGGCTCGAACCCGCGACCGATTCGACCAATGGGAGTTCGGCATCAACTATTGGCCAACCGATGGGGTGGTATTCAAGTTCGACTACCGGGACCGAAAACACGACCTCGCGAGCGATGCGGGTCGCGACTTCCATGGCATCGATTTGGGCGTTGGGTATCAGTTCTAGGGCTTCTAATCCTCGCCCAGTGTGGCAGAATGGCCATATGCAAATGAGAACGATTATCGCGTGCATTCTGATTTCGGCCGCCACCGGGCTAGCGGCGTCTACCGATCAGGTCTATCAGACGCGCGCTGCGTTCATTCGAGAAAACTTCGCCGACCAGGCTCCGCCCGCTAGCACGCTCTGGCTGAACCCGCAGTTGCGAGCCGAGCTGAAAGCGGTGCTTGGACGCTCGCCAAGCCTGCGGATGCGTTACTGGGAACGATCCGGGCGAACCCTGTGGATCCTGAATGAGATCGGCAAGGTCAGACCGATCACCACGGGTGTGGTGGTCGCGAACGACAAAATCGAATCCATTCGCGTACTCGTGTTTCGTGAAAGCCGCGGCTGGGAGGTGAGATATGACTTTTTCACCAACCAATTCGTCGACGCTCGGCTCAACGAACAAGATCAGTTCACCCAGCCCATCGATGGCATCACCGGGGCAACCCTGTCCGTTCGGGCGATGAAGCGCATGGCTAAAGCCGCCCTCATCCTCCATGAACACGCCACCGAGACCCAAGACCTACTCGCTAAAGCCAACTAAGCCGGTCAACCGCTGGCACCGAACCACAGGGGTTACGGTCGCGGTAGCACTGATTTATCTGTTGGCGACCGGTGTACCGCTACAGTTTAGCGATCAGCTGGATTTGGCGGCGGCTTTTGTCACTAACGAAAGGCTGCTCGACTGGTACGGCCTGGAGGCACCTCGAGGGGTGACGGTGAGCGGTCGATATTCCTACCTCGACGGCATGCTATTTGAAGACGGCGTCTATCTCACCGCAGCCAAACGCCTGGTCGGAACCGTGCAAACCGAGGCTTTGAGCCTGGCTGCAGATACCGAAACGGTCTGGCTGGTGGAGCTCGATGGCGAGCGGCTCATCGAGGCAACGGTGATCGGTAACATCGAGCGCATCGGCATGACTTCGAACGGCCCGGTGCTGGAAACAGCCGGAACACATATCGTGCCGGACGCCGACTACGCCAACTGGTCAACGCAACGGGAGGCGCCGATCGATGTGAATTGGAGCGTCGTCAAGCCAGCGAACCCCAGCCAGGAGGCCGCGACCCAAAGACTATTCTTGCACCGAATGCTCACCTGGGAGCGCGTGCTGCAAGATCTGCACAGCGGGCGGTTCTTCGGGGTTATCGGTATCGTCGTCATCGACCTCGCCACAGTATTGCTGTTGATCCTTGTGGGAACCGGCCTGGTCATCTGGTGGCGCAGCCGCACCCCCGGTCAGATTCGCAAGTTTGGTGCCTAAACCGCAAACTATTCGACCATTTTTTACGACATAACACTCCAACGACTGTGGCTCAGGTGATGTTAGGAACTGCTTCGGACGAAACGCTGGTCGCCCGCGCGCTGGCAGGTTCCAACGGCGCCTGGCACAAGCTGGTCAAACGCTACGAGAAAAGAGTGTACAACTACGCGTTACGAATGGTGGGTCACCCCGATGATGCTTTCGATCTCATGCAGGAAGTATTCATGGGCGTGCACCGAAACTTGTCCGGCTTCCGCGGCGATGGTCCGTTCCCGGCTTGGTTGTTTCGCATCGCGAGTTTCCGGTGTACCGATTATTTGCGCCGCAGACGTTTTCACGATGAGTACGACGACGAAGCGAGTCCCGCCGATTTAGAAGCGGGACCGGAGTCAGCCGCCATGGCGACACACGCCAACCAGCAGATCACCACGGCGCTCGGTACCTTGACGGCAAACCAGCGACACGTGGTAGAACTGAAGTTTTTTCAACATTTCACTTTTGACGATATCGGGGAGCAGCTTGGCATATCGCCGAACACGGCGAAGACGCGCCTGTACAGCGCGCTGCGCAAGCTGAGGGAAAATGAGGAGCTAAGAGATGCACTCTGACGAACAGATACGAGATCTGTTGTTCGACTATGTCGATGACATTCTTGATTTTGAGACTCGGCGCGCGGTCAGTGAACGACTAGAGACAAGTGCCGAACTACATGCGGACTACGAGCTTATTCTCGACATGCGCACACGCGCCACAGTCTGGCACGACATTCCCGCGCCGAGCTGGAACCCACCGCGCATCGTCTCGCGCTTGGCGTGGCACTGGGAGAATCTCAACTTTCAGCAATGGTTTCCAACCGCCGCAAGTGCCACGGCCCTGTTGCTGGTCGTTGCACTGTATTTTCGTGGACCGGACGTTGTTCTGCCGCCCACGGTGACGCCAACCGCTGCCATCCCGGTAACACAACAGTTCCTGCAACAAGCGAGCTATGAAGATCCAGCCCAGGTCGCATTCGTGCAATCGGTGCTAGAGACGAGTCGTCAGCAACGTCAGAAAGAGCTCACGGTGATGGTAAAAATTCTCATGGAGGAAATGAACAAACGGACCCGCGATACCGAAGTGAGCCTGTCCTACATCATCAGCCATCAGATTCAGGAGCAGCAAGACTTGGACGAGCTCTACGAGCAAGTGCAGACCATGCCACAATCTGAACCCATTAGGCCGAGCAATCCGGGAGACACGCTGTGATCACCTACCTCCGCCTGCTGCTTTTCTCGCTCACCTGTGCGTGTGCTTTCACGGCCGCCGCAAGAGAGGTGGAAGGGCTCGAACAGATCAATCGCGACCTGGACGTCATCGAAAACGTGTTCCGGTCGGCCATGCGGGAGGCCGCCCGCGATCGGGTACGAATCAGCAACGTCCGCTCGGACTATCTGGCGCGCCAAGGCGTGCTCGTCACCATGGACGTCTCCGCGAGCTGGATCTCGATCAATCGCTTCAACAACGACATCAACATCGACGCGGATATTCAGTCACTGGCGGAGATACCCGAGATGATTCGAGACATCCTCGCAGAGCTGAAGCTTGCGGTCGCGCCATACGAACCCCAGGAGCTCGAAGAGCTGCGCGCGCTCCGCACCGAGCAGCAGGACATTCGCAGCGAGCGACGTAAAACCAGCCGGTCGCTCCACAACGAACGGCTACAACTGGCGCGTACAACAGACGAGGACGATCAGGCAGCCATTCAGCAACGCATCGAGGAGCTCAAAGCCGAGAGAGACGCGATGTACGCCCAGGAAGCCGTGATCGACGTCGAAATCGACGAGGAGCACGAGCGCCTGCGCGACCTACGCAGACGCTACAAGGACCAGCAAGAAGCCACGATGAATCTTGCCGAAGCCGTGGTCGGGGCCGTGTGCGCCTACGGCAGCACGTTTGCGTTCCTGGACGCCGATCAGTTCGTCACCGTTGGGCTCAACAAATCCAATGAAGTCCAGTACTTCACTTTCGAGATGGACCACGTTCGCAACTGCCAACGTGGTGATATCGACAACGAGACGCTGCTGGCGCGCGCCTATTCCTACACGCGAGACTGATTTGTCTAGCCGTCAGCGTCCACCAGCTGGCGATACTCGCGCATGTGCCTCAGCGCCGAGACCTCGTCGCCTTGAAGCTCGCAGATGCGTGCGAGGTTGTAGTGCGCATCCGGGACCGCTGGGGCCTTGCGGTAGAACGTAGCCGCTCGCTCCACCTCATCGAGCTCGTCGAATACTGTCCCCATGTTGTAGAGCGCAAGTTGGTGACTCGGCACGGCCATGGCAGCCAATTCGTAGTGCCGCTTGGCGTGTTTGAGATCACCTCGCAGCTGGTACAAGCGCCCAAGATTGACATGGGCATCGGCATTCTTCGGATCTAACTCCAATGCACGGCGATACGCATCGGGCGCTTTATTTGAATCGACTTCTTCCAAGTCCAAGCCGAGGTTGTACCATTCGTCGCTGTCGAGCTCTTCGGATTCCTTGGCGACGATCAGATTACGATTGGCGAGAGACGCAACGTTGTCCGCCAACTCCTGCACGGTAAAGTCTAGGTGGCCCTGGCCGGTTTCCACATCCCAGACTTGGTTGTCCTCACGCACCACCACGTTGTTGCCATCGGCAAAGATACGCACCGCGGCGAGCGACGGGATTTGCCCGAGCTCGGTCTTCAACTTGAGCAGCACCTTGTACGCCTTGCGCGTGGTGACCTCGGCATCCAACAGACCCTTCGCGGTACGTAAAAGCACCACGTCTTGAAACGTGAAACGATACTCGCCTTTCACGCCCCGCGCGGGGTCGAGCAGGTCGCGGCGAACGTAGTGGCGAACTTGGTCTGGCTTCAAGCCGATGAGATCAGAAACTTCGCGAGTGCTGTAACCACCCATCCGGTGTCAGTCGTTCCGATAGCTTTGGGGGAATCTAGTGAATACCTTAATGTCTTCGGCCTGGCAATGCGAGTCCTATCCGGCCCAGAAGTTGGGTGGCTGTTGTTAGCGGCTGGCGCGCCTGGCCTTAGCCTTGATTTTGGGCGCGCGCTTGGCGGGTTTGCGACCTTTCCCATCGACCGAGGCCTTCAACGCCTCCATGAGATCCACGATCTTGCTTTCGGCAGCCTCTTCCGGGGGCGTCGAAATTTCCTGTCCGTCGATTTTCGCCTCGATCATTTTCATGACCTTCGAGTGCACGACGTCTTCGTACTTCTCCGGTTCAAACGCTTCATTAACACGTTGCTCGATGATCTTCAGCGCCAGATCCAACTCCGCATCATCGATGTCGCACACATCCAGCGGCACGTCGTCGAACGGTCTAAGCTCATCTTGGTGCTTCAACTGCTCCATGACCAACCCATCACCCATCGGTCGAACCAGCACCAAATAGCTCTTGCCGCGCGCCGCGTAACTTGCAAGCGCCGCACGTTGGGTTTTCGCCAACGCCTCTTTCAGTAAGTGGTAGGAACGTGCCGCACCCTTGTCGGGACCCAGATAGTTGACCTTTTCAATGTACAGCCGTTCGACTTCGGCGAGCGGAATGAATTCGCTGATCTCGATGGTATTGGTCGACTCGACATTCATGGCCTTGATTTCGTCGGGCGTGAACGTCACGTACTGGCCTTTCGCAAACTCATAACCTTGAACGCGATCCTCACGCTCAACTATCTGGCCATCGGAGGCGCGGATATACTGTTGCTTCAAGCGGGAGCCGTCGGTCGATAAGTAGTTGAAACGTATGGCTTTTGTCGTATCCACGGTGGAGTACAACTTGACCGGAATGGCGACCAATCCAAATGAAATGGTGCCTGATCCAATGGCACGAGCAGCCATGCGGCTCTCCTTTGGCAGGGCGAGGGAAGCGGACTATAGCGCAGCGTAAAGATGCCCTCAAGAAACCTACAACCGTACCGTGACAAGCGTTCACCTGAGACGCCGGAACCTTTCGGGCGTTTACGCATTCCCGAGACCGGTAAACT
Source organism: Gammaproteobacteria bacterium (assembly GCA_027297435.1). Lineage (GTDB taxonomy): Bacteria > Pseudomonadota > Gammaproteobacteria > Pseudomonadales > Azotimanducaceae > Azophilus. Next base: position 17,508 of record JAPUIA010000282.1, on the reverse strand, counting down.
GTTCGTTGTGCAACAACACCAAGCCCGGCACCTGCACTGGGATCTCCGCCTCGAGGTAGACGGGGTTCTCAAATCCTGGGCCGTGCCAAAAGGACCATCGCGTAACCCGCGGGACAAACGGTTCGCTGCCTTCGTCGAAGATCATCCACTCGATTACGCCGATTTCGAGGGGCGCATTCCCGACGGCAACTACGGTGCTGGCTACGTCATCGTCTGGGACCGCGGCACGTGGAAACCGCTCAACAACATCCGCGAGGGATTCAAGCAGGGCAAGCTCTTGTTCGAGCTCAACGGTTACAAGCTACACGGTCGCTGGACGTTGGTGCGCATGAAGTCGGACACCGATAAAGATTGGCTCTTCATCAAGGAACACGACAAATGGTCGGTAGACGAAGACGGTACGTTTCCGGACGACTCAGTGCTGTCCGGGCTAACCCTGAAAGAGATGCCGAACCCGAAGTCGAAAGTCAACCGTTTGACGTTGAACCTGAAGAAGTTGGAACAAAGCGTCCACACTAAGCGCCCCGTCCCGCACCAACCCATGCTCGCCAAATCCGGTGAGGCGAGCGATCGCAAAGACTGGATCTACGAACTGAAGTACGACGGCTACCGGCTCATTGCCGAAAAACAAGACGCAGCGGTGCGCTTGTGGTCGCGCAACGGTCAAGATCTAACCACGAGCTTCCCGGAGATAGCGCAGGCCATCCACCACCTGCCTATCACACAGTGCGTCATCGACGGCGAGATCGTCGTCCATGACGAACGCGGCGTACCGAGCTTTTCGCTACTGCAGCAGCGTGCACGCCTATCCGATGAACTGCAGGTCGCCGTCGCCGCCATCGAACTACCCTGTATCTACTATGCGTTCGATGCGCTGCAGATAAACGGTTGGGACCTACGCAACGTCCCGCTCATCAAGCGCAAAACCCATCTCAAAAAAGCCCTGCCAAGCTACGGCCCATTGCGCTATTCCGAACACGTCGCCGGCAAGGGTCGTGCCACGTACCAGACCGCCTTGTCCCTGGGACTCGAAGGCATCGTCGCCAAACGTAGCAACTCCACCTACCGCCCGGGACGTTCCGACGCATGGGTCAAGGTGCGCAGCCAGAAAACCGCCGAGTTCGTAATTGTGGGTTGGCTGCCTAACCGCAACAACACGGACGACATCGGGGCACTTGCACTTGGCGAGTACCGGGATGGCGAGCTCACGTTCATCGGGCGCGTGGGTTCGGGCTTAGGCAGTCAGACCCGGCGCGAACTCGAGCCAAAATTGCTCGAACTGCGTCAAGGCGCGGTATTGGACGAAAAACAGACGCGCGTACATTGGGTCACCCCACAGCTCGTCTGTGAGGTTCGCTACAAGGAATACACCCGCGACGGTCAGCTACGCCAACCCGCATTCGTCAGACTACGGGACGACAAAACCCCAGCCGAATGCATCGGCCGGTTCGAAAGCCCGCAAACCCGCACGTTGGCACCGGCACCGAATCCCGAAGTACAGGTCACCCATCGGGACAAGATATTCTTTCCCGAAAAAGCTCTGACGAAAGGCGATCTCGTCGACTACTACGAGTCCATCGCTCCCTGGATGTTGCCCTACCTCAAAGACAGGCCGTTGGTGCTCACCCGTTTTCCCGACGGCATCCACGGCAAATCCTTCTACCAACGCGACGCCCCGGATTTCGTTCCGGATTGGATACAGCGCGAAGTGCTTTGGAGCGAGGGGGCGGAACGCGAGGTTCACTACTTCATCGTGCAAGACACTGCGTCGTTAAAATACCTCGCCAACATGGGCACGATACCGATTCACGCATGGCACTCGAGGATCAACAACCTGGAGCATCCCGACTGGTGCGTGCTCGATCTCGATCCCAAGGGCGCCCCGTTTCGTGACGTCGTCAAACTCTGCAGCGCGATCGGTGAGCTCGCCGACGAGCTGGCCATCGCCGCCTTCCCGAAAACCAGCGGCGCGAGTGGATTGCACGTGCTCATCCCGCTCGCCAATCAACTCACGCACGGTCAAGCGAAGACCTTCGGTGAACTACTCGCACGCGTGATCGTCAAGCGCTACCCCGACATCGCTACGATCGCCCGCAGCGTCAAGAACCGTGAAGGCAAGGTGTATATCGATTACTTGCAGAACGGCCACGGACGTCTGCTCGTCGCCCCATTCAGCGCCCGCGCCGAACCCGCAGCGTCCGTTTCTATGCCGCTGCGATGGTCCGAGCTCAACGGCAGATTGAGCAACGACCGTTTTCACATCAAGAACGCTGAAATCCGCATGAAACGCCTCGGCCACGACCCGTTGGCCGACGTGCTGACCGCAGAAGCCGACCTTGTCGGAAGCTTAAACGCCTTGGCAGACGTGGTCTAAAGGGCACCTCTCACTACCTATCGCGAGCCTTTCAAGGAGAGAGGCTTAAGGCCTAAACGCCGGCCTTGCTGACACGGCGTTGTCAGCAGCCCTATGCGACACTACCGAATCACCCGAACGGACGCCTTGATATGCAGCCCCACATCACCTTCATCACCCTTGGTGTTGCGGACCTCGATAGGTCCATCGATTTCTACGAGACGGGATTGGGCCTGCCCAAGCAGGCTGGCCCGGAAGGCATCGCCTTTTTTGCAACCGCCGGCACACTGTTGTCGCTCTATCCACGGGACAAGTTAGCCGAAGACATCGGCATCGACTCCGACGGAAAGGGCTTTCAAGGTATTACACTCGCGCACAACGTTGCATCCCCCGAAGACGTGGACGCCACACTCGCCGAAGCCGTTGCCGCCGGTGCCACGCTGGTCAAACCTGGGCAAAAAGTATTTTGGGGCGGCTATTCGGGGTACTTCGCGGACCCAGACGGTTACTACTGGGAAGTCGCCTGGAATCCCTCCCTCAAATAAGTTTCAAGTCGGTCCGCTTCACACCGACCACTTGCGGTAGTGAGGCTGTAGCTCCGCTGTGCCAAAGTTCGACCAGGTCGTCCAAAGCACACGGTCGATCAGAAACTCATACAGGATGTGATGCGCATCGACCCCGGTGTCGAAATCCATCGCCACCGCCACAGCTTCCCTGAAGGGTGTCTCGTCGTTACGCGACACAGCTCTGCCCGACACGAAGAATGACTCGTCCTCTTTGCCGGGCAGCGTGTGAATGGCATACAACCCGCGTTCGTCCAAATCACGACGTTTTGGAGATCGGTCCAGAACGAAAGCCACCAACCGTCCGGAAACGATCTTGAGTATGAAAGGATGCAATCGCGGTCGACCATCGCGTCCCGTGGACGCCAGGAATGCCAGCTCGCGTTCTTCGAACAAGCGCAGGCCGGCTGCGGCAATGTCCGGGGTGAGTTCCGCAAAGTCCGACCAGGGCAACATGGCAGCGGTTATAACACCCACAACCTCGCGATGCTGGCGAATTTCGCGCGCGTGAATTTTGCACGTGCGGATTTTGCACGCGCTCTCCGCTTCATTTAGGGTGGTCTGCCTGTTTGATTTGGAAGGAGGGAAGACGTTCATGCAAGATCTGAAACTTGGGTTGCAGCTTGGCTACTGGGGTTCGAAGCCACCGACTGATTTCGTTGCACTCGCACAACACGCCGAACGGCTCGGCTACGACTCTGTGTGGACGGCAGAAGCCTACGGTTCAGACGCGCTCACTCCGCTGGCCTGGATCGGCGCGCACACCGAGAAGATCAGACTCGGCACCGGCGTCATGCAACTTTCGGCGCGCACCCCCACAGCAACCGCCATGGCAGCGATGACCCTCGATCACCTATCCAAAGGCCGCGTGATTATCGGGCTTGGTGTCTCCGGTCCCCAGGTGGTCGAGGGCTGGTACGGCGCACCTTTCGCTAAACCCTTGGCTCGCACGCGGGAGTACATTGCGATCATCCGGCAAGTTCTCGCCCGCGAAGAGCCGGTAACCAACGCAGGCCCACACTACCCGCTGCCCTATGCAGGAGAAGGCGCCTGGGGTCTAGGCAAGTCGTTGAAGTCCATCGTGCATCCGCTACGCGCCGACATTCCGCTCTTCCTCGGCGCCGAGGGCCCGAAAAACGTTGCACTCGCCGCAGAGATCGCGGACGGCTGGTTACCGTTGTACTACTCACCGTTTCGCCAAGACGTCTATGCCGCTTCCTTATCAAACGCCAAACCAGACTTCGAAATCACTCAAGGCATTGTGTTGAACATCACCGACGACATCGAGGCGGGACTTTTGCCGGTCAAGCAGATGCTCGCGCTATACGTCGGCGGCATGGGTGCCAAGCAACGCAACTTCCACAAAGAACTGGTCAGTCGTATGGGGTTCGAGGCAGAGGCCAACCAAATACAGGATCTCTACCTCGCCGGACAGAAAGAGGACGCCGTGCGAGCCGTTCCCGATCAGCTGGCCGACGAGATATCTCTCGTCGGCCCTAAAGATCGCATCACCGAACGCCTACAGGCATGGCGCGAAACGCCCATCACCTCACTCAACGTCTCGGCGCGCTCATCGGCTGAGCTGAGACTTTTCGCCGAGCTCGTATTGGGTGGCTAGCCTTTTTTCAACGCTTCTTTGAGAAGCGCCAGTTGTTCGCGGGTGACCTTTTGGAAGCGCGGAATGCTACATCGGGGACCCAACCTGACGGAACCGAAGTTGAACGTTCCGCGAATACTGTCGAGCCGACAGATGGACATGCTGTGGGTCGTCTCGTAGGCGACCGTCGAATTCTTGCGTAAACCCGGACAGCGGTGTGCCAGTTGGACGAGGTAGTAGGTATCTCTGCCGACTTTGAACGTGACGTGCCGATCGTCGAGCGCCTTGACCTCGCGAATGCGACCCAGCGACAGGCAGCGCACGTCGCCACCATAATCATCGGGAGATGGCGCTTCGCGCAAGATGGTTTCGACGTCAAGCGGTGCCTCCTCCGCGACAAGTGACGCGCTACAACACATGAGCAGTGTTGCCAGCAGAACCTTCACGACGCCTCCTGTTGCCGTTTGGCCTCGCGTTTACGTTCCTTGGCCCGCTTGCGTCGCGTTTGTTTGGCGAGCTTGACGGACTCCTTCAACGCGAGTGCCTGTTGCGGGTCTATCTCTTGAAAGTCGCCTAGAATGCAGGATGCGCGGATCATTGAGGGAAATCCGCGGTCGCGCCCCGACACCCGATCAGCCCCGCACACGCTACTGGAGTGCCGCTCGATCACCAATATGGCGTCGCCGCGTATCGAACAACGACCGCGCAAGCGGTTGAGCCATACACCCCTGCGACCCTCAAACAGCATGTGCCGTTCGTCGAGTATCTCAACATGATCGTATTTCCTTGAATACAAGCACGGACTAATCTCACCGTAGTCTTCAGGAGAAGGGTTTTCGAGCAGTATCGTTTCGACGTCCAGCGGTTCCTCGTCCTTGGCGGCAGAGACCACCGGGATCGCGCCAAGTGCCAGTATCGCGACCAACAACTGAAGTCGATATCGCCTCATGCCTCGATCATGCGCCGGATGGCGCCCTCTTGCCAACCCACTTGCCTGTGTCCTACCGGTTGGACCGACTGCGGCGTTCGAGGTTCATTTTACCGTTTGTCGCTGACACGAATCCTCGAGGTGACGAACGACCGCTGGCAGCACTTCGGTACAGTCTGCCTCGACTTTCGCTGTAAACCACTCATCGGCGCGCGTCTTGCCCAGATTTACCGCCGCCATCGGCCGTCGCAGGTCATGGGCCCTGCGGCAAAACCGAAAGCTCGAGAACACCATGAGCGACGAGCCAACGATCAGCAATGCGTCCGCTGCCTCTGTCGCCGAGTAAGCCTCGGCCACGACCGACTTGGGTACGCTATCGCCGTAAAAAACCACGTCCGGTTTCAAAACCCCGCCACAGCGTTCGCAGTCGGGCACGTGAATCGCGTGCAGCTCGGGCAGTTCTACGTCAGCGTCCCCGTCCGGTGCGGACCGAAATTGTCGCTCTGCTATCGACGGATTCAAAGCGATGAGCCGCGTCTGCAGCAGCCGTCGCGAACTCAAGCGTGCACACGACATACACCGAACTCGGTCTAACCGCCCATGCAGATCGATGACGACCTTGCTACCCGCCTGTTGATGCAGCCCGTCGACGTTTTGCGTGACCAGCCGCTGAACCCGGCCCAACCGTTCGAGGTCGGCCAGCGCGCGATGCGCGGCGTTGGGCTTGGCAGCGGCGATCACCGGCCAACCCAACATGCTGCGGGCCCAATAGCGTCTGCGTGCGTCGATGCTCGCCATGAAATCTTGGTGCTGAATGGGCTGGACGCGCTTCCACCGTCCTTCCCGATCACGGTAGTCATCGATACCGGAACCGGTACTACAACCCGCGCCGGTTATGACCATGACCTGGTCGCGCTCTGCCAGGAATTCGGCGATGCGCCGAGCCGCACCCATCATCGGTTTGTCTCAGTGCAACCGGTCGACGGCTTTGATCGAGGCCCGTGCGACCCGCACCATCCGGCTATCGCCGGTGGGGCTTCCGGACCCGGAATTGAGCACCATGGCCACGGCCAGATTGCGGCTGGGATCACAAAACGCACCGCTACCGCCGTACCCGTAGTGCCCGAAACCGTTGGGTGCGGACACCCCCAGCGTAAACACCCGGTGATAGCCCATGCGCCAATGCATCGGAACGAACAATACCTTGTCCCGCGACCTACTCTGCACCTCGCTCATCGCACGCACGCGTTCTTCGGACAACACCCGCACACCATCGAGCTCTCCGCCGCCGGCGATCATGGCGTACATGCGGGCCAGCGATCGGGCGGTAAATTGGCCGTTGGCCGCCGGGATACACGCCTGCACTACGTCTTCGTCGTTCCAATCGAAGCCTTCCGCGAAGGGCAGCATCGCTGCACGAAATTCCGCAAGCTCGACACCGACCTTCTCGAGTGCCATTTCCGTCCAATCCGCCAGCGACTCCCGCCAGCCTTGTTTGACTTCGGGCGGTTCGAAGCGCCCATTGGTCAGCTTGGCACGCCGATACAACTCGTTGTGCGGCATGCCGATGTACATCCCGTCGAGTTGCAACGGGTCGATAAGTTCCTCCTGCAACACGGCCTGGAACGACTTGCCTGTAATGGCTTCTATCAAACCACCCATCAGCCATCCGTACGTCAAAGCGTGGTAGCCGTGGCGCCCGCCTGGACGATGCGCGGGTTCTGCGTCCGCAATGACACGCTTCATGTGCTCCCAATCCAGCAGCTCTTCACGGCGGTGGACCATCTCGGCGAGGCGATAGAGCCCCGCCTCGTGGCACAAGGCCTGCTTTATGGTGATCGCCTCCTTACCGCGCGCGCCGAACTCTGGCCAGTGCTTGGCGATCGGGTCGTCGTAACCAGCCTTACCCTGATCGACCAAGATGTGGACCAACGTGGAGACGACGCCTTTCGTCGTTGAAAACGACGGCGCCGTCGTGTCCTGCTGCCAAGGGTTGCCGTCCGCATCCTTGTTGCCTCCCCAGATGTCGACCACGGACTTACCGTCGTGATAAACGCATACCGCTGCGCCCGACCGGTCATCTTTGGGTATCTGCCGTATCAGCGACGACGCCACATCGGCATAGTCCGGATGGATACTTCCGTCCAGCATATCCTTGCCCACTTTGGAAAACCCTGCATCTTAGTGTGCTGTCCGGGAAATAACTTCACAAATCTGCCGGTTATTTTTGCCCCTGCCTGCGTTACTCCTCCTCGCAGTGTGGGCGCCAACCCTTCGGGTTGTCGTCCGAGTTTGCAAGGTAAACTCGTAAGGTGTCTGAAAGACACCCGTCGTCGACAACCCATAGGGTTGCTGGCAGTCGCGCCCGCTTATGAGGGCGCGCCCTTGCCGGCAACAAAAATCCCCGCGCATCTTCATAAAGCTATTTCCGGGACAGCACACTCGCAACAGTTGAAAAGTTCCCGCAGCGCGGCAATTATGCGATGCAGCGGGGGACCATGAGCATCGACTGGAACAACTACGACGCAAGCAACGCGTGGGATGAACTCATCACCGCCAAGGGTCGAGCGCGGCCCGGCGCACGCAATCTATGCCAGATGCTCGCAAGGCTCTCCGATCAAGAACTCAAGGAGCGCAAGGCAGCCGCCGAACTCGCGATTCGTTCGATGGGCATCACGTTCACCGTCTATACCGGCGAGGAAAGTGGTTCGATCGATCGCGAGTGGCCATTCGATATCGTTCCAAGGCTTTTACGCAAGCAAGAATGGGACAAAATCTCCGCCGGTCTAAAACAGCGCGTCAACGCCTTGAATCGGTTCATTGACGATGTGTATCACGACCAAAACGCCCTGAATGACGAGGTCGTACCGCGAGCCTACATCGAGAGTTCGAAGGAATTTCGCCCTCAGTGCGTCGGTGTAAATCCGCCCCACAACGTCTGGGCGCACGTGTGCGGGTCCGATTTGGTGCGTGACATCGACGGCCGCGTATACGTCCTCGAAGACAACCTCAGAGTACCGAGCGGCGTGTCCTACATGCTGGAAAATCGGGAGGTCATGAAGCGCACGTTTCCGGAGTTGTTCGAAAACACCGTGATCTTTCCCGTCGACGACTATGCGGATCAGTTGGCCGCGATGTTGCGCAGCTTGAGTCCGCGCAAACTCAAAACGCCACAAATCGTCGTGCTGACACCCGGCATATACAACGCTGCGTATTTCGAACACGCGTACCTGGCACAGGCCATGGCCGCAGAACTGGTCCAAGGCACGGACTTGATCGTCGGGCGCGACGATTTCGTATACATGCGCACGATCGAAGGGTTGGTACGAGTGGATGTCATCTATCGGCGCATCGACGATCTCTTCCTCGATTCCGAGGTGTTCAATCCCGATTCGATGCTTGGTGTGCCCGGCCTCATGCGGGCATGGCGAGCGGGCCATGTAGCGCTGGCCAACGCACCGGGATGCGGGGTCGCTGACGACAAGGTCATCTACACCTACGTCCCGGATATCATTCGCTACTACACAGGCGAAGAGCCTCTGCTACCCAACGTACCGTCCTACCGCTGTGTCGAGAAATCACAACGCGACTACGTCCTGGATAACCTCGACAAGATGGTGGTGAAGCCGGCTAACGAATCCGGCGGCTACGGCATGCTCATCGGCCCGCATGCTTCCAAGCAAGAGCGCGACAAGTTTGCCCGTCAGATTCGCGCCAACCCGCGCAATTACATGGCACAACCGATGCTGATCCTTTCGACGGCCCCGACCCTGATCGACGACAATGTCGAGCCAAGGCATCTGGATCTCAGACCGTTCATCTTGTCCGGCAGAGACACCTATGTCACCACCGGCGGGCTAACCAGAGTTGCCATGCGCAAAGGTTCTACGGTCGTCAATTCCTCACAAGGCGGCGGCAGCAAGGACACCTGGGTGGTTGAACCAGGTTGAGCCGAACGCTCTCCAGCACGGCCAAGCGCAGCTACTGGCTGGGCCGCTATCTCGAACGTGCGGAGAACACCGCACGCATCGTCAGCGTCAACGCAAATTTGCTCATCGATCTGCCCGTACGATTGCCGCTGGGCTGGCAACCGCTGGTCGACATCACGGGCGCCGACGACCTCTTTGCGGACATCTACGAGGACCCGAGCGAGACTCACGTCGTACATTTCTTGTTGAGCGATCTACGCAACCCAGGATCGTTGTTCAATTCATTGAGCTCGGCAAAAGAAAACGCCCGGACACTGAGAGGCATCCTGTCGCGAGAGGTTTTCGAGTATGTGAACGAGTTGCAGCTTTACGCCAAGCAGACCCTATCTGAGCCGCTGTCCAGAACGCGGCGTATCGAAGGTCTGTCTCGCGTGATGGAGAGGATTCGCCAGATAGACGGCTTCCTTTCGGGCAACATGCTGCACGACGCAAACTGGAACTTTCTGCGTATCGGAAATTTCATCGAGCGGGCCGACATGTTGACGCGCATCGTCGACGTACGTTCGAGCGACTTGTTTGCCGAACAAGCGGAACTGGAACCCTTCCAGGATATCCAGTGGCGGAGCATCTTGCGCAGTTTGAGTGCAATGCAAAGTTACAACGTCACGCACCAGGAACCGATGAGCGATGCGGCAGTGTTGGGCTTTCTATTCAAGCACCAAGACCTTCCGCGTTCTTACGTGCGGTGCCTGAACCAGATGCGCAACTCTCTCAAATCACTGCCAAGGCACGAGAAACCGCTGCGGAGCGTCAATCGCATGCGGCGCAACATAGCGTCCGAGGACGTAAGCGAACTGCACGGCACCACGCTGCACGAATTCATCGACCGCTGTCAGCACGAGATAGCCCAGTTGCACGACACCATCGATAAGACTTATTTTGATTTCAAACCGCGCCGTCCCAGGAGGGGAACCTCATGATCAAGCTACACGGAATACTCGGCAGCAATTACTACAGCCTCACCAAAGCGGCATTGCTGGAGAAAGGCATGGCATTCGAAGAGGTCCAGGCGCCACCTTCGCAAGAAGGCGACTACCTCACCAAAAGCCCGATGGGCAAGGTGCCTTGTATTGAAGTCGACGGTGGGTTTCTGTCCGAGTCGCTCGCCATCGCAACCTATCTTGAAACCATCCAACCGGACCCGGCACTGCTTCCTGCAGACCCTTTCGCGCGGGCCAAAACGATCGAGCTGATCCGGCATATCGAGCTCGACGTCGAATTGGTTGCCCGGCGTTGTCTACCCGCCGCATTTTTTGGCGCTACCGCAAGCGAAGAGTTGCAGAAGTCGACCCAGAAAGGCCTCGCGAAAGGGATGCGGGCGGTAAACCGCCTAGTGGCGTGTGACCCATTCATCGCCGGGCCCGATTTTACGCTGGCGGATCTTTACGCGTTTTACGGGTTTGGCTTACCCAATCAGATTTCACAGAAGTTGTTCGGCGAGGACATCCTGGCCGACTACCCGGCAATCCAGACGCTCATGGGTCAGCTGGCGGAGCGGGACAGCATCCGCGAAGTCGAAGCGGCCAAGCATTGATATGCACAAAGCTATGCGAACAACGTTGTTGCTCACCGGTCTGACGCTCGCCGCCTCGGCATTCGGGGCAGCGCTGCCAACTGCGGCACCGGAAACGGTCGGTATGTCGAGTGAACGGCTCGCCCGGATCGCACCGGTCATCCAATCGTACATCGACCGGCAGTTGATCGCCGGAGCGGTTACCGCGGTGGCTCGCAACGGTCAGCTGGTGCACTGGCAAACCCACGGACAGATGGACGTAGCCGCCGGTAAGCCCATGCGAGAAGACGCCATCTTCCGAATTGCTTCGATGACCAAGCCCATCACCTCTGTCGCGCTCATGATGTTGTGGGAAGAAGGCGGTTTTCAATTGCGTGACCCAGTGGCCAAGTTCCTGCCCGAGTTTGCCGAACCCATGGTTTCGACCACGCGTGACGCCAGCGGCGCGACAGGCGAGTTGGTCGCCGTCGACCGCCCGATTCAGGTGCGCGACATGCTCACGCATACCGCGGGACTCGCCAACAACTACATCGGCAACGCCGAGCACTACCGTTCGTTCATGAGTCAGAGAGCCGGGTTGGATCTGGCAAGCTACATCAAGCGCTTAGCGTCACTGCCTCTGAACTACCAACCGGGCACCGCGTGGGAATACTCCGCCGCAACTGACGTCGTAGGCCGGTTGGTCGAGGTCATCTCCGGCATGTCATTGGATGCGTTTTTGAAGCAACGACTCTTCGAACCGTTAGGCATGCCGGATAGCCACTTCTTCATGGATGATGACAAGGGCGGCCGCCTGGCTGCTCAGTACGCTCCGGGTGAGGACAACGAGATCGTGTTACAGGATCCCGGTTCCAACGACAGCCGTTGGATCAGCGGACCCAAGATCCTCTATCGCGGTGCCGGTGGCATGGTTTCCACAGCACACGACTACCTGCGCTTTCAGCAGATGGTGCTGAACGGCGGCGTCCTGGAAGGGTTCGCTTGCTCGCGCCCGCGACGGTCGCGTTGATGACCGAGAATCATACGGGTGATCTGCCCCTGTGGTTGCCCGGCCCGGGCATGGGCTTCGGTTTGGGTTACGGCATCGTGGTGGACCGCGGCGCGGCCGCAACGCCGTTGTCTGAAGGCTCGGCCTACTGGGGCGGTGCCTACTGCACGATCTCATGGATCGACCCAGAAGAGCAGATTGCGGCGGTTCTGATGACCCAGGTGCGGCCCTATACCCACCTGAACATTAGGCAGGATTTCCAGGTTCTGGTGCATCAGGCCATTGTCGAATAGCCGGATCACCGAACCTCGCTACGATCGCATAGGTCACACATGAGACGAGCAGCGCCGGAAACACTTCGTGCACCTGCGCCCCGAATCCCAGCAACATCCATCCGATGAGTACCGGCACACCCACGCCGATCGAAGCCAACACCGCGTTCGCCGAACCCCGATGCCAATGCAGCCCGAACACGATGGCTGGAAAGAAACACACCGCATACAAACTGCCAGAGAAGATGGTGATCTCGATAATACCGCCGGGAGGGTTGAGCGCTAGCACGGCCGCGACCACCGCAAGGCCGATGATACCGAAGCGCGTCCATTTGATTGGGTTCTCGCTCGGGCGGAAGACCTCCACCACATCCTTATACAGCACCGACGCCGAAACCAGCAGCACGCTATCCATCGACGACATTGCAGCGGCAATGATGGCGACGATGAGGAAGTCAGACACCCACAGGGGAAACACGCTGGGGTCGTTGACCAACATGGGAACGATGAGATCGGTGTCCGTGACGCCGTCGACGAGGAAGCGGGCATAGAGTCCGATGGGGTACAAACAAAACTGCACGACCGCTATGCCTGCGACGGACACCCAAAGACCAACCTTCACGCTGCGTTCGTCCCGCAGGGCATAGAACCTAGAGACCTGACGAGGATCGACAAGCAGCTTCAGAGATCCGCTGAGCGCGATGCCTAACAAGACTACCAACGGAATCGCGCCATTCAGATCGAAGAGCACCGCCGTATCTTCTCGCTCGGCAAGCTCGGGCAGCACGCTCACGCCACCGGCGGCAGACGTGATGAAATAGAACATCGTGACCGATCCAACGAGCATCAACGAGCCCTGCACTACGTCTGTGCGTACCACGGAAATGAACCCGCCAATCGACGTGTAGAGCATTACGATGATCAACGTGACTCCGACCGCGGCCCAATAGGGTATCGACAGAAAGTATTGGAACAAGTTACCTGCCCCCTTGAAGATCGCGATGAGGTACAAGAGGCTTGCAAACACGACGATCAACCCCGTTACGAACTTTAAAAGGTGCGTGGGCGCTGTGAAACGGGCGTCCAAGAAATCGGGCAAGGTGAGCGCATCCCAGTGTGCGGCAAAACGTCGCATGCGCGGCGCTACCGTTGTCCAAGACAACCACGTAAAGAAGACCAACGCGATCGCGCACAACATCCAAGCGATACCGTACTCATACCCCTTTCCGGCATTACCGATATAGCTGTTGGTGCTGGCGTAAGTCGCGAAGAACGACATGCCGACGGCGACACCGCCAACGTCGCGTCCGCCGACATAGTAATCCGACACGCCCGTGGAACGCTTGCGGCCCTGGTTGGCGTTCTGAAACAACACCGCGGTATAGATCACGAACAAGACCGCCGCCAGCCAATGCTCAACGAGCCAATCGATACTCAACCCAATCCCCAATGCAACCTATGGCTTCCTTTGACAAACCTACCGGTTGCTAGACGGGCGCGCGACTAGGTATGCTCCCCAAGAACGGTCAACAACTAATACGGTATGCGCTATCTAATTCAGTTCTTGATTCCCGCCCTTATCTTCTTGGGCGTTGTCTACATTGTGACCAAAAGACGCCGTCAAACCCAGGGCGAGGACGACGATAGTAACTCGACGTTTCTCATAATCCTGGTCGTTGGCGCGGTTGCCGCAGTCGCTCTACTGTTCGCGACACAAGCCTACTTGGATATGTGATGCGGGTGCACGCGCAACCGGGGGGTTTCGGCGCCGCCGTGACCGGCGTCGATCTTGCCAAACCACTGAACGCCCGAACGACGAGGTGCCTACGCGACATCTGGCTAGACCATCAAGTGTTGAGCTTCCCCGACCAGCAAATCAGCCACGCTCACCTGGAGCGTTTCGCGCGCACGTTCGGCGACTTTGGCGTCGACCCCTACGTCAAGTCCATTGCCGACCATGCACACATCCTCGAAGTGCGGCGTGAACCGACCGAAAGAGTCTCCCCGTTCGGCGCCGCGTGGCACTCGGACTGGTCGTTCCAAGACGCTCCGCCTTCCGCCACGATTCTGCACGCCAAAGTCGTGCCACCCATCGGAGGGGATACGTGGTACGCGGACGGCTACGCAGCCTATGAGGCGCTCGACCGCGACAGCCAATCGGAACTCGAAGCGCTTGTCGCCATTCACAGCGCGGCGAAACCGTACAGTCACCAAGGATTTCTCGCGAGCGGCGGCAACGAGCGCAGCATGACCATCCTGCCGAGCGACGCCGCGCTAGCGACTCGAGAACATCCCGTCGTACGTACCCACCCGGAGACCGGTCGAAAAACCGTTTGGGTCAACCAGGTGTACACCGTCGGCATAAAAGGGCTGGACGCAAAACAGTCAAAGACGCTGCTCGCGCGGCTGTTCAAGCACGCCGTGGACGAGGGTTTCATCTACAAACATCGATGGGCAAAAGACATGCTGACCATGTGGGACAACCGTTGCGTACAGCACTGCGCTCGCGGTGGTTATGACGGCCACCGCCGGGTCATGCACCGCATCACGGTTGCGGGCGACGCGCCCTACTAGCGGTCGGGGTCTTTCGGAGTTTTCATACGTTTGAGATAGAAATCGGGGTCGGCCTTCGGCGTATTCGCAATCGCCCGGTCAACCAGCTTATCGTACTTCGGATCGAGTTTTTCGACCTTACTGCTGAGCGACAGTCGCATGGAAGTGCGAGAAATTATCGCGTGAGCTCGGCCGCCGCAACTTTCGCAGTCGATCTGCTGCTTGTGGTCACTCGCCGGTTGCATGACCGAGGAGATTTCCGAGCAATCCTGACACCGGTATTCATAAATAGGCATACAACGGACTTCTTACCCGGCCAGCGCAGCGCCCCTATCGATGAAGGCCTGAAGTGAGGTGTTGTAACGTTCGAACATCACCTTCTTCAGGGGATTGGCGGCTTCCACCACGCGGTGGTCTATATCGAGGCTCAGCAGCGAAGGGCCGGTGCCTTTCTTGCGTTTCCTGAGGTATGCGTTCCAGTCTCTGACCGACATGCGAACGATGAGATCCGCATCTCGAGCATCGCTTAAGTCCTGCACGCCACCGATCTCGAACGCCTCGAAGACAACGAGCTTTCTTACATCACCAATGATGAACGCTACCTTGACGTCCGTCGAGCCTAGCGCGCGATAAGCGCTGTCTTCGTTGAGCGACGTGCAAGCTTCTTCGAGCCAGCCAAGGTTGGGTTGTGCTTTCGCCATTTATTCTCTCCTTCGTCGCTCCTAGTACGTCGTCGCGACCCTTGCTGATGCGTCGAAAAAGAACTGGAAGGTCTGGTTGTACCGGTAGAAAAGATCGACCCGATACTGATCATTGTGCGTCGAACGGGCTAGACCTTCCTCACGAGCGAGGTCCAACGTGTTGAGTGTGTAGTGCAGACTTGCGCCGTCGTTGTCGACGATGTCCTGCACCATTTCCACCCATTCCTCTTGCGACATCTCCAAATAGAAATCACACGAGTCGAGCGCATCGCTATCGACCTCTTTGGTTTCCACACACTCCAGACCCTCAAACACGACCAGAAAGATACGCTGCCCGACCTTCATCGCGCTGCGACAGCTGCACCGGCCGCCGCCCGCGCCATGATAGGTCTCATCACCATTGAACACGGTGCGTACATCCTCGAACCAGGCTTCGGAAGGAAACGACGGCATCGACTTATGTTTTCAGATACTGGGTCAACGAGCGCGGCATCATCTCCAGGTCGCGTTTCACGCCCAACCACTCGCAGGTTGCGATGTAGGTCGTCATGAAATCCGTCATCATGCTTCGGTAGACCGCCATGCCTTGCGTCGCCGCGTCGTCCAGACCACCCGCAAACACGATCGCCAGCGCTTCGCGCAACACGTTGTCTTTGTGCTCTCGCCTCCAGACGCGATCTCCGATGAACAACAACTGTTGCATGATCAGCGCCATGCTCTCCTCATGGGCGATCGAATACTGCAAATGATCAAGCGCGTAGGTTTGGTGTCGCGCCTTGTCTTGCAGCACGCGCCGGTGGATGAACCGTTCGGCGTCGTTGGCCGCATAGCGCTCGAGATAACGCAGCATGGTCAAGGTAAAGGTTCCGCGCATCAAAAACAGATAGGTAACGGCCTCGGTCCAACCGCCGCGACTTTCCAGGATCATACGATTGACCTCACCGGGCCCTTCGAGCCCTAGGCCACCGCCGTTGACGAGCGCACGTTTACGGTACACCTCGTAGTGCCTAGCCGCATCGAAGCTGGCCGTCGCCAAGAACTGTTTGACCTCGTGATACCCGTAGGCCATCTGATGTTGCCACGAGGAGATGGCTTCGATATCGCAGTTGGCGTACTGACACAGTTCGGTGCACACCTGACAGATAGCTCGTTCCAATACCTCGGGTAACGGCTTGACCGAATCCCAGGGCACGTCCGTCGCCGGTATCCAACGCCGTTGAATCGCCTCCTCGTAGAGATCGGCGGCCGACTCCGCCCAAAGATCCGCCTTGTCGCGAATGGAGTAGTTCAGGCGGGGAACGCCCTTGCGCGGGATCGCGCCACGTGGATTGCGGGTCTGGTCATGCCAATGCTCGGGAATCTCGCCGTAAATTCCGACGTTCAAATCACCGAGCCTCAACCCATGCTTGTTGGGGAGAACCCGCGTGCCCCACTGATTGGTCTGTCCCGACCACTCGTACTTGGGTTGCGGGATACCGTCGATCGCGCCTGCTTGTCCCGCAGCGATGTCGGCGGCGGCCTGACTGGCCTTTGCCTTAGCCACGTCTACCCCGCATGGAAAAGACTGTCGAGAGGAGTGGGAAGAAGCCTGGAAGACGCCTACCTCGGACCTGGCTCAAGCGGCACTCGCCGCGATCATTTCTTTGACCCGCGACCTGCCGTTGTCGAAACGCTCGCCAAAGCCCGCGGACCGCACACGTTTCGTGTACTCCTGCAGCTGACGTTTGCGGATCGCGATCAATTTCTTGTACCCCTCGTCGTAGTTGTCCTTACCACCGCCCAACAGAATACACAGCGCTTCGGAACTCGCGGTCTGGGTACCGGCTGGATTTTGCGAGCCCGCCAAGATCTGCCGTTCCGCCTCGTCGAAGTAACATTCGATCTCTTCATGCCGCTCAGGCGCTGCTTCGGACATGTACCGCATGTGCATGACGCCGAACGCCACGTGACGCGCTTCGTCCTGGGCACACAGCCGATACATGGCCTTCTCGGCGTCGTTGTACGCCATCAATTCGCCCATGCGAAACATGGTCAGTACGGCGCCTTCGCCG
>JAPUIA010000281.1 GCA_027297435.1 Gammaproteobacteria bacterium | reverse complement strand
ATGTGAATGCGTGGGCGCGCCGACGACGGATCGACCCGCGCTTTATGTCTCCAACCACGTTTCCTATTTAGATGTATTCGTCCTTGGTAGCGTCCTTAGGGGATCCTTTGTTGCAAAATCGGAAGTGGCTTCTTGGCCTGTTTTTGGCAAGCTAGCCAAGCTACAGAACACGCTTTTTCTCGAGCGCAACGTTCACCGCGCGGCTGAGCAAATAGAGGTCTTGCGGAACCACCTGCAGCAAGAGGGTAGCCTGATCATGTTCCCGGAGGGCACGAGCACTGCCGGGACAACTGTTGCACCGTTTCGTAGCAGCCTATTCGCTGCGGCTAACGACGTCACGATTCAACCTGTCACGGTTGCGTATGTTGACTATGAAGGAGAGCCAATGACGCGAGACGAACGCGAGCGGTATGTCTGGTATCTTCCGAATCCAAAGGAGCATCCGACGACCCCGAATCGTCCTTTTGTTTCGCACTTCTTTGCCGGGATGGGTCTGGGGCGGTGTACGGTCAAAGTACTGTTTCACGAACCCATCACGATGAACCCAGGGAACCGCAAAGAGTGTGCCCTGCGCTGCGAGTCACTGGTACGCGGCGGGCTTCTGCAGTTACTGGGATCTGAGGCACATGACAGTGCGACTTCCGAACTCACCTCTGCTACGTAGCGTCATCGCGGGTTTTGCCGGGCTTGTGGGCTACGGTGGCTGGGCTGCGTATGCGAATTTTGACCATGGCATGGCCATCGCGATCCGATCCGGCTTGGTGCAAGGCACCTACAGCTTCGTTTTGACCTTCTTGATGACCTGGGTGACCGAAGGGCTGTTTGCCAAGCTTGCTAGCATGCCGATGGGCACCGTGGTTACGACGGTGGTCGTTTCCTTTATCCTTTTTGTTTCGGCGTATGGAATTCACATGCTCGTTGGCACGCCTGAAATACTCATGACCATCCTTCCAGGGTTCGTTATTGGCAGTGTTTACACCGCGGTCTACGTATGGGGTTTGCAGCGTGGAACGAAAACGGTGGCCCAAGGTCAGTAGCTAGGATGACTCAATCGAGAACCGAAGAGCGCCCTGCTGAGTTTGCGAAGCTGCTCACGTATCTTCAAAGCACAGCCATTTCGCTACCGGTGGAAGTAACTGACCCGGCTGATATGCCTCCGGTCGCCCCGCCTGTCGATCCGCGTGAAATTGAGGCTGAGATTGATCAGCTGCCAGGGGAGCAACGTCTGCACACCCATCGACAACGGCTCACGGCGTATTTCGGCTCCCACGCGCAACTTTCAGCTACGGTCAAGGAAATCACCCGCTTACGCGAGCTGACGTTCCGCGCTTTCGAGGAGGGCAGTGGCCAAGAAGTTGATGTCGATGAATTTGATGCGACCTATTTACATCTGTTTGTGTGGGATGCGCGCGCACGCCTCATAGTTGGTGGCTATCGGCTAGGGCAAACCGATCGTCTTTTGGAATCCTATGGAACGGAAGGTGTCTATTTGGGATCGATGTTCGAATTCGAGGATTCGTTCTACGAAGGCTCGGCAATGTTGGAGATCGGTCGTTCCTTTGTGGTTCCCGAATACCAAAAAGCCCACACGAGTCTGTACATGCTCTGGTGCGGGATTGGTCGCTTTCTCGTCATGAACCCGCAATATCGGCGTCTGTACGGTGTGGTTTCCATGTCCAGGTTGTACGACAGCAGAACGATGGCAGCGATACGCGATGCCTTGTTGGAACCCTCGTCCGAAGTACGCGCGAAGTCTGCTTACGAGCCAGATCTGGGGGCCGAGTGGCGTGACTATTTGGCGTCAAACCGTCCAATGGCTATGCGTGATGTATCGCGCATCGTACGGGCGCTGGAGGATGACCAACGTGATGTGCCTGTGTTGATTCGCCACTACCACAAACTTGGAGCACGTTTCGTATCGGCGGCCGTGGACAGTAACTTCAACAACACGCCGGGTCTGTTGCTGTGTTTGGATGTACCTTCCATTCCCGCTAAGTACTTGAATCAGTATTTTGGCGAGGGGTTGGCAGGCTACTTGGACTACGGTACTTGAGTAGTCCGGCACACTACGCAGATATCGCTTTGTCGTGCATGTTGTTCAACAGCGACTGGTTAGCTTTGGCGAGGCGCCAAATCTCGGGGTAGGATTTTAGTGTCATCGGCTTGTCGCGGTGCTCTGTGGCAATGTCCACCAGATGTTTGCCGTGGCCTAGGAAGATCTCATATGCACGCCGCAGAGAATTTCTTGGGTCGAACATATGCGTGGGCAGTGAGGCAACACCGTTTACTTCGATGACGACGAATTGACCCTCACGAAACGCCGCTTCGCTCTCTGCCTTCACATCTAAACGCCCAAAGTTGAATCCCGGTTGGCTATCACATATGGAATACAGAGCTTTCTCCAGCGCGCGGGTGGCCAGATGGGTATCGTCGGTAAACTTGCATCCCATGGTGTGCGAGCCAATAAAGGACAATCGCACCTGTTCGCGCTCATCCGGGACCCGCTCGGTATCAAGATACTTTAGAAACATCTGCCAGTGATCGGTAAATCTGTAGTGGGCGGCTGCCAGGGCCGCAATCGTATCCCTGCCATTGCCGACGATGGTAGGGAAGTGTTTCTGGTTGATACCGGTAATCTGATTGATACCCTTTTTTCGAATGAAGAAAACGCCGTATTCGAAAGCCAGCGGTGTGAATGCCTGCAGCAGGTATGCACCTTGGATGGCGCCGACGATCTTGGATGTGTCTGGTCTCTCGTCAAGCTTCATGATGCCTTTGCCTACCGCGCCGATATCCGGCTTCAGTATGATTGGGTAGCCGTGTGTTTCAGCAAATGTGTCTATGGTTTTAGCAAGCGCACTGGTGGTTTGGGGTGCATCGAGCAGTAGGGTTGGCAGAAAGCCGTTTTGGGCGAACGCCATTTGCGTTGAGTACTTGGAGCCGAGGCCCAGTTCGCCATGATCGAGAGCGTAGTTGGCTTTGGCGAGAAATTTGATGGGCAACCCGCGTCGGGCGCATTGTAGGAGCAGATAAAGATAATAAGGCGCTTCGAAAACGCGCGGATGCCAAAACTCAAAGGGCCGCATAATCCGGGCTAGGGTTCTGACAAGAACTCGAAGCTCGAATTTGCGTAGCGACCGGATTGGGTGACTTCGCGCATGGCGACCATCGTGTCGAATGGCGCGTCGACCAGCAAGCGGTTGGTCAACCAGGCAGGTGTGACACCGCCTGGATCAAGATGGGCACGGCTGACCACTTCGACCCTGCCGTCCCCAACCGGTGTGAAGACCCAACTGGTCACGCCATAGGCAAGCCTAACGATGCCTTGATTTTTCGGCAGCTTGTCGCTCACCACCGTGGCGTTCATGGTGACGGAAAGGTCCGTCGGGTTTTGGCTCCAAACGACGTGGGCAATTGCATCTCGATCGGAAACCGGCCAGGGTAGATCGTTCAGGGTGTAAACATACAGCTCGGTTTCGGAAACGATCTCGACGTTTTCA
This sequence comes from Gammaproteobacteria bacterium, assembly GCA_027297435.1. Taxonomy (GTDB): domain Bacteria; phylum Pseudomonadota; class Gammaproteobacteria; order Pseudomonadales; family Azotimanducaceae; genus Azophilus. Next base: position 6,363 of record JAPUIA010000281.1, on the reverse strand, counting down.
GCTTTTTCGCAAAGCGCCGCCCAATCGGAACAAGCGGACAAATCGCGGACCAAAGCTACGAGTTCGCCCAACGACGCGGTGATGGTCATGGTCGATTTCACCGCCTTGAATTTCGAGTCGTCGACCGGGCGAGTGTAGACCTGGACCTCTTCTCGGTCGCGTTCAAGCGTCCATTCGAAATCTGCCGCCAGCGCGGTTTGGGCACCCCCGAGTAAACAGAGGAAGAGAAGCGGTCTCAAAAAGAGACCACTTCTCGGGAGCGCATGGATGCGCGACCATTTACGTAAGGAAAATGTGAGGTTTGCATAGCAAACCGTCTCGAAAAAATGCCAGGACGGCATTTTTGAGATCGGTTGCAATAGACAAGGCGCGTATCGTCGCATGGTTTAAACAGAGCCTCGGTTGAGTTGGTTTTTGTTCAGATAGATCGTGATCGCACTCGCGATCCACACTCCGCAGGCCATGATGAATAGTACGCCGCCATCGGTATTACCCATGTCATCGATGGCGCGAACCACACCGAGTGGAGTAAACAGGTGGAAAAATATGGCTCCGCTGATCGTCGCGAGGGCCATGATCGCGCCCCAGATTCGCGTCTTGGGAATAAACAGCAAAACGGTCGCGATGAGTTCGGCGACGCCGACAACGACACCACCGTAGTTCTTAAAAGGTTCACCTAGCCAAGCCAGAAATCCGATGCCGGTCATCCAGTCACCGATCGTATCGAAGATGATCACGGTTTCTTGCGAGCCGGCGAACTTGAAGAACAATGATTGGATGAATACGAACGCGATGTAGATCACGAGTATCCATGGAATTGCCTTTTTCATTGTGTTGCTCCGCTAGTGTTGGTGTGTTCCGCTTCAATCGAACTTTCCGAGCGGTGTTGGTTCCGTGCTCGGTCGCGTACCCTCATTATGATCTTGCTGAGGCTAAGCGTTGTTGTTCATTGTGACTGGCCAACGGCTTGATTGTTCCATCATGGCTGGTAGTTCCTCCACCAAGCGGAGGATCTCGTCGGTGACGACATCCGGTTGCTCCCAGATGAGAAAATGACCGGCGTCAGGAAAGCGCATCACCTGTAATGTCGCCTCGTTCATCGTGGCTTCTACATAGTCGGCGTTAGCGGGTGCCACTAGCTTGTCTTGCATGCCTTGGATGATTGTAACGGGGATTGCCAGAATTCGTAGCTGGGGTTCGATGGCCGCGAGTTCGTGCGTCAAGAGCATTACCTCTTCGTTGGCGACACTGAGATCTTTCGGTAGCAAGCTTCGAACCAAAGGCAGGTCTGCGAAATGGTTGTACCATCGCGGTTGCGCCAGTTGCGGGCTAATCGCTGATGAGATGGCGAGCAATGCGCCTACGTCATTCGGATAGTCGACCGCCATACGTGCGCCGATTGATCCGCCCAGGGAATGGCCGACCAGGAGGGTTTTCATGCCCGATTGATTTCGTTCGAACAGTTTGCTGATCGTACGTGCTTGGTCGTGAAATGATGGGCGCGGCCCGCTTGTCGCTGATTTGCCGAACCCGAGCCGATCAACCGCAATCATGTGTAGGTTTAGAACGAGGCGTGGATCTCGCAAGAAGCTGTCAAACGCATGCCATGATCCGGGCGTACCGTGCACGAAAAGTACCAGCGGTTTGCCTGGCTGTCCCGCCTCGACGAAGTGCAGCTCCAGATCATCGACCAGGATCATGTGTTCACGCGCGTACTCGCTGAAACCCCCGGGGGCCGTCGTTGCATACGGTGGTGCACAGCCTTGCGTTAGGCTCAACAGCACAAACGCCAAGATCAGTCGTGACTGTGCAAGGACAGGGTAGTCACTGCAACAAACGGTGGAACCCTGAGTCAAATTAGGTCGTGATTCGGCATCGGGATGACTTCATGAATAATCCGGGCTAGGCTCAGGGTACTACACGTAGCCCGGCTGGACACTGTCGTCGTGCCAGTCGGTTTGTTCAGCTTTCGAAGCTGCCTGCCGGCCCGTCACGAGTTCGGCCGAATAGGGAACTACCTGGCGGCTCGCCCACCAGACTCGGCACCATTTACATACTTACCGGCTAGGAGAAGAGCCATGAAAGCTTCCGACTTGATGGTCAAATGTCTCGAGGCAGAGGGGGTGGAGTACATCTTCGGTGTTCCGGGCGAGGAAAACGCCGATTTCATGATGTCCTTGGAGCAATCGGAGACGATTCGTTTCGTGCTGACCCGCCATGAACAGGGTGCTGCTTTCATGGCCGAGATCTACGGCCGGCTGACGGGGGCGACCGCGGCGTGTTTGGGAACGTTGGGGCCAGGTGCTACCAACCTCATTACGGGGGTGGCGGATGCCAACATGGACCGGGCACCGATGTTGGTGCTTACCGGTCAAGGTGCGACACATCGGCTGCACAAGGAATCTCACCAGATCATGGACGCGGTGGCGATGTTCGAGCCGGTTACTAAATGGGCGACGACGATTCGCCATCCCGACACCATTCCAGAAGTGGTTCGCAAGGCGGTGCGCACCGCCCGCTCGGAAAAGCCAGGTGCCGTTTTGATCGAACTTGCCGAAGACGTGGCAAAGATGGAGACCGAGGCTAGTGTGATTCCCCCACGACGCTTCCGCCGCTCGGTCCCGGACGACAAGGTCGTCGATCAGGCCGTCGAACTGTTGTTACAGGCGAAACGGCCCGTGATATTGGCCGGTAATGGCTGCATTCGGCGACGGGCGAGCCGCCAGTTGCGTCTGCTCGCCGAGGCTACCGGTATGGGCGTCATCAGCACTTTCATGGCCAAGGGTGCGGTCGATATGGATGCGCCCTATTGCCTCTACACGGTCGGGTTGGGAAACAAAGACCGCATCAACCTCATCATCGATGAGGCGGATGTCATTCTCACTCTCGGTTTAGACATGGTGGAATACCAGCCGCGTCTTTGGAATCCGGACAAATCCAAAACCATCATCCACGCAGACTTCGAACCGGCGGAGATCGACGATCATTATCTGCCCCACGTGGAGTTGGTGGGGGATCTTGCCCACGTTCTGTGGATGATCAACGAGCGGATGAACGACAGTGAACAGTTCGATTTCGACTTTTCACACCAACAGGAAATCAAGGAAGAGATGTCTCACGACCTCGCCGAATATGCAGACGATGCGGCGGAAGGGCTCATCAAGCCGCAAAAAGCCCTATGGGACGTCCGCCAAGTACTCGGCCCGAAGGATATATTGTTGTCGGACGTAGGCGCCCACAAGATGTGGATTGCCCGCCACTACCATTGCCATGAACCCAACACGTGCTTGATTCCGAACGGGTTCTGCTCCATGGGGTTTGCGTTGCCGGGCGCTATTGCGGCGGCCTTGGTATTTCCGGAACGGCGCATCTTGGGCATCGCCGGGGATGCGGGATTCTTGATGAACGTACAAGAGATGGAAACCGCGAAACGTCTACGCACAAATCTCGTGATGTTGGTGTGGGAAGACCACGAGTACGGGTTGATTGCCTGGAAACAGACGAACGAATTTGGACGCCATACCGACCTTTCCTTCGACAACCCCGACTGGCTACAACTGACATCTGCGTTCGGCTGGGGTGGTCACTATTGCGATAAAAGCAGCGAGCTCCAAGACACCCTGGAAGCAGCGTTTGCCGAGCCCGGCCCCAGCCTGGTTGTGATTCCCATCGACTACGCGGAAAACATGGCGCTGACGAAGAAGCTCGGCGAGCTCACTTGCACCATCTGAGATTTCGCACGGTTTCGTTAATCACGTGTGCCGTCCCCTAAATGAGTTTACGTTTGGGGCAAAAAGGGCTGTCCCAAGCGTAGAGGTACTTGGGCGACAGCACACTATCATCGGCCGGCGGCTGGTGGTTATTGGCGGGATTGCCCGATGAGATCAAAACGCCCGACCAGCGAGTGCGGCGCTCCCGAAGCCCGCTTGCGGGGCATGGTTTATCGACTTCTCAACTGGCTGAGTGAGAAGGGTGTATATTTTCGATGTTGGAACGAATGAGATCAGGAGATATAGCATGAATAAGCTAGTTTGCCTTTTCTTGGGCTTCTTAGTGAGCGGCGCTTATGCCGCGGACTATCCGAATATGCAAGGCGTCTGGGCCGGTACCGTGCGCACGTTGTCCTCTGGTGAGCAAGTTCGTACGCAAGTGGCTCGAGGTGGTGCGTTGATTCAGGATATCGAACTCAGATTAACGGTGAACTATCAGGACCAGGAAGTATTTATCGGGGAAACGATTTCCGATCTGCCCGATGCGCAGCCCGTTCCGGTTTGGGGCGCAATCCGCTCGACGGGCGAAGAGGGCGTGTTCGTCACCGCAAACGGTGGCCGCGGTAACATTTGGTTCACCAACCCTAGCCAGTTCGAGTTCTGCTTCGCCAACCAGACGCCAGAACAGATGAGTGCCTACTGCGCCGTGCTGGACAAGCGACCCTAGCTTCGGGTCGCCATAGCCGAAGCCACTGCTTGGGGAATCCCGAGAAAGCACCGTCGTTGCCGGTGGAATGCCCGGGATGAGACTCGGCGACGCCAGGGGCGCTACGCAAGGTCTTCTATAGCGGCAGCTAAGGGGAATGCGTTTCTAGCCAATGTCGCGCGATGTCGACCCGCCGTGTCACCCAGATATCGTCGAATTGCGCAACATAGTCGAGCAGGCGTTCGAGTCCGACCGCGCGCGCGGGATGGCCAATGAGCCGTTGATGCAGACCGATCGACATCATCTTGGGCGTGTGTTCACCCTCCCGATAGAGAAGGTCGACGGCGTCGCGCACGAAAGTAAACCAGTGTTCCGACGTCACGATGCTGTCCGGCAATTTCAGATCATTGTTCACGAGCGTGTAGGGAATGATGAGGTGGGGGGTATCGCCGACCGTCGTCCAATAAGGCAGGTCGTCGTTGTACGCGTCCGAGTCGTAGAGAAATCCACCTTCTTCGACGAGTAACCGGCGCGTGTTCAAGCTCGGCGCGTAACGGCAGTACCAGCCGTGGGGCCGCTCGCCGGTGGTACGTTGAATCGAAGCGACCGCCTTGGCGATCTGCTCGCGTTCGTCTTCCTCCTCGAGGTGCATGTGATTGATCCACCGCCAGCCGTGACTGCAGACGTCGTACCCGGCAGTGCCGATCGCAGCGGCGGCCTGTGGATTGCGCTCGAGCGCCATGGCACATCCGAACACCGTCATGGGCAGGTCGCGTTGGCGAAACATTCGATGGATGCGCCAGAAACCCGCGCGGCTGCCGTATTCGAACATGCTCTCGGCACCGAGATCGCGGGTCCGCGATGGGGCTGCTCGAACCTCGGTGAGAAGCCGCTCGGTGACCCCGTCACCGTCGGGGAACGAGAGCTCGGCACCTTCCTCGTAGTTCAACACAAAATTGATCGCCAAGCGTGCATCGCCCGGCCACTGTGCGTGTGGTGGCCGCTCGCCATAGCCGACAAAGTCTCGCTCAAACGTCGCATCGTCGGTCATGTTGATGGTTCTTCCTTCGCGCCCGCTCGAAATAGATTACGCTTCGGCGTCCCCTGGGAGAAGTTCTTATGTGTCGACGCCTGCGACGGGTTTTTTTGTGCCTTTCGCTTTGGATGGTGAATCCGGCTTTCGGTAGCGAATGGCGCTACTACGGCGGGGATCCGGGTTCCGGTAAATACTCGCCGCTGGATCAGATCCACGAGGGCAACGTTCAGGAATTGGAGGTTGCCTGGACGTGGCAGGCGCCGGACTCCGACCTGGTGAAAGCCGACGGCAAGCTGGCGTTCTTCGGTTTCAAGTCCTCGCCGATCATGATCGACGATACGCTCTACATCAGCACCCCCCTCGGCTTTGTCGTGGCGCTGGAGGCCGGCACCGGCAACGAACGATGGCGGTTCGATACGCAATCGCGCAAGGCGGGACGTCCAACCAACCTCGGTTTCAACCATCGCGGCGTGGCGTATTGGTCGGACGGTCGGCAGGCGCGCATTCTCATGCCGACTAACGACGCCAGGCTCTGGGCGCTTGATGCCAACACAGGCTTGCCCGATCCGAACTTTGGAGATGGCGGCATGGTCGATCTGTCTCGAGGTCTCGGCCGAGAAATCAACAAGCAACACTACAGCGTCATCTCGGCACCGATGGTTGTCGGGGATGTCGTGATCGTCGGTTCATCGATCATGGATGGGCCACGCTATAAAGAGATGCCTCCAGGCCACGTGCGCGGTTTCGACGTCCGAACCGGCGAGCAGCGGTGGATTTTTCATACGATTCCCCAGGGCGGCGAGTTGGGTGCGGATACCTGGGAGGATGGTGCGTGGAGTGGCCCATCCATGATCGATGAACCGACGATCACGACATCCCCGACAACCATCGGTGCCGAGATGACGCTGTAG
>JAPUIA010000280.1 GCA_027297435.1 Gammaproteobacteria bacterium | reverse complement strand
TGAGCTGATGTGGTTAACGGAGCGTCTGATGCCGGACTTCAAGACGATTGCGGACTTTCGCAAAGATAACGGCAAGGCGATCAAGAACGTGTGCCGCCAGTTCGTCATCTTGTGTCGGCAGATGAATATGTTCACGGACGCGATGGTGGCCATCGATGGGAGCAAGTTCAAAGCGGTGAACAACCGCGACAAGAACTTCACCCCGGCCAAGATGAAGCGCCGCATAGAGCAGATCGAGAAGAGTATCGATCGCTACCTGGCTGAGTTGGACAGTGCTGACCGAGAAGCGCCGAGCGCTGAGGCTAAGACGACGCGACTGCAAGACAGGCTCGACGCGCTGGGCGAGGAGATGGAGCGGCTCAAGGTGCTTGAGGAGCAGATGCTCGAGGCCCCGGACCAGCAACTGTCGCTGACCGACCCCGATTCGCGATCCATGAAGACGCGCGGTACCGGCATAGTCGGCTATAACCCACAGATCGCCGTCGAGACCAAGCACCACCTGATTGTGGCGAATGAAGTGAGTAACGTCGGCGTCGATCGCCGCCAGCTGGCGAACATGGCCGAGCAAGCGCGTGCTGCGATGGGCGTTGAGAATCTGGTCGTGGTGGCCGATGCGGGTTATTACAGCGGCAAGGAGATCGTGGCGTGCGAACGCAACGGCATCACGACTTACGTGCCGAAGTCGAACACATCGAGTAGTAAGGCTGAGCAGCGATATGGCAAGTCCGACTTTGTTTACGTTGCAGCCGACGATGAGTACCAATGTCCTGCCGGTGAACGTCTGATCTGGCACATGACGACCGTCGAACATGAGATGAGCCTCCACTCTTATTGGAACACGGCCGCGTGCATGGCTTGTACGATCAAAGCGCAGTGCACGACGGGCAAAGAACGTCGGATCAAGCGCTGGGAGCATGAGGACGTGCTCGATGCTATGCAACTGCGGCTCGACCGGGATCCCGAGATGATGCAGCTGCGCCGAGCGACGGTCGAGCATCCTTTTGGAACACTCAAACAGTGGATGGGTTGGACGCATTTCTTGACCAAGACGCTGGAGCGCGTGAGTACTGAGATGAGTCTTCACGTGTTGGCCTACAACGTGAAACGCGTGATCAACATCCTTGGCGTAGAAGCGTTGATTAGGGCGATGATGGAACTGATGAAGTATTTGCGCCGAAAACCGGTGTATCAACGCGCTATCAGCCTTCTTACGAACGTTTCTGAAGTCCGATCAACAACAAGCTGCTTCAGCCATGCATTGGGTTGAACCCAGGCAAACACCCTCACATCTCGCGTGAACCGATCTGCTGCGCCAATTTCACCTGATTACTCGTTTCCACACACCCTCGGCCAACTCCAGACATCGATTGGCCTCTGTGCCAGTTATTCGATTTTCTGTCGGATGAATTCCCCCGATGCTGCGGCCCATACATCTCCGGCAGCGTCCATCAGAAAGCGGATCCGCTCGACGGCGACAACTACACCATCCTCCGCATAGGGGCTGGCTGCGACACTCAGGCCCCGGAACTCTCGGTAAAGGATGTCGTCCGCCATATAGAAGCGCGTGACGGGCTCGGAGAAGCCGTTTTCCCAGCCATACCTCCCGACAAATCGCGCGAGTTGCTGCGGATCGAGTTCGTACTCAGGAGGTTCATCAGCCAACGGAGCATCGAGAGGTAATCCCATGAGCGCATTGATCGCCCCAAGGCTCACCAAGAAAGCAGGCATCCCCGAAAGGTTACAGAGGGTGGTAACCGTGATGTCGTTCTCGACGACCAGGTGGATAGCTGCGGTCCGCCCGCCATCGCGTAAAGCCTGTGTGTAGTTACGGTCAACAACAGTCCTGAATCTGAGCAAGCCCAGACTGTCAGGTTCCGACACGGCGATTGCCGGAATTCGGTCGAGCGTCATCGGTGAGTAGTCGGGAGCGTGTTCGAGCTTTCCGAAAATTTCGGGCTGCACCCCATATGCACCCCAGCCCTTTCGACGCGGCGCGTTTGCGAAGTACATGCGGGCTAGGGGCCACGTGTTTGTTGGGCTTTGTTGGTGGAGCTAGACGGGATCGAACCGACGACCTCTACAATGCCATTGTAGCGCTCTCCCAGCTGAGCTATAGCCCCACGGTGGCGCGGCATGTTAAGTCTGGCATAAAGTCTCTGTCAAACGAACGGATGGGGTTTACCTGATGGCGGCGGAAAACATTCTTGTGACGGGTATGAGCGGGTTGATCGGCGGGATCACGCGAGAACGTCTCGAAGGCCGGGCAAATCTGCGCGCGCTGAATCGAAGCGATGTGGCGGGTATTGAGACGTACCGCGCGGATCTGGCCGACTACGACGCGATCCGCCCTGCCTTCGACGGTCAGGATACGGTCGTTCATCTGGCAGCGAAGGCCGGCGAGCGCTACTCGTGGGAGGAATTGTGCGACACCAACATCATCGGCACGCGCAATGTCTATGAGGCGGCGAAGGACGCCGGATGTCGCAGGGTAATCTTCGCGAGCAGCGGCGCCACGGTGTCGGGTTGGGAGAACGAGGAGCCGTATGGGGCGCTCACCGACGGTCGCTATCAGGACGTGCCCGATGATTGGCCGATG
>JAPUIA010000028.1 GCA_027297435.1 Gammaproteobacteria bacterium | reverse complement strand
AACCTGGATCGCATCGACAGGGCGCTGGAAGGTCTCGCGCGTAAGGACGCGTCGGAACGCCTGGTGCAGGACACGCTCAAAAACGTCCGCGACGCACAAACCGCTGATCACGTTCCGAATCGTTTTCGCGACCGACGCTGGGCCGGCGGTATAGCGGCGGCGGTAGTGGCCGTCTCCGCCCTGGGGATCGTCTTCCAACAGTTCGATTCATACCGGGACGTCGTGTTTTTTCGCGTCTCCGAACTCTTTGCCCCTGAAAACGTCGAGGTGTTGCACAATATCAGTATTGAAGACGCCGCCGGTGAAGATCTGTCAGAGGCTGACAAAGAGCGCCTGCGGGCGGGGCTGTCGTCTGAAAGAGGCGCCGGCATCGCTGTCGACCGCGGGGACCTTCAGCGGGCTGAGGATGAGCGGCCCGAGGGTGATTCGACAATCAGGGATGCGCGCCGGGCCGAAAAGGGCGAAGCCGAGGAAGGGCGGGAGCTGAATCGGAACGGTTCGACGAGCGGCGTAGGCGGCCGGGTAAGAAGTATGGTAGCGCCAGCGGTACCGATGACGCCGGCGCTCGGTCCGTATTATCGCCGCTACGCACAAAAGCAAAAAACCGCCAAGGTCGTTGGCGGCGACCAATACCGCGAACACGGTCAGCAAACATCGCCGGAACTGCGCGCGAAAGGTCTGCATGAAGGCAAGGATGGGTCCTCGGCCGTTGGCACCAGCAGGTCAGAAATCATTGGGGCAAAACCCAACAGCCGCGATGACGAGTTTGTCGACAATTTCAAGAAGCAGTCGTCGATCATCGAGGAAATCGTCGTAACGGGTTCCTATACCGTACGGGATAACTTCGACACTGCAAACCAAATCGTTGATCCGGATGATGACACGGCAGTGCCGACAACTGTGGGTGATGCCTTCAGCTATCAAGGCGAGCCGGTGAACGGCGCCAAACCCACGGCCGAACTCGAAGCGCTGAACAAGCTGCTGGATTACGACGGCCGCTTGGGGGCAGGCAACCTCAATGCGCGCTTGGTACCGGACGGCCGATTCGCCGAACGCTTTCTCGCCCGATACCGAAACCTGGATGGACTGAACTACCAGCAATCCACAGGTTACTGGGCAAACAGCTATCTACCGGGCGACCCGGCCATGCGCCGGCTCGAAGCCCAGTTGCGCACGCAGTATCCAGAAGCGCTGACGACGACGCTCGTACGCAACACGCAACCCTTCGATGCACCCGACAACGCGGCGCTCAGTATCTACCTGCAGGCAACGCAGTCCGCCGTGGACGGCCCAACACGCGTGCAGTTGCAGGTGGGTCTGAAGGCGGCGGAACGCCAGGGTGGCCATAGACCGCCGATGAACGTCGCCGTGGTGCTGGATCTTCCCGAGATGGTGGAACTCTCCGTCGCCCAGCAGGCTCGCGCGCTGTTGATGGCCCTGAACGAACAGCGCCAGAGCGGCGATCGTTTCTCGGTCACCGTTGCGGGCGTGCCGGGCGGGTCTGTCATTGGCATTGATGACTACCGCCACGGCACAGTGGTGTCTTTCATCGAACGTCTGGCCGACGGCCAGCTCGAGGGCGACACGCTGTATCTCGTTGACGCTCTTGTTAACGCGGTTGATCGTTTAGCGACAAACGATGACCCCAACGCGGTGCTGGGTTCCAGCTTGGTATTGCTGGTGACTGCAGACGGCATCGAACCGCAAACGCGCGAAAGCCTCGAGCTTCTGGCGCACCGCAGCGCCATCGCCGGCATGCCCGTGAGCCTGGTGACGCTCGCCGGCGTGAACAGTTCGGACCTGGACGCCGTCGCTTTGGCCGGCCAGGGAAGGCTGCGGAGCTTGAGTACACCGGCTGACGCGGCGCAACTCATCGACCGGGAACTGCATTCCGCCAGCCGTACCGTCGCCCGCGCCGTGCGCCTGCGAATCCAACTGGCGCCGGGCGTTCGGCTCGTCGACGTCATCGGCTCGGTGCGGTTGGACGAACTCTATGCCGAGCGCGTGCGCGAAGCCGAACAGAGTATTGATGCGCGCCTGTCCCGCAACTGGGGCATCGAAGCGGACCGCGGTGAAGATGAAGAGGGCATTCAGATCGTGATTCCCGGCATGGCTGCGGGTGAAAGTCACGTGGTGTTGCTGGATGTGGTAGTGGACGGCCCCGGTACCGTGGCAGACGTACGCGTCCGCTACAAGGACCTGGTTCAGATGAGCAACGGCGTTGCCCGCGCCAGCCTGTCACTGGCCGACGCTGATGCCACACGCCGCGTGCAGGGTCCGTTGGAGCGCAACGTGCTCAAGAACCTGGTGGCCTTCGAGGTCGCCGAAGCCGCGCGTAGCGGTGGCCGTCTTCTCGCAAACGGCGAAACGGCGGCGGCCCGCGCCGAGCTCATGAATGCGCTGACCCTGATTGCCGGGCTGCGCCAGAGCGTAGCGGGTTGGGAAAACGATGCAGAACTACAGGCCGATGAGCAACGCCTGGCCCGGTTCGTCAGCGAACTGGATGCCGGACGCACCGACTTGCTGGTGGCGGCACTTGCGTACGCGGCGTACAGGAAACTCCTGCCCGCCACGATGAACGAGGACTAACCAATGAAAGCAGTATGGTTATTGGCCGGCTTGTTGCTGGCTCTGGAAAGCTTTGCCCAGGAAACCCCGAGTCTCACGCAAACGATGTCCACGGTGGACGCCGGTGGGGAAGTACGGGTGCCGCTGTCCGTGTATCAACAGATGTGGCAGTTGCTGCGTGAAGACCCGCGTCCCGCGCCGGCCTCCCACGCCGTCGGCACGTCCAGCATCCAAGTTGAGGTCATCGACTTTGATGATCGATCGTCAGCACGCGTACACGTGGCGCTCGCCATCGAAGTGTTTGAAGATGAGTGGACGCTTATTCCCGTACTACCGACGGGCGCGGCCCTGCAATCGGCCACGGTGGACGGTCAGCCGGTGCAACTCGTGCAGACACCGAACGGTCTGGCCTGGAGCACGTCCAAATCCGGCCGCTACGGCATGCAGTTGCGCTACGGCGTGGACGCGCAACGCTCCGAAGCCGGATACGTGCTGCCGCTGCCGGTACCGGTTGCGGCGGCGACCGATCTCACTTTACGTTTTCCCGCGACGGGGCTGGATCTGGCCGTCGTCCCAGCCGCGAATATGCAAACGAATGAGGCCAACGGCCGCACTACCGTCACCGCAAGCGTGCCCGCGACCAGCGCAATCCTGGTGTCCTGGCGGGTGCCGGCACTGGAGGACTACGCCATCTCCCGTGCGCATTACGTGGGTACACTTGTCAATGAGGCGGTGATCTGGGAAGGCGAGTTGCAGGTGGAAGTCTTTTCCGGCAACCAGCTCACCATTCCCTTGCTGCCCGTATCAGTGACGCTCGCTGATGTTGGCGTCGACGGTAAATCCGCGACGGTCCTCGAGAAAGACGGGCGTTTTGCCACCCTGCTGCAAGGACGCGGTCCGCACACGGTGACGGTGCGCTTCCAGACACCCGTGATCCAGACCGACGGTCCGCCGCGCGTGGATCTATTCATCCCCAAGGTACCCGTGTCCCAGTTCGAGCTGACGTTGCCGGGGCGCAAGGAAGTCACCGTTTCACCCAACGCCAATGTCGTGACGGACGAAGGCGATGACACGACACTGGCGAGTGTGTTCGTTCCCTTGACGGAACATGTTTCGCTGCGCTGGGTGGACGCCGTCCCCGAGGACCTGCGCACGGCGGCCCGCGCCAATGCTGTTCTATATCACGCGGTTTACGCGGAAGAAGGCGTGTTGCAGGTGGCCGGCACCGCGGTCTATGACATCACCCACGGGGAAACCAACACCCTGACCCTGGAACTGCCCGCACGCGCCGAAGTGAACCGCATCGTCGCGCCCAGCGGCGGCGTATCCGATTGGACGGAGGCAGCGAGTGACGACGGCGCACGGAAAATCATTACGGTGTTCCTGGACCGGGAAGTGCGCGGCGAGTTCACGCTCAACGTTTTCTATGAACAACTGCTAGGCTCGGACGCCGCCGGCATCGATATCCCACTGCTCACGGGCCGGGACCTGCATCGGCAGCGCGGCATGGTGGTGTTGCTGATCGGTAACGAGCTCAGCCTGAATCCCACCATCGAGGCTGACATCACTCGGGTGGGCGAGAACCAGTTACCCGCCTTCATCCGCAACGCGCTGACCATGCGGGTCGCGCACACCTACAAATATGTCAGCGCGACCCCCGTGCTCACCGTGGAAGCCGTGGCCCCGGAACGCGCCCAGGGCAAGTTCGACGCTCAGGTCGACACGCTGCTATCCATCGGCGAGGTCACCCTCAAGGGCGCGGCGAGCGTGGAAATCGACGTGAAGTCCGGCGCGATCATGGTGCTGGACCTACTGCTGCCGGAGAACCTGAACATCCTCGGCGTGACCGCCCCGTCCTTGCGTTCTCACGACGTGATCGAAAACCAGGAACAAGCCGGACAGCGCATCGCGCTGGAGTTCACCCAAGAGATGACCGGTCAGTTCCGCATCGAAGTGAATTACGAACGAATCCTGACCGACACGGAAGCAGACCCGCTCGTTCCCATCCTCGTTGTCGCGGGCGCCGAAGTGGAACACGGGCGCATCGCTATCGAGGCTTTGACGGCGGTCGAGGTACGGGCACTCATCACGGAGCAACTCTCGGCGTTGGAGGTTAGCGAGCTACCACAGCAGATGATCCTGAAAACCACCAACCCGATTCTGCTGGCATTCAAGTACGTGCAGGCCAACCCGCCCGCACGGCTGCAGTTGCGGATCACCCGGCACGAGCAGATCGACGTGCAGGTTGCGGCGATTGAGCGCGCGGCCTATACGACGCTGTTCACCCGGGACGGGTTGGCGGTAACGACCGCCTCCCTGGCAGTGCGCAACAGCCGCCGGCAGTTTCTACGCCTGCAGTTGCCGAGCGATTCAGATATCTGGTCGGTTTTCGTAGACGGGAAACCGGCCAAACCGGCGCGCGCCGACTCTCAGCCCGGGGAAGACGGCAATACGGTGCTGATCCGAATGATCAACTCCGCCAATCCGTTCCCGGTAGAGATTGTCTATGCCACGCCTGTAGACGCGCTGAGCTTTTTCGGCGCAGTCGATCTGAATCTGCCCCGGCCAGACATGGTCGTCACCCATACGCGCTGGGACCTATTTCTCCCCCAGGGGCCCGATTATCGCGTGCCGGATTCCAATATGGATATCCTGCACCCGGGACGCGCGGTGAATCCGGAAGTGGCGGCCAAGCTCGCGCTGGCGCGCACGGCTGATGCACTGGAAACCTATGGCCAACCGCTGCGCATCAACGTTCCGCAACGGGGCATCCATTTCGCCTTCGAGAAACTCTACGCCACCCAAGCACCCGACGACCCATACGTGCGCATCGGCTACACCTCGGCGTCCGGGTACCGGCTTGGTGAACTGCTGGGTCTTGTCGGCATCGTGCTGGTGTGGGCTGGAATCTTTGCGCTGGGTTCAACGCAGATACCGGTGACACGGCAAACGGCATTTGGCGGTATCGGCGTCGGCGGCCTCATGGTTCTGACGGCGATCGGACCGCTTGGCGTATCGGTAACGATGGTCGCGTTCGTTGCCTTAATGCTGGCGGCGGGCCTCGGAATGTATCGTTCTCTGCCGCGTTTCCGCGCCTGGCGCGCCACCCGCGCAACCAGCTAAGGACGGCATTAATACCTCATTATAATCAATTAGTTATAGGGGTTATTTTAAGGACTTTCGCTATTATGTTCGGCGATTTGCAACACGCGCCTCCGACGGACACGTGCCGATGCGACCAACGGCTGCACCTATGACTACATGATGAAGCGAAGTTCTTAAGGGTTGGCGTCCAGCGCCATGTCATCGATCTGAACGCTGGCCACTGAGCCCTGCGTCACCCAGCTTGGTTGAATGACGACATCGATACGACGATTGCGTTTACGGCCCTCTGCCGTTTCGTTGTTGGCCACGGGTCGCGATTCGCCATAACCGACCGAGCGCAGGTTGATCGGTGAGATGGGCATCGATGCGAGCAGGTGTTGCACGACGGATTTGGCGCGGGACCGAGACAATTCGAGGTTCTGCGCGTCCGAGCCAAAGGCGTCGGTATGGCCTTCTACGATCACCTGGCTCTCCGGGAATTCGCTGATCGCTTGTTCCAGGATCTGCAGCATCGCGAAGTGCTCGGTTTTCAGTTGCGCCGCACCGCTGTCGAAATTCAGCCCGATCATCCGAATGATGACGGTATCATGTTGACGGAACACGGCGGCCTGTTGGGGCTGAAACAGGTTTTCTACCCGGGCAAATCGTTCCCGGTGGCGTGCTTGCCGTTCCAAGAGCGTTTCCAGCTCGTCGATCGTCTGGTTGCCACCGCCCAGCAGCTCCTGCATCTTGGCTAGGCGCGCGTTCAGCAGAGAAACTTGAACGTCTCGATCATCGAGATCCTGGTCCATGAGTTGTTTCTCTTCTTGTAGCGCTGTCAACTCAGCCATCATCGCCTGCGTCTTCGCAATCTGGTTATTGAGTGCTGCAACCTGGGCTTCGCGATCGTTGAGATCTTGATCGATCCTGTCCTTGTTCCTTTGCAACTCGCGAATACCCGCCAGCACCGCTTCAATGGCCGCTTTCTCGCCATCGTCGAAATAGAGAGGCTTGTTCAGAACGTCGCCTATTCTACTGATAGACCCTTCCCACTCGAGCAACACGGCTTCCAGATTGGTGGCGCGGTCGCGAACACGCCGGGCGAGCTTCGACACGTAAATAGCGTGCAACGCATTGTGCTTGGCATCCAGCGCCAATAACCGCGGTCGGTCCGTATCGTAGCGATTGACGTTCAGTTCCGACTCTGCGGTTTCCAGCAGAAGGCGGGCGTTGTTGAGTGACATCGGCGCGTAGCGTTCCGCGCGCAACTTTTCAGCCAGACGCAGCAGCTCTTTCGTTTCGCTCAGATAGTTGGCTTTGATCGAAGAGAGTTCACTTTCGCGGTAATCGGATTCAGCCTTGGACGCGTAACGCTGTGCGAACTTGATGCTGCCCCTTTCTAAGCGGCGAGTGGCTTCTGAGAAATTGGATTCACCCGAATACCAGCTGTCGGCAGAGTACTGCGGTGCTTCACTGGCAAAGGCGTCTTTGCGTGCCTGAATCGCCGCGTCGAACGCTACCGCAGCGATTTTTGCGGCTTCCGCGGACTTGTTGAACCGTGCCTCGGCTTTGCTCAAGCTACGACGAATAGAGTCGATGCTGCCTGCGCGTTTAAAGGTGCTGTCGGCCCGATCGTAGTAGCCGACGGCCTCACCGTAACTCGCGGGCGCGAGCAGAGGGGCGTCCAGAACCTCTGCCCTAGCACGGGCGTCGTCCGTGGACTCGAAAAGTGGACCGCGCATGCTGGTCAGTCCAGCTTGCAGGCTAGCGGGCAATGTGAGCAAGGTGACTACAACAAGGGCAGCGATTCGTTGGCGCATGGTTATTCGTCCATGAAATATAGGTTTTCCCTGAATTATCAACAGATTACGAAGTTCATACGCAAAAAAGTGCGATCTAGGGCACGTTCTGGTCAACCCCTCGAGGGAAGCGCAACGATCGCGGTGCCTAGCGCAGTGGCCAAACCCGACTGGTTCACATTCCGGAATTGGAAACAGCTTTGTGAAGATGCGCCCGACGACGCTTCGGTGCAGGCAAAGATTATCGGGTAAGTGTACGATCGACAAACAATGCGGCTCTTGGTGAGAGACAGCACATGACAGGCAACGTTTTGGTACGACCTGGCGGCCTCCGATCGTGACTTATGCAGGCGACCGATTGATCCATGATGCCGACAGTCACTTGATGGAACTGCCGGATTTTCTGAGCGCGCACGCCGACAAGGCGGTACGTGACGAGCTACCCAATCTGGCGGGCGCCCTCACGGGCCAATTCGATCCTGGGGCCCATGGGGGACAAACCGGGCATGACTCAGAAAACCGATCCCGGCTGGTCGCGTTGGGTGACAACTTGACCAAGGGGCCGAAGTGGCACGATGCGCTTGGTGCATTCAACGGTCAGGAGCGCAGCCAGGCTCTGGACTTGCTCGGTTTTGCCAGACAAGTGGTGTTTTCCTCCTTCTGCGCGCGGCTCATCTTTACTGCGGCCAACGATGACATCGCTTACGGTGCGGCAGCTGCTCACAATCGGGCCATGGCGGCGTTTTGCGACGCAGACTCGCGTCTGATTGGGGTCGCGATGACGCCCCTGCAGGATATCGATAGAGCGTTGGCCGAAATCGAACAGATCAAAGCGCTGGGTTTGGGCGCGTTGTGGATACCCGCGGATGCCCCCGGGGGTCGCTCGCCCGGGCATGCCGACCATGACAGGCTTTGGGCGACGTTGGCGGAAGCACGTATTCCATTCATTCTACATGTCGGTAGCGCGTCGCTGTCCATCGGTGATGAGTGGATGAACGACGGCAAACCGGACAGCGTCACTGCCCGAGGCGGGGCCGAGGTGATCGGCAGTAAAGATTTGACGGTGATCCACTTTGCGGCACACCGTTTCATCTCTGCAATGGTGCTGGACGGTGTATTCGAAGCGCATCCTCAACTGATGGGTGGGGTGATCGAAATTGGCGCGGGCTGGGTCCCAGATATGATCCGACGCTTGGATCACGCCGTAGACATTTGGTCGCGGTCCGAACCGCAACTCGCCAAGATGGCCCGTAAGCCTTCCGAGCAGATCGCTAGTCAGCTCCGATTTACACCCTACCCGTTCGAAGATGTTGGCCAACTCGTATCGGAGTCCACCGCAGACCTGTACATGTTTTCGACGGACTATCCGCATGCAGAAGGCGGACGAGACCCTATCGGGCGTTTCACGCGTTCCACCGCATCTTTGCCCACTGCGGAGAAAGAAAAATTTTTTGCTGAAAACTTTGTGGACCTGTATCCCAATGCTTTCGGTTGAGAACTTAAGCGCGCTCTCCTGAAATTGTTTTGCCTGCTGTTGGTATCGGCTGCGCTTTCCGGGTGCGCTAGTTGGACTTGCGAGGAATGGGACACCCGCGAGGTTGTCGATCAACAGGCCTGCGTGGGGTATCTCAAGGAGGGTCGTGGTTGTATCGGGTGGGAACGCCAGGTGCGAACGGAACCCTTCTGTGCGAAGCATCGACGCCGCCGCGTTGGGTTTTCTCGGCTACGTCTGCTCGATGCGTTCCGCGCGCAATTGTTTACGGCGCACTTTGCCGGCATCGTCACGCAGGGGCTCGTTGGTGAACTCGAGAGACCGCGGAATCTTGTAGCGGACGAGGCGCTCGGCTAGATGCGCGAGCAGATCTTCCTCGGCAACGTCTCCGTTCGGCGCATCGACGATGGCGTGCACGACGTTACCCAGATCGTCGTCGGGTAGGCCGATGACGGCACAGGATCGCACGCCCGTGAAAGCCTCGATGGCGCCTTCGATTTCTGCCGGATAAATGTTGGCACCCCCGGAGAGGATCATGTCCGTCTGTCGGTCGGTTAGATAGAGGTAGCCTTCCTCATCCATGTATCCCATGTCGCCCAGACTTTCCCAGCCGCCTTCCATGGCTTTGGCTTCGGCGCCGATGTAGCGGTAGGTGCTGCCTTGACCCGTCTCGGGCAGAATGAAAATCTCGCCGACCTCACGTGGTCCCAGGGTGGTGCCGTCATCATCGACGATTTGCATCTTGCAGGTCGGTCCGGGTCTACCGACGCTGCCTCGATGGGCAAGCCACTCCTCGCCGCTGATCGTGGTGGATCCTTGTCCTTCGGTACCGCCGTATAGCTCCCAGATGACATCGGCGCCCAACCAGTCGATGAAGGCCTCTTTCAGCCACGGCGGGCACGGTGCGGCAAGATGCCACAGTGTTTTGAGTGAGCTCAGGTCGTGGTTCGTGCGGATCTCGTCGGGTAAATTCCAGATGCGTTGCATCATCGTAGGCACCATGTAGACCGTGTCGACCCGTTCTTCCTCGATGATTCGAAGCGTTTGATCCGCATCGAAGCGGGTGGTGATCGTTATCTGATTGCCCTTGAACAGCCCAATCATGCCCCACATGAACGGTCCGTTGTGGTAGAGCGGTCCGGGTATGAGAACGGAACCGGCAGTTTGGAAACCCAAGAATTCGCCGTCCACGTCCCAACGGGCCGGCGTCGTCGACACGATGAGCTTGGGTCGCCCGGTGCTGCCGCCCGAGGTCATGGCTTTGAACGAGTCTGCGATACGCTCATCGAGCGGCGCATCGGTCTGACCGTTCGCGTCGTACCCGATGGGTATGCTCATGCAGTCCGGGTGATCCTCATCGGGTACGCCGATCACCAACGACGGGTGGCAGAGTTCGATGAGCTGATCGCGTTCGAATTTTGGCAGCTTCGCCGAAACCGGTTGCGGCGTGGCACCTAGCTTCCAGGTGGCGAAGGTTGCGGCAACGAACTCGATGCCGTTCGGCAGCGCGATGGTGACGAAGTCGTTCGGCTTTACCCCGAGGTCGAGGTATGCGCGTGCCAGGCGGTTCGATACAGCGTCGAGTTCGCGCCAGGTGACGCGTGTCTCTTCGTGCACCAGCGCAATCGTGCCGTTGGGGAGCCGGTTGGACCAGTACGCCAGGATGGTCGAGAGGGATACGTTGGTCATGGCGTTAGCGTACGTTCGACTACCCTGTCGTAGCAACCGTTATGGGGAAAGTTGTCGGGTGGGCTAAGGACATCGTATGGTTGGACGATCTGGAGCCCAGCGACGCATGACCAAGCCTAGATTTCTAGTTGTCTCGTTTCTGTTGATCACCTCAACCACCAGATCACATGCAGAAGAACTCGTGAACGTAAACTGCAATGCAGACTTGGTGTGTGTGAAAGTCTACAAAGGCAGAAACGTCGACATCTTTCTTGAAAACAAGACGCACAAGCCGCTCAGCTTCAGGTTGATTTTTACGACGGAGAATCTCAGTCATCTGAATCTAAAGACCCACACGCTCAGTCAACCGACGACCGCTAAAGTAGTCTCGTTCCCAACGCCGAATGAACCATGGGGTTACGAATACCGCATACATTACGGGCACGAAAGCCACAAGCACGACGATGAATATCTTTATACCTTGCCGTACGGTCCTGGATCGACCTATTTAGTAACCCAAAGTCACGCCAACATTTCGACGCATCATTTTGGCAACCTGTACGCTATTGATTGGGCGATGCCGATCGGGGACCCCATTCACGCTGCCCGAGAAGGAACCGTCGTCAGTACCTACCAACTGGCCAAAGTGGCGGGCGCGGAGGACGGTAGCGGCACCGCCAACCATATCTGGATTCAACATAGCGATGGCACGATCGGCAAATACCTGCATCTCGATCACGAGGGTGTTTACGTTAGAGAAGGTCACCGTGTAGGTGCCGGGCAGTTAATCGGTGCAGCCGGCAATACCGGCTTTAGCAGCGGACCGCATTTGCACTTTAGCGTTTCTACGCTCGGGGGCGCGACTCTCTATCAGACGATAAACGTTCGTTTCAATACCCGTTCCGGACCGAGCTATTTGGTTGACGAACGCCGATATTCGCATCCATAGATGGCGGCCGGGGCGACGCTGCATACGTGAATTGGTTATCCTACGTGTCGAACTTGGAGGAGGCGCATGGAAACAACCGGTCTCTCGGCGGATTACCTGGTGATTGGTGGCGGCGCCATGGGCATGGCGTTCACCGACGTGCTCATGGCCGAGACCGACGCGACCGTGATCATGGTGGATAAACAT
>JAPUIA010000279.1 GCA_027297435.1 Gammaproteobacteria bacterium | reverse complement strand
GATCTATCACCGATGACATTCACGTCGCCTACCGACCCGAACCGTTGCGGTACCTGGTCGAAGGCAATGTCACGATAATCGTAAACGAACACGATGTGGTCGTAGTGGACGGAAGTGGATCCCCGGAAGCCGCACGCCAAGTTATCGAACATATTCGCGAGTTGACCCCCAACCCGGTGAGCGTGCTCATCAACACCCATGGGCACGGCGACCACACGCTTGGGAATCAGGAGTATGTAAGCGCCTTTCCGGGCATACAGATCGTGACCCATCCGGGAACCCGAGCCTACATGACCGGCACCACACCCGGACGGGGAATCGACTATGTGCGGCAGATCGCAAGAAACGTAGAATCCCGGATCGCGAACGGCATGCTCGAGATCGACAGCCTGGAAAGAGATCCGACGCCAGGAAACAACCTGGTCGTCGCGAACCTGAGGCAGTATTACGAACACGATATCTTTGCCCGGCAGCGCGCCTATGGCGAAGTAGAACTGACTCCGGCAACCATGACTATCGAGGGCCGTCTGGTGCTGCACCGGGGAGCCCGCGAGATCCAAATCCTGTTCATAGGGGCCGGTGATACCCAGAGCGACCTTGTGGTATATCTGCCGGGCGACCGCCTCGTCGCGACCGGCGACATGCTGGTGCACCCGATACCTTATGGATTCTCCCGGCAACCTCTGCAGTGGGCCAAAACCCTGGACTCACTCGCAACTTTCGACGTTGACATCATGGTGCCCGGACACGGCGATGTCCTTTATGATAAAAGCTATCTCAACCACGTGCGCGAATTGCTGCGACAGGTTCGTACGCAGGTTACACGGGGAGTGGGGGCCGGACTCGACCCGGATCGCGTGAAAGATTCTGTAGACCTGAGTGACGCCCTGGAACTCTTTGCGAGCGACGACCCGGTGCTGCGCTACTACTTCATCACCTATTTTCAGCAGCCCAACGTGGCTCGGACGTACAACGACGTCACCAGTAATTGAGGCGGCCTTGATAAGCAAACGGCGCGACCCAGACGATGGAAAGCGCAGCGTGTACGCCCTCACGGAAAAGGGTCTCGACACGCTACCGGTTTTGCTCGAGATGGTTGCTTGGGGTGCCAGCTACGATCCCGCGACCGGCGCTCGGGCCGAGTAGCCGGCGTTATTCGTCTCACGGGTCGGGATCGAGCCACCCGTAAGCCGTGGTTCTCCGGCTCAACCTCCGCGCATGTTTATCAGGAGTTGTCGTGCCCGATCGTGGTTGGGGTGTTTATCGAGCCACTGTTCGAGTACCTGCAACGCCGACTCTAGTTCTCCCCGATCTCTCAAGATGAACGCCATGCTCTCGTTCGGTATGTACTCTTCGGGAAATTTTTCGAGATTGCGGCTGAGGATCGCGGTCGCCTCGGGCTTTCTACCCTGACGGAACATGCGCCATCCGAGCGCGTCCAACAGTCCGGGCGAGACGACCCCTTCTGCCAACTCGGGCTCCATCCGATCTAGCTCGTCCAGTGCCGCGGCTACGCCACTCACGTTGAGGGTTCGTTCCAACAGCAACCGAACCCAAGGGCGCTTTACTGCTGCTTCACTTGGAAAGACTTCTACGTTGAGTGCTGCCATCGCTATGGCGTCGTCGAATGCACCACGATCAGCCATTCGAGTCGCGATGCCGACGAGCACACCCCCTCGGAAGTCATACGCATCGCCACCGAAGTAGCGACCCCGTAGTGCGTCATAGCGGCTTTGGGCGGTGTCAATTCCGCCGGCCTCGTATGCCTCCCACAACACCGTAGCCAAGGGACGAGGGTCGGTGCGGCCCGCGTGGCAGGTATAGCAGGTCACCCTATGCGTGGGGTCGATGCGCGTCTCGAGGTTGGCGAGATGGTCCTGGTTGATGGCTTGAACCATTGCCATCATGACACGCGCTTTCCGTTTGGTCGGTTTATCGTCTGACGCGTAATCCCACGTGTCACGTGGTCGTTCCATATCGCCGACATGGCAGAACAGGCAGCCTTCGCCGGCCAGACGGCGGAGCCCCAGTCCGCGGAGGTTACCCAGCATTACTTCACCGAGGTCGTTCTGCGATATATCCGGGGGTAACACCTGGAGGTTCTCAAACTGGGCGGCTCGATCTTGGGCGAGCACCGGCGAAATGAGCGATGAGACGCCAACGAATGACAGAATGTTGAGCCTGTAAAATCGGCTTGCGAAGCCTGTGGGCATGCTGCTCTCCTTGTGTGACGTCGACATCGTGAATCTATTCGACTGGATAGACCGTTACCTACAGTGATCGTGTCAGGGACTTGTCAGAAACGATTCCGTTGTTGCTCGTGTCGGTGAGCATAGCGGCACTGCTGGTGCCGGTGAACCGGGTGGCTCGGGTGACGCCGGTCATCGCGCTTGGCGCTGAACGAAGGGCAGCGGGGGAAAACTCGATCTCAGGCTACCACTGGAGGTGACCATGAAGTCCATGGGACAGTCGGAAATCGTCGTAATGAGTTTGCTTGTGTTGTGGCCGGTCGGGTCCGTGGTTGCGCAAGCTCCGGCGAGCCGCGCGCCTGTCTCATCGACCGACCAGTTCGTGTTTTACAGTGACTTCCGCATCAATGCACACGACCAGCTAATGCAATTTGTGGCAGCGGGAGACACGGCGCGGTCGGCGTGCGTCGCGGGATTGGCGGAGCCGGAGCGTGAGGCGTGGTCGCGTGGGGTTCGGTTTTACCGAGAAACATTGTCAGGTCGCGCCGGTCGGCGACGTTTGCTGGCGGCCCGTTTTCATCTGGTTGGGTCCGGAGCCGAGGTCGAGGGCGAGTTGGGCCCGATGCCCGACGGAATGGGGCAAACTCTCGACGACGTGCTGGTCGCCTACCGGACCTGCTGGTGGGAGGAGGACGATGCGGCTAACCGCCGATGGATCGCAGCTATCATGGGAATGCTCGAAGAGGTCGGCGAGGAAGTCGCATCGCGACTGTCCCAGGCCTACCAAACGCCGTGGGGCGAGTGGCCCATTCCCGTAGACGTGGCCCAATATGTAAACTTTGGCGGCGGCAACACGGTCGTCGACCCAAATCATATTTTCTTGACATCGGTAGGCGCAGGGTATCAGGGTAGGGGGGCGCTGGAGATGATTTTCCACGAGGCGTCGCATACGATCATTGGACCACGCGCGGGCGAGCCATCACGGCAATTGCGGCTTGCGGCGGAGCGCCTGGGAGTTGAGGTGCCGGTTGTCTTGTCGCACATCGTGCTCTTCTACACGGCCGGCGAGGTAGTCCGTCGGGTGATCGAAGAGAAGTACGGCGAGCAGTATCTCCCGTACGTCTATGCAGGCGGGCTGTTCGATCGGGTGTGGCCCGAGTTCCGTCAGCCGATGGAAGCGTGGTGGCAGCCTTACCTCGGCGGCCGTATATCGATGACGGAGGCAGCGGAGGGTCTGTTGAAGGCTTTACAGCAATAGGGCGCGGCGCGACCGGGCGGGCGTCGCCCCAGAGTTCGCCGCCCGCCCGCCGGGTGATGCAGCTCTATGGCCTCGGCGTTCGGTGGCGCGCGGCGTGAAAAGATGGGCCTCGGCGCCTAAGATCACGAATGCCGTCCAATCCAGCGAATCAACCACCATCCGCTTGCGACATGCAAACCCACCACCGTCATGACCAGCGCGACGGCGGGCGCGGCGTTGTACTGCAACAGCAGCGGGATCATGAACGCGGCAAACCACAAGGCGGCCGATACCAAGAGCCAGATCCCTAGCGAAGCCACAGCGCGCCATCGGAAGGTTCGGGTGACGCTCTGCGTGGACTCGGAC
>JAPUIA010000278.1 GCA_027297435.1 Gammaproteobacteria bacterium | reverse complement strand
CGCACGTGCAACAGAAAAAGGCCGATGACGAGCGATACGATCAGCATCTCTTCTAGCAGGGTGTCTTGCAGCGTATCGATGGCGCGCTCGATCAAATTCGAGCGATCGTATACCGGCACGATCTCTACGCCGGTTGGCAGGCTGGAACTAATGTCGGCAATTCGATCTTTGACCCGGCCAATGACACCGAGCGCGTTTTCGCCGTACCGCATAACGACAATGCCACCCACAGCGATGCCTTCACCATCGAGCTCGGCTTGACCCCGTTGCAGCGCGGGACCGAGGCTGACATGCGCGACATCCGCTACCCGGATCGGAACGCCTTTTTCCCCAACAGCCAAGACCACCTCTTCGAGATCTTCAACCGAGGTTACGTAGCCCCGCCCACGAATGAACTGTTCGTGGCCCGCAATCTCCAATACGCGCCCGCCAACGTCGTTGTTGGATGCCCGGACCGCCGTCGTCACTTTGCTGAGCGGAATGCCATAGAATGCCAGCTTGTTTGGATCAACGTTGATCTGGTATTCCTTGACAAACCCACCCACCGACGCGACTTCGGCGACGCCTTCGACAGCCTCCAGCGCATAGCGCAAATTAAAATCTTGTAAGCTGCGCAAGTCAGCGAGGCTCTGATTGCCGCTCTTGTCAATCAGCGCGTACTGATAGACCCAGCCGACACCCGTCGCATCCGGTCCCAAGGTCGGCCGAACGCCGTCCGGTAGTTTGGGGGTAGCCGAGTTCAAATACTCGAGCACTCGAGAGCGCGCCCAATACATATCGGTACCGTCTTCGAAAATCACATAAACGAACGACAGCCCCATGAAACTCTGGCCGCGTACGAACCGCACGTTGGGTGCTGCGAGCAGCGTGGTCGTGAGTGGATACGTGATTTGATCTTCAACGAGATCTGGGCTACGTCCAGGCCAGTCGGTGAAGACGATCACTTGTAAATCGGAAAGATACGGAATCGCATCGAGCGGCGCGTTCACGAGCGACCGATATCCCCACGCCGCAAACGCCGCTATTAGCAAAACGGTGAGCAGCCAGTTGTGTGCCGAGAATGCGATCAGCCGTTCGAGTAGGCTCAGTTGTCGAGATTGCGAGTCAGAACCGATTACCATTGCTCGATCCCCGTTTTCAACCGGGTTTCGGCGGCAATCAGAACGTTGCCCGACGTTACCACCACGTCACCAAGGTTAAGCCCCTCGCGCACTTCCACAAACCCTCGAGCACGGCGCCCCGTCTTGATACGGGTTGGCCTCAGGCGACCAGCGCCGAGATCTACAAACACGACACGGCTTTCACCCGCCACGATGATGGCTTCTTCAGGCACGCTCAACCGATGGCCAAGTTCGACTTGCAGAGCGACCTCTGCATACATATCGGGTTTTAGTTCGCCGGATTCGTTCTCGAGCGTCATTCGAACGCGTCCTGCGCGACTTGCCTCTTGAAGATACGGGTAAACGTATTCAACCGTCGCCGTGTAGCGGCGGCTTGGTAGATAAGGCAACGAGATGTCGGCGTTCATGCCGACGGTTACCAGGTCTAGGTCGGCCTCGTAGACGTCGGCTTCGATCCAAACGCGGGAAAGGTCAGCGATGCGCAAAAGTCGTTGTCCCTTTTGTACGCCGCTGCCATCCGCAATCTTTCGCTCGATCACCGTACCGCTGCGTGGCGCATGTATCGGCACATAGTCCCGCGGAACACCGCGGCGTTCGAGCGCTGCGATCTCGCCAGAAGACATGTCCCACAACGCGAGACGCTGTCGCGCTGCCACTAGCAAGGGGTCTTCCGAGCCGCGATCGCTGCGCCGTTTCAGGATCTCGAGATACTCCTGTTGCGCCGCTAACAGTTCAGGACTGTACACCGTAAAGAGAACCTGTCCTTTCTCGATTTTTGCCCCGACGTAGTCGGCTTTGAGATCGCCAATGTAGCCGTCGAACTTGAGCGTCACCTCGGAAAGCAGCCGCTCGTCGAAGGCCACCCTACCCACCGCCCGAATCGTCTTGATCAAGTCGCGGTGAGTCGCGAGACCCGTCTTAAGGCCAATGAGTTGTCTGCGACGGTTGTCGACCGTGATGAGGGTCGCGTCATCGTATTCGGCCTCCGCTTCACCGACGGGCGTGCCGCCAGCCGAGATGGTTAGTCCGGCTCGATCGGTCGCCAAGTCGAACTGCAAACGCCTATCACCTCGAGGATCGCTTATTTGGACGGTGAGCGGCCATTCGCCACGCATCCTCAGGTCCACCTCACCTTCAAACCGGCCGGGAGCCGTTTGCTCGAGTCCCGCGGGTGCCCGCATTGCGGGCATAGCGCCCATGGCCGCCATTTCGGCGTAGGCTTCTAAATCGATCCCCGTAATCGGATTCTGTTCTTCGTCACGCAGTTCAATGATCAAAGCATTCCGGCCCACGCGTGGCGTTGCTGGATTCGTCACGATTGCGATCTGCCAATCACCTACCTGAAAGCGGGACATCGCGTCGTTCTCGTGAGGCGACGGGGCCTTCTCGGATGATCTGGCCGATGACCTATCTGTTCCCATTTGGAAAGTGACCGCTGCACCGACCGCCAGCACCGCTAGGACGATCACTCCGATGATCACGGCTGTTCGATTCATCATGGGCGTTCTCCTAGCGAGCCTTCGCGACTTGGTGGCTTGCCCGTCCATCGGTCAAGCTCTGCGAGATGTCGCACGACATTCGCACGGTTGCGCGCATGCGCTTCTTCGGTCGTTAGTTTCTGCTGCTCCGCGGTGATTACCGCTAAGAAACTACCGGCACCACTTTGGTAGTCAGCCACCGCCGCTTCGAGATACTCCTTGGCGAGTGGTAACAGCGACGTCTCATAGAGTGAGACCGCGTCGACGGATTCACGCACTTCAGCGTGCGTTCGTGCGAGATCTCCCAGAAGCTGAGCACGTCGATTCTCACGTTGCGATTGTGCACGGCGCACTTCGGCTTTGGCGCCGTTGAGCACGGCTCTGCGTTTACGGCGGTCGAGTGGAACGTTGACCGACAGGCCAACGACCGGCCGCTTGTCGGCTTCGTCCCACAGGCTGTTGTAGCCGGCTGTAAAACGAACGTCGGGATAGAAAGCTTTTTCGGCGACCGTTACGTGAGCGGTATGCGCCGCGATCTTGGCGGTCAGACGTTTTAGCTCGGGATGGGTTGCCAGTGCATAACTTTCTAAGTCGGCCAACGTGGGAATCACCTTCGGTGTCGTAACACCACTCGGCGATGGTAGTGGGGCGGTTGGATCCCGATTCAACAGCGCATTGATATGTGCCTGAACGGACGACTCGACGCGCTTGAGTTGCAGGTAACGCCGATCGAGTTGCGCCTGCTCCAACTCCGCCTGTAGCACGTCCTGTTGCAACGCCCTACCTGCCGCGTAACGAGTCTCGGCTACCGTTTTGAGTTCGCTTAGCAATGCGTCCGCCTCATGATGGATCTCCAGCGCGCGATGAACGAAGAACCACTCCGCATACGCCGACTGCGCGGTAGCCGCCAACCATAATCGCAGGGTGGCCAGGTCTTTGCGTGCCATCGTCGCTTCATGCTCCGCGGCCGCTTCGCGGGCGGCTAGCGTCCCCGGCCAAGGCAGTCTTTGACTGAACTCGATCTTTTGATTGAGTCCCTGACCTGCTCTGCCAAACGTACGGGGCGCGAACGTGTAGCCGAGTGTTGGATCATCGAGAGAACCGGCAGGTTCAACGCGCAGCCGCGCTACCTCGGCCGCAGCAGTGAGTTCAACCACCCCCGGATTTCGTGCCAACACCCAGCTGGCCAACTGATCAGCGGTGATGTTCGCAGCGTCTGCAATCGGTTCTTGCTGCGAAGTTGCTTTTGCGGCGCTTGTTGACGCCAGCAGCAAGCCGATC
>JAPUIA010000277.1 GCA_027297435.1 Gammaproteobacteria bacterium | reverse complement strand
AGCGTTGCTTCTGCTCTTCCGTGCCGAATTGCGTGATTACCGGGGCCACCATCGACATGCCGAATGGGATTACCCGTGGCGCACCGGCGCGCGCCATTTCAAGATCGAACACATAGTTCTGGGTGTGGGTAAATCCAGCGCCACCATGTTCGGCGGGCCAATTGGGCGCTGCCCAGCCTTGCTCTGCCAGCGTTTGTTGCCAACGCACGACGTCTTTCTGCAAGTTGCTCCGTCAGAGCCGGTTCACTATGAGATACGCGTGCTCGACTTCGGGCGCTACATCGCCGGGCCCTTCTGCGGTGCCCTACTCGGCGATCTCGGCGCCGACGTCATTCGCATCGAGAAGGTGGACGGCAGCGAAGATCGTTTCACCGTGCCGGTGAACGAGGAAGGCGTTGGCGCTGGATTCTTACAGCTCAATCGCAACAAGCGCGGCATCACGCTCAACCCACGAAAGCCTGAAGGTCAAGACCTACTGAAGCGCCTGGTCTCGACCGCTGATGTGGTGCTCGCCAACCTGCCTCCCGATACCGTCGCCAGCATGGGACTCGACTACGACACGCTGTGCGCCATCAAGGCCGACATCATCCTTGCAACCAGCACGGCTTTCGGGTCCAAGGGCCCCTACGGAACGCGTGTGGGCTTCGACGGCGTGGCACAAGCCATGTCTGGCAACCTGCACATGACCGGCCACGCCGATGAGCCCATGAAAAACTGTTACCCCTACGTCGATTATTGCACCGGTGCGCTGAATACCGTCGCCATACTCGCGGCCATCGTGCACAGAATGCAGACCGGCGAAGGCCAACACGTCGAAGGCGCGCTGTTGGCTTCAGCTGTGACCATTGCCGGTGGTCAACTGGTCGAACAGGCACTGACCAAGGCAAACCGGAAGGCGACCGGCAACCGCGGTCAGACGTCGGGGCCGTCGGATGTTTTCAAGACCCGGGATGGTTGGATCATCGTACAAGTGGTCGGCAATCCGCTCTTCGAACGGTGGGCCAAGCTCATGGGGGAAGACCACTGGCTCGAAGATGCCCGTTTCGCCAGCGACGAAGCGCGTGGCATACACGGTGAACTCATCACAGAGCGCATGTCGGCGTGGACTCAAACGCGCACGACTAAAGAGGCGATGGCTGAACTCGAAATTGCCCGCGTACCGTGTGGCGAAGTACTGACGCCAGCGGGTACGCTCGAGAACGAGCAGGTCAAAGCCATGGGCCTGATCGAGGATTGTACGTATCCCGGGATTGGCAGCTATCCGCTCACGCGCATGCCATTCGACATGTCCCGCATGACGCAGACGGTGCGCCGACGACCGCCGACGCTCGGTGAACACACCGACGAGGTTCTGACTGAACTCGGCTATACGGAGGCAGAAGTTGCGTTACTCAAAGAGCATCGAGTGGTATGAAGCCGCAAATCGAACCGGTGCGTGACTACTTCATGGCGCTGCAGGACACCATCTGCGCTGCGTTGGAGGCACTCGACGGAGAAGCCCGGTTCTTGCGTGAAGAGCTACCCGGTCCCGACGGTGCCCTGGCGCGGCCTCGGGTATTGGAAGATGGCGGCGCCATCGAGAAGGCGGCCGTACAGTTCACGCACAGCATCGGCCAATCCCTACCGCCCGCGGCGACCGAACGCAACCCGCATCTCGCCGGCCATGGGTTTCAAGCGACAGCCATTTCGCTGATCGTGCACCCAACCAACCCCTACGTGCCGACGACCCATATGAATTTGCGTTGTTTCCTCGTCGAGGCCGATGATCCGGTCTGGTACTTCGGCGGCGGCTTCGATCTGACACCCTACTATGGGTTTCCAGAAGATTGCGTGCATTGGCACCAACAGGCAAAAGCAGCGGCTGGATCTCACTACGAGGTGCTCAAAAAAGCCTGTGACGAATACTTCCATCTGGCGCACCGAAATGAGCGCCGAGGCATCGGTGGGCTCTTTTTCGATGATTGGACAGCGGGCGGTTTTGCCGAGAGCTTCGAATTTGTGCGAGCCGTTGGCGATCACTTTCTGCCAGCGTACCAACCCATATTCGAGCGCCGCATGCACACGAGCTTTGGTGAGCGTGAACGTGAATGGCAGTTACATCGTCGCGGCCGTTATGCAGAGTTCAATCTGGCCATCGATCGCGGCACCCAATACGGCCTTCAGAGCGGGCGGCGCGTCGAGTCGGTGCTGGCTTCCCTGCCGCCCAAGGTGATTTGGAAATACAACTACCGACCAGAGCCAGGTTCGCCGGAGGCAGCGCTTCTAACCGACTTCATACAGCCGCGGGATTGGCTGGAATCTGTGGATAACTCTGGGGATTAATCTCAGACGATGTTGAGAAAACCGACACGAGCAACTTTGAATCTGAATCCTTGAGTTATAAAATTTATTTATTTCAATGAGTTATTGAGACTGACTAGAATCTAGATCTGCAGCTGACGAATTAGCGCTTCCCTGAACGGGTGTGCATAAAGCGGGTCATTCCGTAACAATCGTCAGCCGGTCCTCTACCCGTGTGACGCCCTTCACACCACCCGCGATCGCGATCGCCTTGCGTCTCAGCGCCTCGGAACCGGCACGCCCGTAGAGCGTCACGACGCCCTTGTGCACATCCACGTTCATCGGCCAGCCTTTCACGTCCGGGTCGCTGATGAGCCTAGTCTTGACCTTGGTCTGAATCGCGACATCGTCGGTAAACTCGCCGACGGTACGCGAACCACCATCCTTATAGCTTTGACATCCTGCCCCCAAAAGAAGGCCGACAAAGCAAGCGCCGATGACGAATTTCGTACGTTTCATTGACTCTCCGAGATTTTGCAACCACCACTGGATAGGAGCGACTTCAGGCGCGATCGTTCCCTATTCGTACAATAGAATGCCGCATTCTAGATCCGAATGCGCAATCGAGTTAAGGGGTGACATGAGCGAACCGACCGTGCTTGCCGAAGGTTTACGATTTCCAGAGGGCCCCATCGCGATGAACGATGGCAGCGTGATCGTCGTTGAGATCGAACGCGGCACCTTGTCTCGGGTGGTCGACGGCGGTATCGAGGTCATCGCCGATCTTGGTGGCGGACCAAACGGAGCCGCCATCGGTCCGGATGGGCGCTGCTACGTTTGCAACAACGGGGGTTTTCAGTGGATAGAAGTTCGCGATCGTCTGTTTCCAGGTGAGGAGCCTGGAAACTACAGCAGCGGACGCATCGAAGCGGTTGACCTCGACAACGGCCACGTCGATGTCCTTTACACCCATTGTAAAGGCCAACCGCTGCGCGGCCCGAACGATATCGTCTTCGATAAGACCGGTGGGTTCTGGTTTACCGACCATGGGAAAACCCGCGCACGGGAGCGCGATCGAACGGGTGTCTTCTATGCACACGCGGATGGTTCTTGCATACGGGAAGCCATTTTCCCGATGGAAGGGCCCAACGGCATTGGTTTGTCGCCGGATGAAGATGAACTGTACGTCGCGGAAACCCCGACGGGCCGAGTCTGGGCGTTCGAACTGTCGGCACCCGGACAGTTGAAGGGTGAAAGGCGCGATCGTCCTGACGGCGGACGCTTGTTGTCCGGTCGCATCGGATACTTTCTTTTCGATTCGCTAGCGGTCGATGTGGAAGGCAACGTCTGCGTAGCAACGATCATCGACGGTGGTATTACGATCTTGTCGCCGACGGGTAGCGCACCCAAACACGTGCCGATGCCGGACGTACTGACCACCAATATCTGCTTCGGTGGCGATGCCTTGCAGACCGCGTTCGTGACGTTGTCTTCGACGGGGAAATTGGTCTCGTTGCCTTGGGAAACACCGGGGCTGCCACTCAACTTTTTGAATACATGACGTACATCATTTCCGGGTAGGAGATTCTATGGCGTCAGTCGATAGTTAGATCTCCTTTTTGACGAAGGTCTGTTCGTTGCGTATGAGGGAGAAGGCGATACGCGCTAGCTTTCTGGCGAGGACGACGTTGGCGGCGATTTTCGGCAGCCCCTTATCGATTTGCTTTTGATGGAACTGA
>JAPUIA010000276.1 GCA_027297435.1 Gammaproteobacteria bacterium | reverse complement strand
GCCAGGTAAGCAGCAACTCCGGTTTACCTTCCATCATGACGGCCCCGGGCATTACTCGCAGGCGCCACGGCTCGAGCTTCAAGCCCGCAAAGCCCGGTGAGGTAGCATTGTCCCAACCCGGAATGATGGCAGGGTCGTAGCCGACGGGCGCGGGCCCGTTGGCAAACAGATCCCACACCATTTGTCGGCCTTCGTCGTCGAATACCCACTCGGCCCGGCACTCTGCAACACAGGTATCCTGGCTGGACGTCCAGTAGTTGCATGAGATGTGGGGGCTAGCTTCGATGTGCGCCCGTTTGATGGGCGAGGGCCCGGTCGCGATCCAACCGGTGAGTTGCGTGCCGTCCCATTGCCAGATGGGGTGCAGCACCCTCGAACGCGGGCGGCCTTGCGCATCCACGGTTGCTGCCGTACACCAGACGATGCTATGTGCCATCTCGACAAAGGCGGGCGCGATCTCGTTAAATGCAGCCATCCCTATCTTCCTACAAGTCGTAACGATTACAACAGTTTGACCCATGTCCACCACGCCAGGAACACCCGAGGCCGAAATAGCAATCAACAAGCCGCTAGTGCGAGCGCTACTCGAGGAACAATATCCCGAGTTCGCAAACACGTCGCTCACCTTGATCGACTCCGGTTGGGACAATGTCACGTATCGGTTGGGCGAGGAGCATGCGGTTCGGTTGCCACGCCGCGAGGTTGCGGCGACGCTCATCGAGCACGAGCAGCGCTGGCTGCCGGAACTCGCGCCAAACCTACCGCTTCCGGTACCCGCACCGGTTAGGACCGGCCACCCCGGACTTGGTTACCCGTGGGCCTGGAGCATCGTGCCATGGCTCGAAGGTGAAACCGCGGATCTCAGCCCGCTTGCCGCAGATCAGTCATCGAGCCTCGCCAAATTTCTCACGGCACTGCATCGGCCCGCGCCAAACAACGCACCCGCTAATGCTGTGCGCGGCGTACCCTTACAGCACCGGGCAGATGCAGTGAACGAACGCCTACAGCGCTTGCGCGAGCGCTCCGACCTCATCACGCCCGTAGTCGACGCCGCCTGGCACGAAGGCTTGAACGCCCCTCCTGCACAGGAGGCTCGTTGGCTACACGGCGACTTTCATCCAAG
The DNA here is from genome assembly GCA_027297435.1 of Gammaproteobacteria bacterium. Lineage (GTDB taxonomy): Bacteria > Pseudomonadota > Gammaproteobacteria > Pseudomonadales > Azotimanducaceae > Azophilus. The sequence goes on along the minus strand of JAPUIA010000276.1, from coordinate 1,665 downwards.
GAACGTATTGGTCAGCCACGGTCGGTTAGTGGGCGTGATCGACTGGGGCGACATCACATCCGGCGATGTGGCCACCGATCTCGCGGGAATCTGGATGCTGTTGCCCACAAAGGCGGCACGGGTTGCCGCGCTCTCGCAATACGGGGCCGATGAGGCGACCGTGCAGCGTGCGATGGGTTGGGCGGTTCTGTTCGGCGCCGTGTTGTTGGACTCAGGCCTCGTAGACAACCCCCGGCATGCGGCGATCGGTGCAACGACGCTAGAGCGAATATCCCAGGATCGCGGCTGAAGCCGCTCCTACCTCGTTTCCATGTTAGTTCGAGCCGTCAGTCTCAATCGTCGGCCGAGTCCAGAGGCTCGTATCCGAGTAGCGTCTTACCGTGCTCGAGGTCGCGGTAGCCGTAGCGATTGTTGGAACTGGCAAAGAACGTCTCGCAACGCAACGATTCAGGCGCGTGTATGGCGGCGAGAATCGCGTTCACAACATCACGCTGGCTGCACCAAACGCTGCGTTGGCGCGCGTTGGTCGGTTTGTCTTCAGCATTTACGTACCCGATGCGAACGTTGAAGAACGACGTATTAGTCGTGTCGGCGAAATGACGCGCGAGCGCTTCCCCCCAAACCTTGGTGCTGCCATAGATGCCACGCGGGCGCGGTGCCATATCCACGTTGATGAGTGGCCACGTTTCGGGTAGATCGTCGTAGCGACCTTCGACGAGCGCCTTGTAGGGTTCTTCGGTTTCCCAACCCGCGACGGTCGCGCCGCTCGATGCGAATACCACACGCTTCACGCCCGCATCGACTGCGGCTTGAAAGACGTGGCGCGTGCCCTCGAGGTTGGTATCGCGCAGATCCTGCCACGTGTAGTTTTCGCCCGCTTTGGCGGCGAGATGCACAACGACGTCCTGGCCTTGAAACGCGCCCTTGATGGCATTGAAATCACTGATATCTGCGGTATGGGTCGCGACGCCATCGACGTTGCTGCGATTCAACGCGATGAGGTCATGTTCGCTATCTAGTGCACGGCGTAACGCCGTGCCGATCAGACCGCTCATACCCGTAACAAGAATCTTCAAAACGCTTCCTCCGTGTGTAACGCCGCTGTTCCGAGCAGCCCGAATAGCATGATCAAAGTTAACATGATCGATTCCCCTGTTTGACGCACTATTGGACACGCATCCAGACTGTATGGATTCAAACACGGTCAACGATTGAGCCCTGCTTGGGGATCAATCGTCCAGGGTGTATTCCGGATAATCAGGCGTCCACATCATGTCGTCGATGTCGGCGCCTTGACGGCGATCGACTCCGTCGGCCTCGGCTTGCCGGACCACTGCAACGGCGACGTCGCGGCAGACCTCGCGTAGCCGGTCGATGGCAGGAAAGAGGAGCCCTCGCGCAAGCTCTTCATCGGTTATCGCGCGTGCCAATGCAGCCGACGCGGCACTGACCATCGAGTCGGTGACGGACTGCGCATTCGAGGCGAGTGCGCCGAGACCCAGTCCGGGAAAGATGAAGACGTTGTTGCCTTGGCCGATGCCGTATTCGCGTGTCCCGATGCGAACGGGTGCAAACGGGCTACCCGTGGCGACCAACGCACGGCCTTCGGTCCAGTTCAAGATATCTTCGGGCTGGGCTTCGGCACGGTCCGTCGGGTTGGAAAAA
>JAPUIA010000275.1 GCA_027297435.1 Gammaproteobacteria bacterium | reverse complement strand
ACCCCTACTCCAGATTTCCGTGAGGCCGGCGACTTCGAGTGGGCGGGTGGCCGAGTCACTTCTCGGGGTACCACATACGTCTACTGCGGCATCGCGCTTTTACACCCAACCTTCTTCGACGGCTGCACGATTCGGCCTTTCTCTCTCGCCGATCTCTATTTCGAAGCCATCGATCGAGGCGAGCTCACGGCCGAGCTGTGGCATGGCCCTTGGACGGACATCGGCACGCCGGACCAGTTGGAAGCCCTGCAAGATCGGCCGGACAACGGGTAGGTGCCGCTTTAGGCCGTCCAACAAAACCCAAACCATGTGAGAAGTCTGGGAAGCAGGTTAGAATACGCCGCCCTCTGCTTTGGCTCCGAAGTAGCCCCCTATCATGCAGCACTGGATCGCGCCTTCCATCCTCTCAGCCGACTTTGCAAAGCTCGGCGAAGAGATCGGCGCTGTACTCGATGCCGGTGCCGACATCATCCATTTCGACGTCATGGACAACCATTACGTGCCAAACCTCACCATCGGCCCGCTGGTGCTGCAATCGCTGCGCTCATCCGGCATCGACTGTTACATGGACGTGCACCTGATGGTGAAACCCGTCGACCGGTTGATCGGTGACTTTGTCGAAGCCGGTGCCGATCTCATCAGCATCCATCCCGAATCGACGGAGCATTTACACCGCACGTTGAGCTTGATTCGCGATGGCGGTGCCAAGGCCGGCATCGTCTTCAACCCGGCAACTTCGTTGAGCGCACTCGAGCAAGCTATCAAACTCGTCGATCTAGTCCTTATCATGTCGGTCAATCCAGGTTTCGGCGGCCAAGCCTTCATACCGTCGAGTCTTGCCAAACTAAAGCAAGCTCGCCAACGCATCGATGAGTCGGGTCGAGACATTCGCTTGGAGATTGATGGCGGCATCAAGGCCGACAACATCGCCGACGCTGCGCGCGCCGGTGCCGACACTTTCGTGGCCGGCAGCGCCATCTTCGGCAGCGACGACTACGCCGCAACGATCAAAACCATGCGCCGCGCGCTGGACGAAACGCTTGCCATATAAGCAAGACTATCCGGGTTACCTTTTCGACCTAGACGGCACGCTGGTAGATACCGCACCGGACATCAACGCAGCGCTGAATCACGTGCTCGTGCATTCCGGCTACGCCAGCGTTTCGGAATCGTTGACGCGCCATTGGGTAGGCCACGGTGCGCGGGCCTGCTTGACACAAGCCCTCGAACACAACGAGGTACCCGAACATCTCATCGACGAGATGCTCGCGAGCTTTCTAGAACGCTACCACGCGCACGTTGCCGACCTGAGTACGCCCTACCCGGGCGTGGTAGAAACGCTACAAACGCTACTCGACCGCGGCGCCAAACTAGGCGTAGTCACCAACAAACACAGCAATCTCACGACCAAACTGTTGGACGAGCTCGGGTTGGCCCGGTTTTTTGCATGCACGATCTGCGGCGACAGCACCGCCCACCCGAAACCGGCGGCCGATCCCACGTTGCTCGCGTGTCAAAAGTTGGATCTACCGCCGGCAGACGTGTTGTTCGTAGGAGATTCGACCACCGATGTCGCCAGCGCCCGCGCCGCCGGCTGCGCGATAGTGTGCGTGCCGGAGGGCTATAACCACGACGTCCCGGCGACGCAGCTGGGCGCCGACGCCATCATTGATTCGTTGCAAGACCTCGTTTAGGCTGCGGGCACTCTTGCAGCGGGTGCAGACCCTCAGACACCAAGATGAGACTGCGGCACACCCTTTGCCGGCCAGGGCGCATGTGCCCGCCACGGCCGATGCGCCAGCGTTGGCGGGGCTCGATCAACGGTTAGCCCGCCCGCGGACTATGCCGTCCGCGTCCATACCATCTACGCAAGAGATTCATGATGAACGCTGAAGAGTTTGCTCAACTGGCAGCGGCAGGATACAACCGAGTTCCGGTCGTATTCGAAACCCTCGCAGACCTCGATACGCCACTGTCGACCTACTTGAAGATCGCGAAGGGCCCTTATTCGTATTTGCTCGAATCCGCCCAAGGCGGCGAAAAATGGGGACGCTACTCCATCATCGGCCTGCCCTGTCGGACCATACTGAGCGTCACGAATCGACGCATCAGCATCGCGACAGACGGCGTCGTCGAGGAAGAGTTGGAGGTGGACGATCCGCTTGCGTTCATCGAAGCGTTTCAAGCGCGCTACAGAGTGGCCGATCTGCCCAACCTGCCGCGCTTCTATGGTGGTTTAGTCGGCTACTTCGGCTATGACTGTGTGCGTTATATCGAGAAGCGCCTGGCAGGTTCGATCCCGCCGGATCCACTCGGCACTCCGGACATCGTGTTGATGGTGTCCGAAGAGGTCGTGATTTTCGACAACCTGAGAGGCCGCATGCAACTGATCAGCTTGGTCGACCCGACAGAGCCGAACATCTATCAGCGAACTCTCGAGAAGCTGGAAGCGCGCGCACGAGGTCTCGCCAACGCCGTACCGCCCGTACCGGAAACCAGCACCAACCAACCGGTCGATGAGAGCGACTTCGTCTCTGAGTTCGGTGAAGAGGGGTTCAAGCAAGCGGTTGAGAAGATTCGCGAGTACATTCGTGCGGGCGACGTGATGCAGGTAGTGCTCTCACAACGCATGTCGCTGCCATTCGGCGCCGACCCGATCAATTTGTATCGCGCATTGCGCAGCCTCAACCCCTCGCCGTACATGTACTTCATGGACCTAGAGGACTTTCAAATCGTAAGTTCGTCTCCGGAGATTCTTGCGCGCTTGGAGGACGGCACGATCATCAACCGGCCATTGGCGGGTACGCGCCGCCGCGGCTACACCGAAGAAGAGGATCTCGCGCTCGAGCAGGAACTCATTACCGATCCCAAGGAACTCGCCGAGCACCTGATGTTGATCGATCTTGCACGCAACGATGTCGGGCGCGTCGCAGAGATCGGCAGTGTCGAGGTGACCGAGCAGTTCACGATCGAACGCTTCTCTCACGTCATGCATATATCGAGCAATGTGGTCGGCAAGCTCAAGGAGGGACTTTCGGCAATGGACCTGTTGCGCGCTACGTTGCCGGTTGGCACGCTGTCCGGCGCGCCGAAGATCCGGGCCATGGAGATCATCGACGAAATGGAACCGGTCAAACGAGGCATCTACGGTGGGGCGGTGGGGTATCTCGCCTGGAATGGCAACATGGACACGGCAATCGCCATTCGTACCGCCGTCGTCAAAGACGGCGTGCTCTACATCGAAACCGGCGGGGGTATCGTGGCCGATTCCATCGCTCGCCTCGAATGGAAAGAGAGCATGAACAAAGGTCGCGCAATATTCCGGGCCGCAGCCATGGCCGAGGCGCGTTTGCAGGTGTTGGAGTAGGACAATTACGCTGTCAATCCTAACGTCTTACCGGCGTGGCGTGCGCAGCGCCCCTGAACACTGCGTTAGCAACCAGTACATCGAGCCCGTCCATGTAACCTCGAAAGCTTGGATCCGCTGCAAAACCGATGACGAGCCCTCGCTTCACTGCCTGCACTAGCACGACTGGCTTGCGAGCCCATTGTTTACGCGCGTCTTCCCACAGGTACCCTCCAGCAACCAGATTGGCTTGGCCGGCAAACGACACGACGTTGACACCCTTGTCAAGTTTAAGCGGCGCGAACACGGTGTCGCCTCGCACAATGAATCGGACGTTTTCAGGAAGTCCTGCGGCGAGCCAGTGCTCCTGATCCACATCGGCGTTCAACATCGCCCCGGGAATCGGTGGCGGCTTCGGTTTCGTTGGTGCGACAGCAACGGCATGGTCGTCGGCACTGTCCAACACCGTGCCCGGCGCGAAACCATCGTCTTCATCGTCGTCCCGATCTTCACGTTCATCATCGGCGTCGGGTTCGGGGTCCGCAAACCGCTCGGGCTGTGTCGACAACAGCGCGAAATCTTTGCTGCCAAGATAAGCGACTGCGCCTTCGACACCTACCAACGTTCCCCCACCCTCGACCCAGCGCTTCAGGTTGGCGCTAGCGCTTTCGGATAGCGCGCCGTCGTAATTGCCCGCTGGCAGAATCAATACATCGAACTCGTCCAGGTACGCGGAAGCCAGATTATCCATTCGCACCGGGGCGACCGGATAACCGAGCTTGCGCTCCAGCACATAGCGCAGCGATCCGGCCGAGGACACGGCGACAGGTTGGCCCCACGCCATGGCAACGCGCGGAGCTCGTACGTGTCGAACTTCTCGGCTGCCAAAATTCACACCGGACTCCGCCCAGGAGCGGTCCAAGGCCACGACTTCCGTTTCCGTCAGCTCGATCAGCTGCAGCACTTGTCGATGCAGGGTTTCCGCGTTGGCCGCGACGCGCAAGATCAAGGCACCGGTTCCGAATTGACGGCCATTGATCGCAAATGGCTTGTCGCTGGAATCGACGGTCAGGCCGAGACGCAAAGCCTGCGCCAAGAAACGAGCCGAGGCCTGGCTGCCCCAGGGGATCACATACGCAACTTGTGCGGCACTTGGGGATGCAAAACCGGGTATTAAGACTTCCTCGGCAAGCGGATACCCCTCCACGCTGGCCGAGCAAGTGTCTACATCCACTGCATAGAGCATCGGCAACGACCAAGCAACGATGTCATATATCTGAACCGGCAGGCGCTTCGCCCGCCGACGTTCCTGTTCAGCCCAGAACGCTTCACTCAACGGACTATCGGTTGCCAGTAGCGTGCCCACCAACCGGCCCGCTGGTTGCGACGCGCTGACCACATACGTTCCGGCGGGTTGGGTGGCCCCGCATAGGCGCGACGCCTCTCGAAGTTGACGAACCTCTACACCCTGCGCAGATAACAAGCTAGCCAACTTGTCTACGCGACCGGTATCGCCGCGACGCGGTAGCACATATACCGTTGCGTCGCCCGAATCTTGGCGGTATTCGAGAAACTCGCGCAGCAACCGGGCTTTGACCCGCGCGGCCATCTCAATAGTCGCAATACTGGCAACGAAGTGGCGATGCACGCCGTCTCGGTAGCTTAGTTGGGTGCCATCGTCTCGGTTCGCGAGCAAGCCTCTGGCACCCGCCATCTCGAACGTCATACCCGACGAGCCGTGTAGCCCCGGCCAGGTATCCCCGTAGCCCGGGTAGTAGGCATCGTAGATCTCCCGCGTGAAGTAGCGAAACCCGAACTGATCAAATCGTTGAGACGTGTAACGTCCGAAATCGGTCAGCGTTTCAATCTGCTGGTCCGACAGGTAAGGGTTGTACGGCACCGCCGGTGGCGGAAAATAGTAGGAGCTGTTGGTGTCCATCTCATGTAGATCAACGTAAACCAACGGGAAGAATTCGAGGAATGCTCGTACGCGCCCCTGCACTTCGGGCTGGGTCAGCGCGAACCAATCTCGATTCATGTCGAACAGGTAATGGTTGGTACGACCCGACGGCCATGCCTGCACCCGTTCCGCCGCAATTCTGCTCGGCTGCGGTTCGATGCCGTAAAGGCTCTGATAGCGGTGTACGAACCGTGCACGCCCGTCGGGATTTTCGACTGGATCGATCACCACCAACGCATCCGACAGCAATCCGGAAACCGACCCGTCAGGCTCCGCCGCAAGTAGGTGATACGCCGTCAGCAAAGCCGCCTCCGGAGACGATATCTCGTCGCCGTGGACCCCATGCGCCAGCCACACGATCGCCGGTAACGAATCGACCAACGCGTCGAGTTGTTCCGCGCTATGTCCGCGCGGATCCGCTAGAACCTGCATCCCGGCCTTGACGTCTTCCAGACGCGCGATGTCGGCATCTGAGCCAATCACCAGATAGTTGAGCGGTCGACCTTCCCAAGTGCGCGCATACTCCACCAATTGCGTCCGGTTGGGGGCCGCTTCGGCGAGCGCGTGCAGGTACGTCTGCAACGCCTCTGGCGAGCTGATGCGTTCACCCACGTCATAACCAAGCACATCACGGCTAGTCGGTATGGCGGCGTCGTACTGAGTGCCCGGCCACGGCTCGAAGTCAGCGCCCCAAGCAAACGGCGCCCAGACAACCAACAAAAATCCACACAAAAATCGTCGCCCCGGCGATCGATCGGTCTTATTCATGTGTTTCAACCCCTGAACTCGTGTCCTGTCCCGGCTCGAACAAGTTAGCTTACCGTGATTGTGATCCCGGTTCGTCTAGAACGAACCGCGTAACCCGGTGTACTATGCCCAGCATGGATGTCTACGCTGTCAGTCGCCATTCGATCCTCGCGTCCCTTTGGTGGGCTGCGGCCCTATCGTCACCCGCCCGATAAGTTAAACCGTTGCCTCCGTTGGGCAGTCACTTCCTCGAAGACGTGCCGCCTCAGCAGGGGGACTTAATTGTTTTCGAAAGGATGCGTCAGACATGCTGTTGATGATCGACAATTACGATTCCTTTACCTACAACGTGGTGCAGTACCTCGGCGAGCTTGGCGCCGATGTCGTCGTGCATCGCAACGATGAGATAACCCTCGATGAGATCAAGGCCTTGGCCCCCGACAAAATCGTCATCTCGCCGGGGCCCTGCACGCCCGACGAAGCCGGTATCTCGATGGACGTCGTCAAAACCTTCGGTGCGACGACGCCGTTGTTGGGTATCTGCCTAGGACATCAGAGCATCGGCCAGGCTTTTGGTGGCGCCGTGGTCCGCGCGCGCGCGGTGATGCACGGTAAAACGTCGCTGATACATCACGGCCTTCGTGGCGTGTTTCGCGATTTGCCTCAACCGTTTGAAGCGACCCGCTACCACTCGCTGGTCGTTGCCGAAGATGGGTTGCCCGATTGCCTAGAGGTCACCGCTTGGACCGAACGCGACGGTGCGTTCGACGAGATCATGGGTTTCCGCCATCGCGAATACCCCATCGAGGGGGTACAGTTTCATCCCGAATCATTGTTTACCGAAACGGGTCACGACCTGTTGCGCAATTTCTTGGAGGGGGGCGATGGACATCCAGGCCGCACTGGCACGGCTGGTTGAGCGCGAGGACCTGACGCAAGACGAGACCCGCAGTGTGTTTCTCAAAATCATGTCGGGAGAAGCGACCTCTGCTCAAATCGGAGCCTTGTTGACCGCACTTAGGGTGAAGGGTGAAACACCTGAGGAGATCGCGGGTGCGGCCGAGACGATGCGCGAGCTTTCCATCAAGGTCGTGGTCGACGTTCCGTACCTGGTGGACACGTGCGGCACCGGTGGCAGCGGCGGCGCCAAACTCTTCAACATCTCGACGGCGGCGGCCTTGGTCGCCGCCGCGACCGGTGCGCGAGTCGCCAAACACGGTAATCGCAAGATGACGAGTTTCAGCGGCAGCGCCGATGTGCTGGAAGCCGCCGGCGTCAATATCGGCCTGACACCGGAACAGATCGCGCGTTGCATCAGCGAGGTAGGGGTGGGTTTTCTGTTCGCACAAACACACCACAGCGCCATGCGTTTTGCCGCGCCCGTGCGCCAAGAGCTTGGTGTGCGCACCCTGATGAACGTGCTGGGCCCTCTGACCAATCCGGCGGGCGCGCGACGTCAAGTGATCGGTGTGTTTGCAAGCAACTGGCAACACACCCTGGCAGAGGTGCTCGACATTCTCGGCGCCGAGCACGTGCTCATCGTGCATAGCCGTGGACTCGACGAGTTGTCGCTCGACGGCCCAAGCACGGTTTGCGAGCTCAAGGGCGGCGCCATCACCGAGTTCGAAATCACCCCGGAAGCAGTGGATCTCTCAACGCAAAGCATCGATGACCTGCATGCCGACTCCCCCGAGTCGAGCCTCACGCTGTTGCGACAGTCCCTGACCGAGCCCGATTCTGCAGCCGCCGAGATTGTCGCCTTCAATGCTGGAGCCGCGATCTATGCCGCCGGCGTAGCGACCAGTTTCAAAAACGGCGTGGCGATGGCGCAAGATGCGATCGCTGCCGGGCTTGCGAAAGAAAAGCTCGATGAACTCGTGCGTATCTCTAGCCTCATGGGCGAACCATGACCACCATTCTCGACGAGATACTCGCGCACAAGCGCGAGGAAGTTGTGGCGCGTAAGCGGCAGCGCCCCGAATCAGAGCTGCGCGCGCTCGCCGACCAACAAGGTCCGACACGGGGGTTCACCGAGGCCCTAAGCAACGCGGTAGGCCAAGGCCGTTCGGGCGTGATTGCAGAGGTGAAGAAGGCATCGCCAAGCAAAGGGGTGATTCGCGAAGACTTCGACCCAATCGCCATCGCCAAAAGTTATGCGCGCGGCGGCGCCACCTGCTTGTCGGTACTGACCGATGAGAAATTCTTCCAGGGCCGCGACGATTTTTTGCAGTCGGCGCGCAGTGCCGTGTCGCTGCCCGTCCTGCGTAAGGAATTCATTCTCGACGACTATCAGATAGTGGAGGCACGCGCGCTCGGCGCCGACTGCGTACTGCTGATTGTGAGCGCGCTGGACATCATGCAACTCACCGTGTTGAACGACTGCGCGCGGAACCTGTCGTTGGACGTACTCATCGAGGTACACGACGCACGAGAGCTCGAAGCGGCCCTCTCGTTGAACCCACCGATGATCGGCATCAACAACCGCAACCTAGAGACGTTCGACACCACGTTGCAGACGACGTTCGACCTGCTTGACCAAGTTCCGAGCGACGTGTTGGTCGTAACGGAAAGCGGCATCAGTACGCGACGCGACGTGCAGCAGATGCGTGAACACAACGTCAACGCGTTTTTGGTGGGAGAAGCTTTCATGCGAGAGGATGATCCGGGTGCAGCGCTGACCAGCCTATTCGACTAGCAGCGTGGAGAGGAATACGCTGTTAGCGCTTATTTACGCACTAAACAAAAACGGGCTCGTACGAGCCCGTTTCGTTCACATCCGTTGTGACTTCTCAGCGCGTGCCGTAGACGACCATGGTTTTTCCCTTAACCGAGACCAATCCTTGCTCTACTAAGGTCTTCAGAACACGACCGACCATTTCCCTGGAGCAGCCGACGATGCGACCGATTTCCTGACGAGTAATCTTGATCTGCATACCGTCCGGATGAGTCATTGCATCGGGTTGTTTCGTGAGTTCCAAAAGCGTCCGTGCTACTCGGCCGGTTACGTCCAGAAAGGCCAGGTCACTCACTTTTTGCGTGGTCTTGCTGAGGCGTTCTGCCATCTGCTTACCCACCGCGTATAACAGTTCCGTATACTTGTCAGCCATTTCCTTGAACTTGCCGTAAGACAGTTCGGCTACTTCGCATTCGGTTTTCGCTTTTACCCACGCAGACCGCGGGGCATCATCTGAAAATAGTGGCATCTCACCAAAGAAATCGCCTTCGTTGAGATAAGCGACAATGATCTCACGACCAGATTCGTCCTCTACCAGAACGGTAACGGATCCTTTCAGGATGAAGTAGATGGAATCGCTTTTGTCGCCAGCGTAGATTAGGGTGCTCTTGGCCGGGTATTTGCGGCGGTGTGCCGCCGCCAAAAACGCGTCGATGTGAGCGTTCTCCTGTGGCGGATTGTTCACCTGGAAACCTTTGGCCATCAATGGCCTTTTCGCACTCACGCCCATCGGTGTGTTTTTTGCTGCAAGCATTTCGTTGCGCTCCTTCGTAACATCTTGCCTTGCGAGAAATACTTGCACAGCCTTGTGAACGAGTACGAGAACTGGTCGACAAATGGCACCTTTTCACAGTATGAACGGTCGTAGAGCACGGTTGTTTCGTTGAAAATGTCACGCCTTTACAATTCCTAACGTGAAAACTGCAAGCATGCACGCAAAAATACAATGGCTTAACAACGTGCACTTCAAAGCTACTGGGGGCTCAGAACACGCTGTTTTGTTGGACGGACCGCCCGATGCCGGCGATCAAAATCTGGGGTCTCGCCCCATGGAGTTGATACTTATGGGTCGAGCAGTCTGTCGGACTTAGACCGCCGTATGCGAGGGCCGGGTCTGGAGGTTTTTTGGCGCGCCTTTGAGGAGAATATCGAGTCATATTTGACGAGAAGGCGCGTCTTTGACGCAAAGGCGAACCAAAAACTGCCAAAACCCGGCTTTTCCGCAGTAGGTGAGCTAAGTCCGACAGACTGATAAGGGGTTGCAGCTCGTTCAACATCATCAATATATTGACGAAATCACGGCAGAAAGTGACCGATTGTGTGACCGAGTTAACAACTCAACGGGTAGACGAAGTGCCTAGAGTGTTTAAAGCGATAATTGGGCTTGCCCAAACTGCCACGCTCAAACGAAGTCTGAGCCAGGCGACGACTAAATACGGTAGGTCGTTTCGGTCATAACCTTGGAAAGCAGTGTCATCGCTTGCTTGATCGCTCGCGGGAACTCCACACCGCCAAGCGCCAACGCATCGGATCCATGACGGGCTTCTTCCTCGTGCATACGGGCGACGATTTCACGGCTTTTAAGATCCTGTTGCGGTAACGCATCGAGATGTCGTGCGAGATGATCACACACCTGATCTTCGGTCGCCTCGACGAACCCGAGACTCACTTTGTCCCCGGCAAGTCCCGTTAAGGCGCCCATCGCGTAGGAAGCCGCGTAAAACAAAGGATTCAGTACGCTTGGCTGGCTACCGAGTTCACCCAGCCTTTCCGCGCACCAGGCCAAATGGTCGGCTTCCTCGGCAGCCGCACCCAACAGACGCTCACGCACGGCCGGATCGCGCGCCGTAACGGCCTGTCCTTCATAGAGTGCCTGAGCACAGATCTCGCCAGTATGGTTGACCCGCATCAATCCCGCGGCGTGTGTGCGTTCGGGATCACTGAGTTCGGCCTCGTCTAGCTCAATGCTTGGATTCTCGCGACGGGCGCTCTGGCCCCCGGTCAACGTCTTCAAGGCCCGGTCGAAGTGCTGAATCAACTCGTCCGCTACCGAAACCACCCTAACCTAGCCCCCTGAGCTGGCGGCCGCCGAGCAGGTGCAGATGGACGTGGAACACGGTCTGTCCGCCTAGAGCGTTGCAGTTCAGAATGAGACGGTAGCCACCTTCGTCAATGCCACGCGCGCAAGCGAGACTTTGCCCACAAAGCGCCATCTTGCCGATCAGTTCTGCTTCGCTATCGGTCAGGTCATTCACCGTAGCAATGTGCGTTTTCGGGATAATGAGCACATGTGTAGGCGCTTGCGGGCTGATATCGTTGAAGGCGAGAAGTGTGTCGTCCTCGTAGACAATGTCGGACGGGACGGCCCGCTCGACGATTTTGCAAAACAGGCAGTCGTCGGCCACGAAAGACTCCGAAACGATTAGGCGATCGTTGAGCGTAACGGAAACCGTAGGCAAACCAAAGCAGGATGCTCTAGTCGATGAAACCCCTGGAGGACAAGGCGTAACTCATGGCTGATACCAAGGACCTCGGCACCATTCTCGACGCCAAGATTCCGATCATCGCCATCGAGTCTCCCGATGAACGACGCGTGCTTGCGCTGCTGCTGAAGCTGTCTATGCAGCGCGCTATGAGCTTTTATGAGTGGAGCGCTACCCAAGGATTGCGTCTTGGCGGTTTTGGCGCCCGTCCCGAATCCGGCAAAGAACTGGTTGCACCGGAAGAACTGCTTGCCCACATCGCCGACACGCCGGGCCCTAGTTTGTATGCGCTGTGCGACTTTCATCCCTACCTAGAAAACGAGCCCAAGATCATCCGCTACCTCAAAGATATTGCACTCGAGTACGACCGCCTCGGCAATTGCATCGTGCTCATCAGCCACAGCCTCAAGATCCCCCCCGACATCGGCCGTTTTTCCGCCACTTTCGATCTGCGCCTGCCGAGTGATGACGAACTCATGGGCTTGATTCGCAAACAAGCCAAGGAGTGGGCCGAGCAACATGACCAACAGAAAGTCAAAACCGATAGTGTCACGCTGAAAAAACTGGTCGCCAACATGCGCGGCGTATCGCATAGCGACGCACAGATACTCATTCGTCACGCCATCTACAGCGACGGCGCAATCACCGAATCGGACATACCCGAAGTCAACCGCTTGAAGTTCGAGCTGCTCGATTCGGAAGGCGTGCTTCGCTTCGAGTACGACACCGAGGACTTCAGCCATGTCGCGGGGCTCGACAACCTAAAACGCTGGTTGAAGTTGCGCCGCAACGCATTTCTGGAAGCAAACGAAGATAGACCGAAAGGCGTGCTGCTGCTCGGTGTTCAGGGCGGCGGCAAAAGCCTCGCGGCGAAAGCCATCGCGGGGTTCTGGGGCATTCCGTTGCTGCGTCTGGATTTCGGCACGCTCTACAACAAGTTTTTCGGCGAAACCGAACGCAACTTGCGCAACAGCTTGAAACAAGCAGAGTTGATGGCGCCCTGCGTACTCTGGATGGATGAAATCGAAAAGGGTCTCGCGACAGGACAGTCTGACAACGCAACGTCGAAACGGGTCCTCGGCACGTTACTCACCTGGATGGCTGAAAACCAAAAGTCGGTTTTCATCGTTGCGACGTCCAACGACATCTCAGAATTGCCTCCCGAGCTTGTCCGCAAAGGGCGCCTGGACGAAGTATTCTTCGTCGATTTGCCGGATGTGCAGATCCGCAAGCAGATCTTTCGCATCCACCTCGAGAAACGCGGTCTCAACCCGAAGGCCTTCGACCTGGTAGAGCTTGCCACCAACGCCGACGGCTTTACGGGTGCAGAAATCGAGGAGGCAGTGGTGTCATCCCGCTATCTCGCCACCTCGAAAGATCAATCGGTCGCCCAAACCGACGTGCTTGCAGCGATCAACCGCACCTACCCCATGTCGGTGCTGCGTGCAGAGAGCATTGCAGCATTGCGCGGCTGGGCCAAAGATCGCACGGTACCCGCGTAAAGGCAGGGAGTTACGGAGTTACTCGACGAGCCACGCATCGAAACCTTGCTGGGTCAGGATGAACGCCGCCAGCGCGCGTGCGTTCAGCTCGCCACCGACGATGTGATAACGTTGCGCCGGATTCAACTGTCTCAAGCCCTCGCGCAAGCGATGCAAAGGTACATGCAGCGCACAACCCTCGTCGTCAGGCTTGTCATCACCGACATCGAGACGCAAGCCTGATTGAGACGACTCTACGAACCGTACCACCTTATCGACGAGCAACGCCGAAAACCGTTCGCGCGGCAGCTCAAACAACCAACCCGGTTCAAGCGCAGTCACGGTCGCATTGCGAGACCTTTGCATAATGAGCGCGTCTTCGCCAAAGAAATCGCCGGGGCCAACGTACGCCAACGTCTTGCCCATGCGATGCACGCTGGCATGCCCGGATTTGAGCACGTAGAAAGCTTCAGCCGGGTCACCCAGACGTACTAACGTCTCGCCCTTTCGAACCTGCCGTTCCTGCAATTCGCTAAACAACCGTTGCCATACACAAGGATCGAGACGTTGCAAGATCGGCGAGCTGAGAAAGCGCTGCTCCCAGGGCTCTAGATCGCTTTCCAAGCCATGATCGCCACCGTTGCCCTGCAAGAGAAATTCGATGGGTCGTGTATCGACGCGTAGTATCTGAACCTGGGTTAGGGTCTGGATCGCGGTAGAGCCCGGATAGATGGGTTGCTGAGCCGCACTGGAGTTGTATCGCACCTCGCGCACCGGGGCCGATACTCGTAGCTTGCCGCGGGCGAGGTAGTAACTGCCGCTAAGGCGTCTGCCTTCTCGCAGTAGCCAACGATCGGCCGGCACGTTCAAAACTTGGGTATGCCGAGCAACCGTCGATAGTTCGGGCCAGGTCAAGGTTCGGAAAGGATCGAAACGCTGCAGAACGCGGGTCAGCATGACCATAGCATGCGCTACGTCGCGGCAGGTCCAAGCCGTCAGCGCCGCAATCGTTGTAGGTGATTAGCGCGATTCTCTAGCGACGGCACGATAGCCGATGTCGGTACGATGGTAAGCGTCCTGCCAAGAGATGCGCGCCACCCGCTCGTAGGCCTTTTGTTGCGCGTCGCTGACCTTGTCACCAAGGCCCACCACGCACAGTACCCGACCGCCGTTCGTGACCACGTCCGTCCCGTCAAAACGGGTACCCGCATGAAACGCCTTGACGTCCGCATCGTCGCCTTCATCGAGCCCGCTGATGACGTGGCCCTTTGCATAGCTGCCGGGGTATCCGCCGGCCGCCATGACGACGCCGAGTGCCGCACGTTGATCCCAATCGAGTTCGATGCTCGCGAGATCTGCCGTCAATGCTGCCTGCAACAGCACGGCGAGATCCGATTTCAGACGCATCAGCACAGGCTGTGCTTCCGGATCGCCAAATCGGCAGTTGAACTCGATCACTTTCGGCGTACCGTCCGCCGTGATCATCAAGCCCGCATACAGGAACCCCACATAGGGCGCCCCGTCCGCCGCCATGCCGGCCATCGTCGGCTGCACGATTTCACGCATGATGCGAGCATGCAGTGCCTCGGTGACGACCGGCGCCGGGGAGTACGCGCCCATGCCACCGGTATTCGGCCCGGCATCGCCATCGTAGGCCGCCTTGTGATCCTGAGAGGTTGCGAACGGCACCGCGGTCTTACCATCACACAAACAGATGAAACTGGCTTCCTCACCCTCGAGAAATTCCTCGACCAGCACGCGGTTACCCGCAGCGCCGAACGCATGACCAGCCAACATGTCCTCGAGTGCGGCGTACGCTTGGTCCAATGCCTGCGCGACAACGACACCCTTGCCAGCTGCCAGACCGTCGGCCTTGATCACGATCGGTGCGCCTTCAGCTTCAACATAGGCCTTCGCCGCGCCGAGATCGGTGAACGTCTCGGATCGAGCGGTCGGAATATTATGCGCGTCGAGAAAATCTTTGGTGAAGGCTTTCGAGCCTTCGAGTCGAGCGGCCGCTTGGCTTGGGCCGAAACACGCCAGCCCTCGCGCTTGAAAGTAGTCCGTGATGCCGTTCACAAGGGGAACTTCCGGTCCAACGATCGTAAGGCCAGCACCGACCTCTTTGGCAAAGTCCGCCAACGCGGAGAAATCGCCTACGTCGATGGCAACGTTTTCGATCTTGGGCTCGCTCGCAGTTCCCGCATTGCCCGGTACCACATACACCTGCTCAACCGATCCGCTCAAGCTGACCTTCCAGGCCAGCGCGTGTTCGCGCCCGCCGGAGCCTATGACCAATACCTTCATGTTCTCCCCCGCCTCAACCTTGAAAAACCTGGTAGGAGCGCCTTCAGGCGCGATTCCTTTGTGTTAGACAACGGAAATTATCGCGGCTGAAGCCGCTCCTACCTGCTAGTGCCGGAAGTGTCTGACCCCCGTGAATAGCATCGCCATGCCGTGCTCATTGGCTGCTTGGATGACTTCCTTGTCGCGTATCGAGCCTCCGGGTTGGATGACCGCGGTGATCCCTGCTTCCGCGGCCGCGTCTATGCCATCGCGAAACGGGAACAACCCGTCCGAGGCCATGACCGATCCGGTAACCTCGAGGCCTTCTTCCCGGGCCTTCAGCCCAGCGATTTTGGCGCTGATCACGCGGCTCATCTGTCCTGCTCCAATACCGATCGTGCGTTGGTCTTTGGCGTAGACGATGGCGTTGGATTTGACGAACCAGGCAACCTTCCAAGCGAAATGCAGGTCGTCGAGTTGCTGCTCAGTAGGTGCTCGATCGGTAACGGTCCGAAGTGCTGCGTCATCCAGGCATAGTTCATCCGCGGACTGGACCAACAGCCCACCACCGACCCGTTTCAATTCTCGCCCCCTGCCCGAGTCTACAAACGCCCCACAACTCAAGAGGCGTACGTTCTTTTTCGATTTAGCGATTTGCACTGCCGCCTCAGCAACGCCCGGCGCAACCACGACGTCGACAAATTGCCGTTCGAGAATCAAGGCCAACGTATCGCCATCGAGCGTACGGTTGAACGCGACGATACCGCCAAACGCCGAGGTCGGATCGGTTCGAAAAGCCCGTTCGTAGGCGCGGGTCAAACTGTCACCGATCGCGACGCCACAGGGATTGGCGTGTTTGACTATGACACAAGCCGGCGCGTCGAAAACCTTAATACATTCCAGCGCGGCGTCGGTGTCGGCAACATTGTTATACGACAGCGCCTTGCCCTGCAATTGCCGGGCAGCCGCCACCGTTCCCGAAACGATATTCGGCTCCACATAGAAAGCGGCGTCTTGGTGAGGGTTCTCGCCGTAACGCATGCCCTGCAGTTTGGTATAGGCAAAGCTAATGCTGTCCGGCATCGGCTCATCGCGCCCGAGATAGCCCGCTACCGTACTATCGTAGAGCGCAGTGTGACGAAAGGCTTTTATCGCGAGTCGGCGTCTGAGGGCCAGATCACTGCCACCGGCGGTCAACGCCTCGGCGACCGCGGCGTAGTCAGCCGGATCGACGACAACCATGACGTCTTGATGATTCTTGGCCGCCGATCGCAGCATCGCCGGTCCACCGATGTCGATGTTCTCGATGGCGAGCGCTTCCGTGCAATCCTCACGCGCGATCGTCGCCGCGAACGGGTACAGGTTGACGACAACCAGATCGATCTCGGCGATGTCGTGTTGCTGCATGACCTCCGTATCGACGCCCCTGCGCCCGAGAATGCCACCATGAATCTTTGGGTGCAGGGTTTTGACTCGACCGTCCATCATCTCCGGGAAACCGGTGTGGTCCGAGACTTCCGTTACGGGCACCTCTGCTTCCGCCAGAGCACGGTAGGTTCCGCCCGTCGACAACAGCTGCACGCCAATCTGGTCGAGCGAGCGTGCCAGCTCTACGATGCCGGTTTTGTCAGAGACGCTCAGGAGCGCCCTGGCCACCGGTGTTTTTTTGTCGTCGCTCATGGCTGTTTATCGTCGCTCATGGCTGTGTTTCGTCGCTCAAGGCTGTGTTTCGTCGCTCAAGGCTGTCATGTCTGCGGCAGGTAGCCATGAGAGTCCTGCAGACTGCCCAAGTACCCACGTTGTTCCCCGGTGCTTTGTAGTTGATTGAATGATCGAATCTCCGCGCGGCCATACCCGAGATGGGTGAGGTAAGCGGACACATGCTTGCGTGCGATTCTCAACCCCTGATCTACGCCGTAGAAATCGTACATGGATTCCAGATGTTCGAAGATCGTGCGCCACTTGCACGCCGCAGTCGGCTCCGGTAATCCAGCGACGGCACCCAGCAACCATGGCGCGCCGATGGCCGACCTGCCGATCATCACGCCATCGGCAAGAGATTCGACCAGTACGCTGCGGGCCTTCTCGACGCTGTCGATGTCGCCGTTGGCGAACACCGGTATCGACACCGCGCGTTTGATCTCGCGCACCGTCTGGTATTCGGCCGCACCGTTGAATCGACACGCACGCGTGCGCCCGTGTACGACGATGGCTTGCGCACCGGCCGCCTCAACGCCTCGCGCAATGTTCACACCGTTTTTTTGTTCAGGCGCCCAACCCGTGCGCATCTTCACCGTTACGGGGACCGGCACCGCACGTACGACGGCATCGACGATTCTGACGACCAATTCCGGATCTTTGAGCAACGCAGAGCCCGCGGCTTTGCGGCAAACCTTCTTTGCCGGACAGCCAAAGTTGATGTCGATGATGTCGGCTTGCGCCTCGACGTGCCGAACCGCAGCAGCCGCAAGTTCCTCGGGATCAGACCCGGCGATTTGCTGTACCGACAGCGCGTCGGACGCAAAACGGGTGCGCCGCAAGCGCGATTTGCGCGTGTGCCAGAGTTCCGCGCGCGCGCTGACCATTTCCGATACGACATACCCAGCACCATGAGCAAGCGCAACCGCGCGAAAGGGTGCATCGGTCAGCCCGGCCATGGGTGCCAGCAACACGTTGTTGCGAAGTTGGTGAGGGCCTATCGAAACCACGTTGGATGGAGGCGAGTGCTTGTCAGAAAAGGGGCACCATCATACTGAGCCGCGGGCCGACCTCAAGCGGTTAATACGCCAGCGGGAGAGGATGCTAGCCGGATTATTCGCGAACATTCCGGGCTAGCGAAATTTCATGAAATAGTTCACCGCATCCGGGCCCGGGTCTTCGATCTCCAGCGTGATGTGTACCGGGGTCTTGGACGGCAACATCGTGGCACCCTCGAGGTCACCACCCAGGTATTCATCGGGACGGAAGCGACGTCCCGCGACGAGATTACCGTCAACCGTCGTGAAGGTGAGTTCCACGACGGGAAACGGCTGGGGAAAAGACGCGTTGTTGATGACAAGCGCATCAACCACCAGAGCACCAGGCACGTCCGGATGGCTGCGCACCACGAGGTTGCTCGGCTGAATCTGTTGCGGGGCACGAATTACCGGTAGCTCACACCCGAGCCATTCACAGACTTGTTCGTAGTACGGCCGCATGTCGGGGTCGCGGGACCAGTTATCCGATTGATACCACAGCACCTGAGCAATCAGCCCCAATATCGCGACCACCATGATCAAACCAACCCACCATCGTTTCGGTGGTTTCGGCTCGGCTTCGAGATCGCCGAGATAAGGACGCAGCTTCACTTCGGCGGATGGTTGCTTGACCGCCCAGATCTCGTTCTCGGGCAATCCTGCCATGACGACTTCTCGTCCGACAGAACTCTCTTCTGGCGTCTCGGCGACCTCCTCAGCGTTTGCGTTGGCATCCTCAGCGTTTTCGCTGGCATCCTCAGCGTTTTCGCTGGCATCGACGTCCACCTCGGGTACGGGGTCCACGCGGGCGTCGTCAGCGTCGCTGAAGGCCCCCCAGATCCCTTCGTCCCCTGTCTCCGGTAAATCGACGTCGACGCCTAGATTGGCTTGTTCCTCGTCTTGCTCGACAGGGCCTTCGGTCGGGTAGGCGCCATCGACCTCGGCGCCATCCCCGGTTGATTCGTCCTCGATCGGTTGGTCCCCGACGAGTTCGTCCTCGAACACGTCTTCATCAGCAAAGTCGGTAGGTTCGTCCGCGGACACTTCGTCCTCGAGGGGTCCGTCCACGGACACTTCGTCGGCCGACCGATCGCCGACGTCATCAACCTCGACAGCGCGAACAGAGTCGTCCTCGGCAGCGGTATGCAACTCGTCAAGCAGTTCATCCAGCGCTGCCTCCGGCTGTTCGGGCTGTGGCTCGCCGGAGGCGAACAACAAACGTTCGGTACCGTCAAACACCGTCAGGCAGGCGCCACAACGCACTCGGCCACCCGCTATCTCGAGTTGAGTCTCGTTCACGCGAAACCGAGTGCTACAGCTAGGGCACTCGGTTACCAGCGGGTCTAACTCATCCTCAGCCACTGAAACACCCTGCCAAACACAGCCATCCTTCGGTCTCCGCCGGCTCACCGAAGTCGATGTCGGGATATGCGGCCATCACAGCGTCTCCTTGACTCACCAACACGCCTGCAAGCACCAAGTGCCCGTTCGGCTCGAGCCACTTCGTCAAACGTGGCGCCAACTCGATCAACGGGTCGGCCAAGATATTGGCCACGACGACAGCAAATTGTGTATGCCCGTCCAGAGCATCGGGCAACCCCACACGGCTCAAGGTGGCGCCATTGTAGTTGGCGTTGTCGCGCGTCGCGACCAACGCCTGTGGGTCGTGATCGACAGCCACGGTCATCCCGGCGCCGAGCAACACCGCCGCGACCGCCAACACTCCGGAGCCACAGCCATAATCAAGCACTGAACGCTGATTTAGCTCGGCGTTGGCCAGCCATTCCAAACACAGCCCCGTGCTGGGGTGGCTGCCGCTACCGAAGGCCAACCCCGGATCGAGTCGCAAGACCGCCCCGCTGAACGTATTCAACTTGCCCTGCAACACCGGGCTGACGTTTCTCGGCAACACCCATAGCCGATCTCCAAACTGCAGATTTACCGCATGGGCTCGCCATTGATCCAACCAATTACGGTCTCCCAAAAACGCGACCGTGACCTCGACATCCGGGGCAAACGCGCCGCGTATCGCCGCGACGTCTGCATCCAACGGAAACAGACCGGTCAGCACGGTACGCGTCCACAATGGCGTGGTCTGCGGCGGCGGTTCGAGCACCTCCTCATCATCGGCGGCCTCGAGGGTGACGGAAATCGCGCCGCAGGACGTCAACCGGGCGGACAAAATGTCGACCGCTACCGCGGCGGACGATTCACCCGCCGACATCTCGGCGCAAACCCTTACCTCCAACCAAGACACGGGCGCTTCGACTATTGGATGCGTAAGAGAGCCTGACCCGTGGCGACAGGTTCGCCATCGCCAACAAGGATCTCAACGACAACGCCGGCCGTTTCAGCAGCGATCGCATTCATCATCTTCATGCTTTCGATGATGCAGAGCGTTTCCCCGACATTCACTGCAGATCCAACCTGCGTGAAAGGTTGTGCACCGGGTTCTGGCGCCACGTAAAACGTCCCCGCCATCGGTGCATGCAGGGTGCTGGTCGCCACCGCGCTTCGGGCGACCGTTGGCTCGGGTGCGGCGGCGGGTGTCAAACTCGGCGCCATCGGGCGCGCGATACGCACGGACTCCTCGCCGTTTCTTACTTCCAGTTCCGTAATGCCCGACTCTTCCAGGAGTTCGATCAGTTTCTTGATTTTGCGTAGATCCACAACGGCTCCTAGCGTTCTTTGTCGAGGTGTGCAAGCGCCGCAAGCACCGCAAATTCGTAGCCTTGCGCCCCACAGCCCGTAATGACCGCTTTTGCGATATCGCTCAAAAACGACGTTTGCCGAAATTCTTCCCGCGCATGGACATTGGAAAGGTGTATTTCGATAAACGGAATCCCCACAGCCAGCAACGCGTCCCGCAAAGCGATGCTCGTGTGCGTGAAGGCGCCCGGATTGATGACGATGAAACCAACTCGATCCTTGGCGCCGTGAATACAATCGATCAATTCGTGCTCGGCATTGCTCTGCAGGCACTGCAACTCATGGCCGCCCGCGTTCACCAACGGCTCGAGCCTCGCGTTGATATCGTCCAAGGTATCCGTGCCGTAAACCTCAGGTTCTCGGGTGCCGAGTAGATTCAGGTTTGGCCCGTGTAAGACGAGAATTCTGGCCATCACTGGGTCCTACTGAAAGTCGGGGGCGGAATTGTGGAAGAAAGTTAGCGTTTTGTCCAGATAACGGCTAAATAGCCGCAGTTTCGTCGAAGTTATCCGATTTTTCCGCGAAGTTTTGCGCGCGTAAATGGCCGAGAATGGCCTGTAGATGCGCCGCTAGCGCCTTTGCGCCAATCTCCCCCTGAACTCTAATTTCGGTTAACTCGCGACCATCTTCGGTGAAAAATACCATACTCGGTGGGCCAAACAACCCGTACTCGTTCATCAGTGCCTTATCTGCCGCGTTGTTAGCCGTGACGTCGGCTCGGACCAGATAAAACTGCGCCAACTGGGAGGCGACCTCCGGCCTAGGGAACACCGAACGTTCCATCACCTTGCACGAGATGCACCAATCTGCGTAGAGGTCGAGTAATACCGGGCGTCCCATGCTGGTACCCTCGGCAATCGCATGCTTAAGTTCTGGAAGATCGCGGACCGGTTGCCAACGTAATTGACCCTCCGTGGCACCATCGGAGGTTGCGAACACCTGACTACTGCCGCCGGCAAGTTGCTGCAACGGTTTGAATGGATCCTGGGCACCACTGGCGGCACCAATCAACAACAGCGCACCGTAGACGATGCCAAACACACCGCTCGCTTTCCACAACTGTCCCCATCCCTCGCGAGAGGTTGCGTCCAACGCGCCGAGATAAACCCCGCTACCGATGAGTAACGCAGCCCACAACCCGAGGGTCGCTGCAGCCGGTATGACTCGCTCGAGCAACCAGATCGCTACCGCTAAGAGGAGCACACCGAAGACCGTTTTGACAGCATTCATCCAGGCGCCGGCTTTCGGCAACAGATGGCCGCCACTAGAACCGAGAATAATGAGCGGCACACCCATGCCCAAGCCGAGTGCCAGCAAAGCACTGCCGCCCAACACGGCGTCGCCGGTAGAGCTGAGGTAGATCAACGCGCCTGCCAGCGGCGCCGAAACACAGGGTGAAACGATCAGACTCGACAACGAACCCATGACGAAGACGCCGGCATGTTTGCCTCCGCCCCATTTGTCGCCCATCGTGTTGAGCGCGTTCTGCCAACTCTGGGGCAACTGCAACTCATAGAAGCCGAACATGGCGAAAGACAGCACGACGAAAACCACGGCAAAGCCGATGAGCACCGGCGCCGATTGCAACGCCGCTTGTAAATTGAGGCTCGCACCAAACAGTCCGACCAACGTACCGACCAACGCGTAGGTCAGCGCCATACCGAGCACATAGGTCGTTGAGAGCGTGAAGGCACGTACGCGATTCAGGTTTTCCGAATCACCCACGATGATGCTCGACAAGATGGGCACCATCGGCAAGACGCAGGGCGTAAACGCAAGTCCGATACCCGCAATAAAAAACAGCGCCAGCGCCATGAGCAGACTGCTATCGGTCAAGAGCGACGCCAATTGCCGGTCTTCGGTCTGCGGTATCACCGAAACGGTGAGTGGCGTTCCGCCACCCGGACCCGCCACGCCGCCGCTTGCCGCCACGTTCAACACGACCCACTTGGTTTCGGGGGGGTAGCAAAGTCCTGCGTCGGCACAGCCCTGATAACTGATGCCAATCTCGATCGACCCCGCGTCGGCGGAGATCGGAACGCGTACCTGGGCATCGTGGTAGTAGACTTCTACCGCGCCGAAATACTCGTCGACCTTCTGTAGTCCCGGCGGAATCTCCGCTTGGCCGAGCGTTGCACCGCTGCCTTCTTTGAGCTTGAAGTCGAACTGGTGGCGGTACAGATAGTAACCGTCCGGCATATTCCAATATGCCAGCAAAGCTCCGTCCGTCCCGGTTTCGGTCGAGAGCACGAAGGCTTCGTCTACGGGTAAGAATTCGGGATCGTCATCCCACTCGAATTCGGCACCGAGCGCCAACGGCGCCCCGGACAACCACAAAGTCAGCAGCCACAGCCAAGGGGCCGGCCTGGCGCTGCTAGTTGTTCTCGAGGTTGGCATCAGGATCCTCTTTCTCTTTGGTTCTCTTGTTTGGCCGCGGGTGTCGTCTAGCCGCGGGCGCTTCTTGCGCCGCGCTCTTCCGGGCGCAGCCGAAGGCCGCGACCGAGTGGCGCCTCCATAAGACCCACAATTTGCGCTGGAGTTCGGTCCGCAGTTCGAATATACCGTTTCTGCCGCGACCCATCCGTGAACTGGTCCCGTTGCGAATTTCGGGTATTTGAACAGAGTTTAAGGCACCTATGATCAATTTTCGCGGTCCGCGAGCGTTACATCGCCGATTATTGGTTCTGGCCCTGCTGATCCACGGCACGCTGGCCTGCCAGACCCAAAAACCGCCCGAAGCAGAGCCCGTGACACCGATCATCGAAGCACCGGTCGTCGACCAATCTCAGCTGCAGACACTGTTGGATCGAGCACGGTTCGCCATCGGTGAAGACCACCTGACGTTTCCGGAGGAGGGCAGCGCGGCCCGGTTGTACGAGGAATTGTTAGCCCTCGATCCTGACAACGACGCCGCCAAACGCGGCCTCGAACAAATCGTCGAGCGCTACGTCGAATTGGCGTTGACCGCTGCCGATCGGCGGCAGTTCGCCCAGGCGCGGTCGATGTTGGCAAGAGCCCGTCTCGTCGATGCCGAACATCCGGCGATAGAACCGACTTCCGAGCAATTGCGACTACTCATGCATGCGGAACGCGAAAAACTCCTATTGGACAAATCCGGGCTGCAGCGTCGCGCCGCGTCCGTGCGAGATTCTTTAGTGACGTTCGGCACCAAAGCCAGACACCCGGACTGTCGGGTGACCATCAGTGCGCGAAACGACGCCGAAGGGCGCTGGATATACCAACAACTGAGTCAGGCCGACGGCGAGCGTCGCATACGTGCCAAGATGCAGCTTGCCTCGCCGCCCTCCGTAGAACTGATATGTTTCCAAGAAGCCTCCTAACGCTGTTGATCCTCTTCGGCCAAGCCCAGATCGGAGGCTGCGCGGACGGCGGCGCCGATGCCGGCATCGAGGTCCGCGACGCCGTCATCCGTGAAGCGGTGCCAGGACGAACGAATACCGTTGCCTACTTCTCGATAACCAATCGCGGCACTGTCCCGGTGCAATTGCTGGGCGCCCATTCAGACTACGTGGAACGTCTAGAACTGCATACTCATGTCAGGAACGGTGACATGATAGGCATGCGACGCGTAGACGCCGTCGACTTGGCGCCACAACAGGCAGTGGTGTTCGCCAGCGGCGGCCACCACCTGATGGTATTCGGCGCCAAGGGGCTGCCGTCGCCCGTGCCGGTGACGCTTGAATTTTCAGACGGCAGCACCCAAGTAGTAGAGTTCCGGCGTGTCGGGCTCGACGGACTCGAGCACGTCTCAGAGGACGTCTTAAAGGACGTCTTAAAGGACGCGTTTTAAAGGACGGCAGATGAATTGGAAGTTCTGGGAAAACGACGGATTTAGCGGATCTGGCATAGGCTCAACCATCGCCGCCACCGCAGGGACATCACTCAAGATCGGCGGCGGATTACTTGGCGCATACCTCGCTATCTGCGTCTTCTTCGCTTGGTGGTGGGACACTGAATCGGCGACGTTCGACGTTCGCCAACATGCGGTCTCCGAGGCACGGCTTGCCAATCGCCAACTCGTCACCGGGTACGTGAGCACCGCAACGCTCATCAGGCTCTCCAATACGCTGCTGGATAAGCGCGGCGGCTACCTGTCCAACGATCTGCTGCCTCCCGGTGTCTGGATGGACAACGTGCCGAACTGGGAGTTCGGCGTATTGACCCAAATTCGCGATACCGCACGCGCCTACCGTATCGATTTTTCACGGTCCCAAAGTCAGTCGACCGAGGACACCGACCTCTCGGTTGCGGAGGGCAAGTTCTTCTTCGATAACGCCAGCTGGGCGTTCCCACAAACGGAAGACGAATATGCCGACGGCATAGAGCTTTTCGAGTCCTACCTCGACCGTCTCGCCGACCCCAATGCTCCGGATGCCCAGTTCTACGCCCGGGCCGACAATTTTCGGCAGTGGCTGCAAGGTGTCGGGACGCGGCTTGGCAGCCTGTCGCAGCGACTATCGGCGAGCGTCGGTAAACGCCAGCTGAATATCGACCTGGCCGGCGATCCCGCCGCCTCTCAGGCCACCGAGGCTCCCGCCGAGCGAGAATACAAGACTCCGTGGTTCGACCTCGACGACGTGTTCTTCGAGGCGCGCGGACAGACCTGGGCACTCCTGCACTTGCTGCAGGCGATGGAACAGGATTTCGGCGACGTGCTCGACAAGAAGAACGCTCGCGTCAGCTTGCAGCAGATCATTCGCGAGTTGGAGCCTACCCAAGATCCGATTTGGAGCCCGATGATCCTCAACGGCGACGGACTCGGCCTTCTCGCCAACCATTCGTTGGTGATGGCTTCCTATATTTCCCGCGCCAACGCCGCCATCATCGACCTCAGGACATTGTTGGCCCAAGGTTAGCCTGCCTATCTCACCGGTTTACGTAGCGAGGGCATCTGAGACGGTCCCGTGCTACGCACGGGCGCGTGCCACTTCGGGCTGGCGTGCGCCTTTATCGCTGGTATCATACGCGCCGCCGTTGGGGCGGGGCCGCCGTTGGGGTGGGGCCGCCGCTAGGCGGGGTAGAAGCGGTCTCAAAGAGAAGCCGCTTTTAGCGTAACGCGCAAATACTGCACTCGGCCCCGTTCGTTCACCAAAAAGTTTGGAATAACAAATGATAGATATCACCCTGATACCACCGGCCATCGGTGTGTTCGGGCTACTCGTAGCAGTCATGATTTACGGGGTCGTCAAGCGTTACGACGAAGGCGACGAAGCCCTCAAGAAGATCGCAGATGCCATCCATGACGGCGCAATGGTATTCATGCGCCGCGAATACACCATGTTGGCAATCTTCGCCGGTATCTTGTTGGTGCTGTTGTTCTTTTCGGGTCTCGGCATCGAGACCGTGTGGGCATTCCTAGCCGGCGCATTGTCATCGGCCGGCGCCGGTTGGTTCGGCATGCATACCGCCACCAAAGCCAACGTAAGAACCACCACGGCAGCGCACAACTCCGGCCAAGCTGCCGCCCTTTCAGTCGCATTCCTCGGCGGCTCGATCATGGGTCTAGCGGTGGCGTCGCTCGGCTTGCTGGGTCTGGGTTTGGTCTACTACTTCTTTGGCGGTGACCCAGAAACCGCCCACCACATTCACGGATTCGGCATGGGTGCCTCGACGGTTGCCCTATTTGCTCGGGTCGGCGGTGGCATCTACACCAAAAGCGCCGACATCGGTGCCGACTTGGTCGGCAAGTTGGAAGTCGGTATTCCCGAAGACGACCCACGTAACCCCGGGGTGATCGCCGACAACGTCGGCGACAACGTCGGCGATGTGGCGGGTATGGGTTCCGACATCTTCGAGTCTTACTGCGGTGCGATGATTGCCACGATCGCCATCGCAACCACGCTGGCGGCTGGCGCCGTCGCAGCCTTGGCGCCGGGCATGTCCGAGGCCGACGGACGCGCCGCGCTGATGTTCCTGCCCCTGGTAATGGCTTCTTGCGGACTCATCTGCTCGGTCATCGGCATTGGCATCGTCCGTATGCGCTCCAGTTCCAGCCCAGCATTGGCGTTGCGCATCGGTATGATCGGTTCGCCCGTGCTTTTCGTTCTAGTGGCCTACTTCGTCGTTGGCGAGATCGGCTTGTCCAGCAACATCTGGTGGTCGGTGGTCTTCGGCGCGGTCGGCGGTGTGGTTATCGGGCTCGTGACGGAGTACTACACATCGTCGACACCCGTCATACGGATCGCCGAAGCCGGCCAAACCGGCGCGGCCACGGTGATGATTGCGGGACTTGCCGTCGGCATGCAATCGGTCGTCGTACCGGTGCTCACGATCTGCGCGATCATCTTCGTCTCGACCGAACTCGCGGGACTCTACGGCGTCGGCGTGGCGGCCGTTGGTTTGCTTGCCACAGTGGGCATGACCATGGCGGTCGACGCCTACGGACCGGTCGCGGACAACGCCGGCGGCATTGCCCAAATGGCTGGCTTGGGCGAAGAGACCCGCGCCATCACCGACTCTCTCGATGAGCTCGGCAACACGACGGCCGCCATGGGTAAGGGTTTCGCGATCGGCGCTGCGGCCCTAGCCGCTCTCGCCATCATCGCGGCGTACGTCGAGACCATCTCTTATGCCACCGGCGGTAAATTCGTATTGCACATCGGCAATCCGCAGGTGTTGATCGGGCTGTTTATCGGCGGGCTCATACCGTTCCTGATCGCCAGTATCACGATGACGGCCGTCGGTGAGGCCGCAATGGATATGATTAAAGAAATCCGCCGCCAGTTCCGCGAAATTCCGGGACTGTTGGAGGGCAAGGCCGAGCCCGATACGGCCAAGTGCATCGACATCGCCACCTCGGCGGCGCTGAAACGCATGTTGCTGCCCGGCGCGATCGCCGTTGCGGCGCCGCCGGTGATCGGTTTCGGACTTGGTCCGGAAGCACTTGGCGGTGCTCTGGGCGGCGCGTTACTCGGGTGCGTGTTATTGGCCCTGACCATGGCCAACGCCGGTGGTGCCTGGGACAACGCCAAGAAGTACGTCGAGAAAGGCAACCTCGGCGGCAAGGGCTCAGACGTTCACGCGGCAACCGTGGTGGGCGATACGGTCGGCGACCCGTTCAAGGATACGTCAGGACCGGCCATGAACATCCTGATCAACGTCATGGCCATCGTGTCGTTGGTGATCGCCCCGCTGCTGGTCTAATCGATTTGGGTCGGCCTGTCGGGGGTCGCGGAATATTCGAATATTCAAACCTCGAAGGGTTTCAGCTTCTTCGCGACCAACTGATTCTTGAGTTTTACGTACTGCGGCAGCCCACCGACGTAGGGCGGATGGTCCTCGCCGACGATCAGCGGGGCCAGGTAACGCCTGGCCTTCGCGGTGATGCCGAATCCGTCTGCACTGATGTAACTCTTCGGCATCTTGCGTTCGACGTTGGCCACCTTTGACAACTTCACCTCGCCCACGGTCCAGCGGTAGGGTTTGTCGCTCTTGCGAACAACGATTGGCATGATCGCGTTTTTTCCGGCCAAGGCGAATTTCACCGCTGCTTCGCCCATGGCATACGCCTGCTCAACATCGGTTGCGGACGCTATGTGGCGCGCCGCTCGTTGCAGATAGTCGGCAACCGCCCAATGGTATTTGTAACCTAGCCTGGTATGGATGAGGTTGGCGATCGTCGGCGCAACGCCTCCAAGCTGAGTATGCCCGAACGCGTCTTTGCGTCCGACGTCGGCAACAAAGGTACCGTTGGCGTACTGCGCGCCTTCGGATACGACAACGACGCAATATCCGCACTTACTCACGGTGCGTTTTACCTTCCGCAAAAACTTGCGCTCGACGAACGGTACTTCCGGCAACAAGATGATGTGCGGCGGGTCTCCCGGCTGGTCCTGAGCGAGACCTGCAGCAGCCGCTATCCAACCGGCATGCCGGCCCATGACCTCCAAAATGAAAACCTTGGTCGATGTCTCGCACATCGAAGCGACGTCCAACGCGGCTTCGCGGGTCGAGATCGCGACGTATTTGGCAACCGAACCGAAACCGGGGCAACAATCCGTGAACGGTAAATCGTTGTCGACGGTTTTGGGGATACCGATACAGGTCACCGCATAGCCAAGCGTGACACCAAGCTGAGATACCTTGTGTGCGGTATCCTGTGAGTCGCCGCCACCGTTGTAGAAAAAGTAGCGAATGTCGTGCGCGGCAAACACCTCCATCAAACGTCGATACTCGCGTTCGTTCTCCTCGAACGAGCGAAGTTTGTAACGGCAAGAACCGAAGGCGCCGCTCGGGGTAAAGCGCAAACCGCGGATGGACTTTGCGCTTTCACGGCTGGTGTCAATCAGCTCTTCGGTCAACGCGCCGATAATTCCGTTGCGTCCTGCATAGACCTTGCCGATTTTGTCTCTGTGTTGACGCGCGGTCTCGATCACGCCGCAAGCGCTGGCATTGATCACGGCCGTTACCCCGCCCGATTGCGCATAGAACGCATTGGGTTTCGCCATGGCAAACTTCCTTGGGTCTCTTAAGGGATGAGTTGGCGCAACATTGTAGTGATGACATTGCCAAGTGCGACAGATTGCGACAAATAAACGGGAAAAACCTATCATCGTGTCATGAAGGCGGTCTTTAAGCTGTTCTGGCACATCTGCCTGATGCGCCAGAGTCCAGAGCACGTTCCCACCCAACCTTGGTTCGTCTCCCTGGTCATCATTACCAACATCGTCGCTAGCATTGCGCTGGCGATTACGTTGGGCGGTGCAGATACGACGTTGACCGCGGCTACGAGCATCATCGTCAGTCAGTCGGCCACGGCTGTCTTGGTCTGGCTCGCCTGCACGTTACGCGAAGTACCGCACCGGTTCACCGCGGCGATCACGGCGATATTCGGTTGCGATCTGATCGTAACGGCGATCTTCGCTTTGATCCTGCCGATCACCGAACTACTGAATCCCGCGCTCAACGCCTATACCTACCTCGGGTTCGTGCTTTGGTCTATGTGGGTGGTCGGGTTCATTCTGAAGAGCGTTCTCAACGTCCATCTGGTGTTAGCGATCATCATCGCCTTCGCCATGGTTCTGTTGAGTACCTCCGTCGGCCAACTCGCGATCGGCTCGTGAGCGACAAGCAAATGAGAATCTACTTTCTCGGCATCGGCGGCACGTTGATGGGCAGCCTCGCCCAACTCGCCAAAGAAATGGGCTTCGAGGTTTCGGGGTCGGACGACGCCTTTTATCCGCCGATGAGCGATCAGCTCGCTCAGGCCAAAATCGAACGGTTCGAGGACTTTGATACCCGCCATCTGGACCCCGAGCCGGACCTGGTGGTCATCGGCAACGCCCAGTTGCCCCGCGGCCATGACGCGGTTGAATACATCTTGAATAGCGGTTTGCGCTACATGTCCGGTGCCGAGTGGCTTGGCACCTACGTGCTGCCGGACCGCTGGGTGATCGCGGTCTCCGGTACCCATGGCAAGACCACGACCACCAGCATGTTAGCCTGGATCCTAGAAAGCGCCGGCCTCAGCCCCGGCTATCTCATCGGAGGCGTACCAAAGAACCTCGACCGGTCTGCCCGTCTCGGCAAGGCGCCGTTCTTCGTCGTCGAGGCTGACGAATACGACGCTTCGTACTTCGATCGCCGCTCCAAGTTCGTGCACTACCGCCCACGGACACTAATCATCAACAACCTGGAGTTCGACCACGCAGACATCTTTCCCGACCTCGCCGCGATCCAGACTCAGTTTCACCACCTACTGCGTTCGGTACCAGGTAAAGGGCTAGTTATCGCTCCGTGCCAAGACGAGAGCGTGGACGAGGTGTTGCAGATGGGATGCTGGACACCGGTCGCCAGGTTCGGTGAGGCGCTGCCGAGAAAGCCAGTTGATATGGACAACGGTGAGTTGTGGAGTGCGGCGACCGCCGCCAATGACGGCAGCGTTTTCGAGGTCGCTCTCAACGAAGCAACCTTGGGGCGCGTCGACTGGCAGCTGTTGGGAGAACACAACGTCAGCAATGGCCTCGCGGCCATCGCCGCCGCCCGCCACGCCGGTGTGCCGCCGGCCATTGCAATCGAGGCGCTGAACGCATTCTCCGGAGTCAAACGCCGTCTCGAGGTGATCGCGGAAGTTGGCGGCGTCACCGTCTACGATGACTTCGCGCACCACCCCACGGCCATTCGTACCACGCTGCAGGGATTGCGCAACAACGTCGGTGGCGATGAGATCATCGCCGTGATCGAACCTCGAACCCATACCATGTCGCTCGGGTCGCTTCGTCAAGAGCTGACGACATGCTGTGCGCCAGCCGATCAGGTGTTCTGGTTTCGCGGCGAGAACATCAAGTGGGATCTCTCAGAGGTGATCACCAACTGCGTGGTACCAGCGCAACAGTTCGACAATCTCGAACGCATGATGGAAGCCATCGCCAAGCTGCCGGAACGCAGGCGCCATGTCGTGATCATGTCCAACGGCAGTTTCAACGGTATTTACGAAAAGCTCCCTGGCACCTTGCGGGATCGGTAAACTTCCTCCTAGCCACGCCAACCGACGGGAGCATCATAAAATGAGAGCTCTAACGCTTGCCTTGGGACGACTACGACCGATCTCAAAAAAAATGCGTCCTGGCATTTTTTGGAGACGCATTGCTGCGCAAACCTCGCATTTTCCGTACCTATTATGGTCGCGCATCCATGCGCTCGCTAGAAGCGGTGTGACCGCTTCTACTGCACCGCAAGCGATGATCAATCCGGCCGCGATCCGCTAGCCCGGTGGAGCTCTTGGCGAAAAATGCAGACGCCATCGAGGCACGCCTGCGCGCGCTTAAATGGATCGGCGCAAAGGAGTCGATCGTCGAGCTTGCTCCCGCGGGTGAGGGCAACATGAACCGCACATTACGTGCGAATCTCGGTTCCCGCTCGATCGTACTGAAGCAGTCCGTGCCGTTCGTCGCGAAGTATCCCGACATTCCTGCGCCCCTAGAACGGGCTAGCGTCGAAGCCGCATTCTACGCTGCCGCCTCGACATCCGATGTCGTGTCGAGGCGTATGCCGCAACTACTGGGTTATGACGATGAAAACCGGCTGCTGTGTTTTGAAGACTTGGGCGCCGCCCAAGATTTTACGTCACTCTACGCCGCAATCGAGGCCGACGACATCCACGCCGACCTGATCTCACTCATCGACTGGTTAGGCGCGCTGCATGCTTTGGATATCGATGGCGCCTTCGCAAACAACGCCATGCGCGAACTCAACCACCAACACATCTTCGTGGTGCCGCTGTTGGCCGACAACGGTGTCGCCATCGAATCCGAGCTTACCCCCTTGTACGAGTCCTTCACGCACGATGAGGCGCTCGGTGCGCACGCGCAACGGCTAGGAGCCATCTATCTCGGTACCGCCAGTCACGATTCTCGCCCAGTGTTGCTCCACGGAGACTTTTACCCGGGCAGCTGGCTCAACCATAGGACAGAAGGCGCCATGGTGATCGACCCGGAGTTCGGTTTCAAAGGCGCACCGGAATTCGATGTCGGAGTGTTCACCGCCCATCTCACAATGTGTGGCTACCGGCAGTCGGCCATCACCACGCTGCTCGAGAACTACCACGCTCCGGACGGATTCGACAGCCGGCTCGCCTCCGGATTCGCGGGAATGGAGGTCATTCGCCGCATATTCGGTGTCGCACAGCTGCCGCTGAGTGCCGACGTCGAGACGCAAGCGGAATGGCTCAACACTGCGCGGACATCGGTTGTAGCTTCAGGAGCCTATGATTAAGTGACTTCGCTTGTCATCGATAGCGATGTCGCGATCGGTGTCCATCATGAAGGCCGACCCCGCGACGTAGACGACGGTTTCGCGATCGTCGAAGCCATCAACGCAAGCGACCTCGACTTGTTGGGCGTCACCACGATTTACGGCAACGCGCCTCACGGCGAAGTTTATCGAGTCGCCAACGAGATCGTCGCCCTCAAGCAGTCGAACACCCCGGTAACACCAGGCGCGGTCGAACCCCTGCCGCAATCCGGAGCGCTACCGCCTGCTAACGACGCGGCCCGCTATCTGGCCGATATTCTTGGCCGTAGCAAAACCACCATCGCAGCCATCGGGCCGCTAACCAACATCGGTCTGCTCGTGCACCACGCCCCCGAAGTTCTGGTCAACCTCGAGCAGCTGGTCATCGTTGCCGGACGCAGCGACAACGCCCGGTTCTACATCGGCGACGAAGGCCCGGTGCGCGATTTCAACTTCGAAAACGACGTCCGCGCGACGCGACTGGTAATGGCAAGCGGGGTGCCCATCGTATTGGCCGGATTCGAGCTCACACGCCAGGTGTGCGTTACCGAGCACGATCTCGCGACCATCAAGGCCAAAAAAACGCACGTGTCCGATTACTTCTTTGAGAATTCGCTGGCTTGGTGCCGATACTGGACCGAAACGTTCCCAACCGATGCGGGTTTCCACCCTTGGGATTCGGCAACCATCGCCTGGTTGCGACATCCGGAATATTTCGTGCACGAACAGCGGGGTTGGCGTATCCGTGATGACGATACCAAGCGACCGACGCTGGAATGCGATGCTGGGTACCCGGGAACGCGGGTCACTTACTGCACCGGTTTCACGCCCGGAGGGGCCGCATCGTTCGTGCGCGATGTCGTC
This sequence comes from Gammaproteobacteria bacterium, assembly GCA_027297435.1. Classification (GTDB taxonomy): domain Bacteria; phylum Pseudomonadota; class Gammaproteobacteria; order Pseudomonadales; family Azotimanducaceae; genus Azophilus. Next base: position 60,992 of record JAPUIA010000275.1, on the reverse strand, counting down.
GAAACCGTCTACTGACCGATAGAAGGAGAGCCGACCTGGGCATGCTAGAAGGGAAAAACATCGTCATCACCGGTGCCGGCAGCGGCATCGGTCGGGCGACCTGCCAGCTAGCCGCACAGGAGGGTGCCCGCGTCGTCGCCGTGGATATTGCCGATGGCGTACATGAGACCGCACGCAGCATCACGGCAAGCGGTGGTTCTGCGGTTGCCGTTCAAGCCGACGCAAGCATTGAGGACGCAGTCAAAGACTTCGTGGCGCGATGCGTCGAAACCTACGGAGGCATCGATGGGGTCTACGCCAATGCAGGCGTTAGCGGTGGCCGTAAGACCTTGATGGAGCTGACCGTCGAGGATTGGCATCGTACTTTAGCCGTCAACACGGTGGGCGTGTTTCTCGCCATCAAACACAGCGTGCCGCACATGATCGAACAGGGCAGCGGGGCGATCGTGTGTACCGCATCGGTGGCCGGATTGCGCGCTAATGCCGGCGGCGTAGACTACAGCGCCAGCAAGGCTGGTGTGATTAGCATCGTGCAAACCGTCGCTTACCAACTGTACGATACCGGCATCCGCATCAACGCCATCTGCCCCGGTTTGATAGAGACAGGCATGACCCGACCCACCTTCGACCGGGCGCGCGAGCGCGGCACGGAACATCGCATCGGTCAAATCAATCCGACGCGCCGACCGGGTCAACCCATCGAGATCGCCCAGGCTGCCTGCTTTTTGCTGAGTGATCGAGCATCCTACGTCAACGGCGGCCTCTCGAGTTCGCACCCATGGGTATACCCAAGATGAACAAAGTCTCCCTGACAGCGCTGATTCTAGCGCTCTCGTGTTGTGCGGACACAGAAGCGCCGTCCGCGCCTAAACAATCGGCTCCACCTCCAACCGGCGAACACCTTGTCGCAGCTCCTCCCGAAGGCTGGTTGCGTACGTCGCAAACCGATACCGCCGGCTTGCGCATGACCGAATTCGTGCCTGCCGACCCACGCGACGCCGAGGGTCGTGAGACGCTCAGCTTCGAATCCCTTACCGGCGATCCCCTACCTGACCCCATCGAGTTTCTCACCACGATGGGCGATGGCGCGAGCGACAGCTGCGAGGGATTCAACCACTACAACACGTTTTCCGGGCTGGAGAACAACTACCCGACGTCGGTCAGGTTGTTCGTGTGTGACCGCAACTTGGAGACTGACCAAGGAGAAGTGACGCTCATCAAGGCCATACAAGGCAGTGATTATTTCTACGTGATCACGCGCACACGTCAGATCGTCCAACTCGACCCGGAGCACACCGCGCCGCCCATCCCGGACGAAGAGATGGCAGCCTGGTCGCTCTACATGCGCGGCATCAGCGTATGTGATCCGCGCGTTGAGGACCATCCTTGTCCCGACCCGGACGACGACGACGCCCAGAGCTAGTGGCGCTCATTAGCGTAACCGCGGTTCGCGAACGGGCGGACGTGATGGTTCACGTTACCGATACTCGAGCGAACGCCGATCTTTTCGTGTTCAAGGCGCAATCGAGAAACATGGCGCGCGGGCAAGAGGAGGTGTGGTATGAGGTCGATGTCGTGGCGATCGCCGACGTCAGCATAATGCTCGTCGACTCAATTCGAGCGGCGGACCTTGTCGTGCATTTCGTCAATTCGCGTGATCTTGCCGGATGGCGCAGATCGCACGATCTAGAAGGCAAGCTGGTTTGAAGCGTTAAGCGGCCGGGCCGTATTAGATATTAGAAAGTTGTGTCGTTCATCGCCATCACGGCGGACGAGTCCGCGTAAATGCTCTGCTCCAACGCAAGCGTCTTAGGTAGCAGACGCGCAAAGAAAAAGTCAGCGGTCTGCTGCTTGGCTTGGCCAAACGCGTCGTCGCCCGCAACCTCCACCATGCGAGCCCATAGCCACGCATAGATCGTCAGACCGGCCAGCTCGAGGTAATCGGTCGAAACGGCCCCCGGCAGGTCTACGTCGTCACCGGATCTTGCGAGCACCGATTCGGTTACCTTCCCCAGGCGATCGAACTCTGCCGACAGAGCATCGCGGTAGCGGTCCGGGACGGTCTCGCCCGACATGTATTCGACAAATCGTTTCAGCACCCGGCCACCATCACGGAGTACCTTACGACCGACCAAGTCCAAAGCCTGGACACCATTGGTACCTTCGTATATCTGTGCGATGCGCGTATCTCTGACGATCTGTTCCACGCCCGTCTCTTTGATGTACCCGTGGCCACCGAACACCTGTTGCGCAAGCACCGCGCTCTCGAAGCCCTTGTCGCTCAAGTAGGCTTTCGCGATTGGGGTGAGCAGCTCAGAGAGCGCCTGGCTGTCGCGATCGTCTGCATATTTACCCCTGTCGAGCGTCAGACCGACCAGCATCGCAAAAGCCCGACCCGCTTCCGTGTAGGCCCTGATGGTCAGCAGCATCCGCCGCACGTCGGGATGCACCAGCAGCGAATCGGCCGTGCCGTCCGGATTCTGGGGACCACCCGGAGCGCGGCCTTGCAGCCGGTCGCGGGCGTAGCGAACCGCTTGCTGATACGCCAGTTCTCCCGCGCCTAAGCCTTGCAGACCCACCGAGAGCCTTTCGTAGTTCATCATCGTGAACATGCAGGCAAGACCTGAGTTCTCCTCGCCCACGAGATAACCGACGGCGCCGTCATAATTCATGACGTTGGTCGCGCTGCCTTTGACACCCATCTTCTCCTCGATGGATCCGCTGGCCACGCCGTTACGCTCTCCCGGTGAACCATCTGCGTTCGGAAGGTACTTGGGCACGATAAATAGGCTAATGCCACGCGTGCCGTCCGGCGCACCGGGCAGTTTGGCGAGCACCAAATGCACGATGTTCTCGGTAAGATCGTGTTCGCCAGCGGTAATGAAAATCTTGGTACCGCTGATCCGGTAGGTACCGTCCGCGGCCTGCTCGGCTTTCGTCCGGATGATGCCGAGGTCGGTGCCCGCCTGCGGCTCGGTCAGATCCATCGCGCCCGACCACTGGCCGCTGTACAACATCGGTAGATAGAGGGACTTCTGCTCTTCGGTACCGTGGGCGTCGATACAGATCGACGCGCCCACCGTCAGCGTGGCGTAGAGATACAGATTGGTGTTCGATCCCCAGAACATCTCTTCCAACAAGCACCCCAACAATTTAGGCATGCCTTGGCCTCCGTACTCCGGATTGCCGGATAGTCCCAACCAGCCGCCGCCGGCGAGCTGATCGTAAGCTTCCCGGAAACCACTGGGCGCAGTGACCACACCGTCTTCCCAGCGACTGCCTTCCGCATCTGCCTGCTGGCTTATCGGTGTCATGACCTCTCGAGCAAGCTTGCCACCCTCGCTGATCACGGCCCGGATCAAATCGTCAGTGAAATCGGCGAATGCCGGAATGTCCTGCCATGCTTTTTGCACTTCGAACAGGTCGAAAAGCAAGAACTCCAAGTCCCTTTCGGGCGCCTGGTACTCCAACATTGATCCGTCCTCCTAACGAACAGGCGTCGACAACCCCGATGTTAGCGCTTCATCGCTAATCTGCATAAGGCTAGCCCCGCCCGCTTCGATGGCCGCCTTGTGGGCGAGGGTGCGCGGCAACAAGCGCTGGAAGTAGAAACGCGCCGTCGCGATCTTGCCTCGTCCGTACGCATCGTCGGCCCTCTCGCTCGCGGTCAGCGCCATTCGTGCCCATAGGTAGGCGAGAACCGCATAGCCGCTGTAGAACAGGTAGTCGACAGACGCTGCCCCAATCTCCTCCGGATCATCTTGGGCCGCCACACCGATCGCGAAGGACACCTCTCCCCACTGCTTGCCAAGTTGCGTGAGGGCGTCGGCGATATCGGGCAAGGCCGATTGGCAGGCGGCCGCGATCTCGTCCATCCGCGTAATCATGCGGATGAGCCCTTTGCCCTGGTTCATCAAGACCTTGCGGCCCAACAAGTCGAGCGCCTGGATACCGGTGGTGCCTTCATAGAGTAAGGTGATGCGTGCGTCGCGCAGAAACTGTTCGACGCCGGTTTCACGAATAAACCCGTGGCCCCCGAACACCTGCACGCCATGGTTGATCGATTCGAAACTCACCTCGGTGAGAAAGCCCTTCACGATGGGCGTAAGAAAGTCGAGCAGTTCAGATGCCTCGTCGCGGATTTCCTCGTCTTTGCCGAGCTCCACCAGATCGATCAGCTGGCCCGCGAAATAAACCAGGGCGCGTCCACCCTCTATCAGCGCTTTCTGAGTCAGCAACATGCGCCGTACGTCCGGATGGACGATGATCGGGTCGGCAGGCTGATCCGGTGCTTTCGGGCCACTCAAGCTACGCATCTGCAAGCGTTGTGTGGCGTACTCGGCCGCCCTTTCATAGGCGGCCTGAGCGAGGCAGATGCCTTGCAAACCGACCACGATGCGCGCCGCATTCATCATCGTGAACATATAACGCATGCCGTCGTTTTCCTCGCCGACCAGATAACCTTTGGCTGCTTCGAAGTGCAGTACGCAGGTTGCGTTACCGTGAATGCCCATCTTCTCTTCGATCGCCCCACACACCACCTGGTTGCGCGTACCGTCGAGGTTGAACTTGGGTACGACGAACATGGAAATACCCTTGGTGCCGTCCGGCGCACCGTCAACACGCGCCAGGACCAGATGCACGATGTTCTCGGCCAAATCGTGCTCGCCGGCGGAAATGAAGATTTTGCTGCCGGTAATGCGATAGGTTCCATCAGCGTCGGCTTCCGCCCGGGTGCGAGCGAGTCCAACGTCGGACCCTGCGTGGGACTCGGTCAAACACATGGTGCCGGTCCACTCGCCACTGATGAGCTTGGTCAGAAAATCGCGCTTTTGGTCTGCCGATCCGTGGGATTCCAGCGCCTCCAGCACGCCCCGCGACAAGCCTGGATACATTGCCCACGCCAGGTTGGCACAACACAGCAGCTCTTCCAGGAACAGGCTCATGCTGTCCGGCAAGCCCTGGCCGCCGTATTCGACCGTGCCGGTCAAGCTCGCCCAGCCACCTTCGACGAATTTCTGATATGCCTCTTTGAAACCCGGAGGCGTGGTGACCACCCCATCGGCTAACGTACAGCCATGTTCGTCACCGATGCGGTTGAGGGGTTTTAGCTCCTTAAGAGCGAAGCGTCCCACTTCATCGAGAATGGCATCGATCAGCTCGCGACCCGGGGCATCCGGAAAATCAAGCGAGGCATAGTGACCCGAGTAGTCGAGCACATCGTGTACGAGAAAGCGTCTATCTTGTTCGAAAGCCATGTTTGATCGTCGTTTCAGGCGACTGGCCGCGGGCGGGCACGATACTGGGCCCCATGCTCACTGTCAAAAACGCCAGCCGATGCTGCCGCCCAGAGAAAAAGAGGGTTACAACCATTGCATGGGCTTTCTCGACTGGTGGTTTCCACGGATCTGCAAACTGTGCAACCAAACGTTCGACGGCGACATCGATGTCTGCCGGCACTGCCTCGCGGCACTGCCGTACAACCGGTGGCCTTGCCAGCGTTGCGGTCTGCCGCTGCCGCAACCCGCCATCGACCTTTGCCAACGTTGCCAAACCAAGCCACCGGCGTTTACCAGAACCATCGCGCCACTACTATTCCAAGATATGATTCGAGATTGGGTCCACGCCATCAAGTTCGGCAACGGTTGCCGAGAAGCGCAACTGCTCGGCCGTCTACTGACAACGTCGGTTCGGCAAGCGGGCGATGTGTTACCGGACGTTCTCGTTCCGGTACCTTTGACGCTGCGGCGCCTTTGGCGCCGCGGTCACAACCAAGCGCTGTTGATCGCTCAACCGATTGCGAAGGCGCTCGAGATTCCGCTCTGCCGTACCGGTGTGCGCCGCGTCGGCAGACAAAGACCGCAGCGCGGACAGACGCGCAAGGCACGGGATCAGAGCGTGCGTGGTGCGTTTCGCGTGACCCGCGAATGGCACGGGCACGTGGCTCTCATCGATGACGTGATGACCACGGGTGCGACGGTAAGCGAGTTAGCGCGGATTCTCCTGGGTGCGGGGGCATCGCGAGTCGATGTATGGGTGGCCGCCCGCGTGGACGCGCGTGCCCGCGTGGATACGCGAGTGCCCGAGTCTCGACGGTAGTCGCAACCTGATAGACTGCGCCGGGTCTGGCATCGCAAGGCGTCGATGAAGTTCCTCACGATATTACTACTCGTCTACTCTGGTCACACCCTCGCCACGAGCGATGAAGCAGTCACGCTCAACGTTGCGGTGGCAACCAATTTTCGCGCGCCATTGCTGATTTTACGAGAGCATTTCGAGACTCAGTCACGCATCGGAATCGCACCGACATTCGGGGCGTCCGGGTTGCTCACCGCGCAGATTCGACAAGGCGCGCCGTTCGACGTATTCCTGTCCGCGGACGCAGTGCGACCACGCGCACTCGTGGACGACGGTTTCGCCGAGGCACCTTCGATCACCTATGCCGAAGGACGTGTCGCGCTCTGGACGCCGGGGCGGGCGGCTACACCGTCGCAGATCGCGGGCAAACGCCTGGCGATCGCCAATCCGCCAGTCGCGCCCTATGGCCATGCAGCGGCACAGTGCCTGCGCCAATTGGGCTTATGGGAAACCGTCGAGGCTCACCTCGTGTTCGGCCACAACGTCAGCCAGGTGAATCATTTCGTGACGACATCCGCGGTACCCGCAGGCTTTGTCGCACTCAGTCAGTTGCTGGCCGCCCGCACGCCCGCAGCAAACTATTGGGTGTGCCCGCCTTCCTACCACGATCCGATCGATCAGCAGGCGGTGGTCCTGGCCGCAAGCACGAAGCCAGATGCGGCACGCGCATTTCTACAGTTCCTCACCGATTCGGACACACAAGCGTTGTTGGCCACGCTCGGATATCCGCGCCGTTGAGCGACCTGCTGCAGAGCTTGTTGCTGACCGGAGCGCTCGCCGGTACGACGACGATATTCTTGTTGATCATCGCACTACCCCTATCCTGGTGGTTGGCTCGGACTCGACACCGGAGCAGCTCGTTCGTGGAGGCGTTGGTCGCCTTGCCCTTGGTACTACCACCGACGGTTCTAGGATTCTATCTGCTGTTGGCCATGGCTGAGGAAGGCTGGCTCGGCCAAGTCTGGGGGTTTGTCACAGGCGCACCACTCGCGTTTACCTTCGCCGGCCTCGTCATCGCCTCGATCATCTACTCGTTGCCTTTCGTCAGCCAGCCCCTAACCACTAGCTTTCGAAACACGCCCACCGCTCTGTTGGATGCCGCCAGCCTCATGGGCGTGTCGCCAACCAAACGATTCGTGCGTTTGGTTATCCCCATGCATGGTCGAGCGCTCGTAGCTGCCGCGGTGCTGGGGTTTGCCCACACCGTCGGCGAGTTCGGGATCGTGCTCATGATAGGCGGCAACATTCCGGGAGAGACGCGTGTGCTCTCGATACTGCTGTTCGATCAGGTTGAGGCGCTCGACTACGCCAGCGCGCACATCACCGCCGGCGTGTTGCTTACCGTCGCACTCGTTACGTTGACCGCAACCTATAGTACGTTGCGGCAACCCCAATGACGCTGGACATCCGCGGCAGTCTGACGCGTCCCGGGGGCTTCCGATTGTCGCTGGATGCGAGCCTACCGGACCAAGGTGTCACGGCCGTCATCGGCACTTCCGGGTCCGGTAAGTCGACCATCCTACGCGTCGTCGCCGGACTCGAACGCAGCGAAAACCTTTCCGTGCAGTTCCGGGGTCGTGATTGGCAGAACGCCGAGACTTGGATTCCTCCGCACCAGCGTCCCATAGCGATGGTTCAACAGCAGCCGTCTTTGTTCCCGCACCTTACGGTGCTCGGCAACTTGCGCGCGGTACCCAACGCGACCGGTTTCGACGACGCGCTGCAGCGCTTCAATCTACTTTCACTATTGGATCGCAAACCAAACGAGCTGTCTGGTGGGCAACAACAACGCGTGGCGCTGGCGAGAGCTTACATCAAACCCGCAGACCTGTGGCTGCTGGACGAACCGCTCTCAGCCCTCGATGCCCTTGCACGCAATGAGCTGGCGCCTATGCTCGCTGGGCTATGCCGAGAATCCGGCAGACCCGTGTTGTACGTTACCCATTCTTTGCAAGAGGTTTTGCAGATTGCCGATCACCTAGTCATGTTGGAAGAAGGCCGCATCATCGGCAGCGGCACACCCGAACAGGTCGCCGGTGAACTGGATCATCCTTTGTCACCGCTGATCGATGTCGGCGCCATTCTCGACTGTAAGTTTCACCGGTTCGATGCCAACCACAATCTCAGCGAGTTACGCATCGGTGACCACCCGATGTGGGTGCGCGGCGACTTATCGTCCCCAAGCGGGATCATTCGCATTCAGATTCCAGCACGCGACGTGACCCTTGCCAAACAGATACCTGAGGAGACCAGCATACTCAATTGCTTGCCCGCCGAAATCATCGATCTGAAACGGACGCCGGACGGATCGGTGTTCGTAGAACTCGACTGCGTCGGCCAACGGCTACGCTCTCGTATCACCGAGCTGTCTGCGGAGCGGATGGGTCTCGTACAAGGCCTCCAGGTTTACGCACTCATCAAGTCGGTTGCCCTCGATGTCCGAAGTATCTGATACACCGTACGCCGGCTTGTCACCCGAAGTCATTCTCTCTGCCTTGGAGTCCGTAGGCTTGCATCCAACCGGTGGATTGGTGGCGCTGAATAGCTACGAGAATCGTGTGTATCAGGTAGAACTCGACGACGAATCGTTTGTGGTCACCAAGTTCTACCGTCCCGAGCGTTGGAGCGATGCACAGATTCTGGAAGAACATGCATTCGTGCTCGAACTCGAACATCACGAACTGCCTTGCGTCGCGCCTGTGCAGCTCGACTCGGCGACGTTGTTCGACTACCAGGGTTTTCGCTTCTCGATTTACCCGCGTCTCGGTGGTCGTACCCCCAACATCGAGATCGAAGAGGACCTCAAGGTGCTGTCCCGCACGCTCGCTCGTATACATGCGGTGGGTTCATTGCGCACCTTTGAGCACCGCGTCGACCTGCACTACGAGCGCATGGCCGTGGACAGCCGCAGTTTCCTGATAGAGGGCAGATGGATACCCACCGAGTTGGAAGAAGCCTACACGAGCATCACCGAGCATCTGCTAAGCGACATTCAAGCCTTGTGGCACGACGTGCCGCGGATTCGCACCCACGGCGACTGCCACCTCGGCAATCTGCTATGGCGAGACGAGACACCAAATTTCGTCGATTTCGACGATTGCGTGAACGGTCCTCCCATACAGGATCTGTGGATGCTGTTATCCGGAGAGCGCGAGGAACGCCAGGCACAGCTCAACACGATCCTCGAAGCCTACGAATCCTTCTATTCGTTCGACTATACTTCGCTACGATTGATCGAAGCACTGCGAACGCTTCGCATCATGCATCACGCGGCCTGGTTGGCGCGCCGCTGGGACGATCCCGCGTTTCCAATCGCCTTTCCCTGGTTCAATACGGGGCGCTACTGGGCCGATCACGTGTTGGACCTTAGAGAACAACAAGCGGCATTGCAGGAGCCGCCGCTAACCGGCTAACGTCCAATCCCCCAAATACGCTGGACGAGGCGCACGGACGAGTTGTTAGACGCCGAGTGCGCGCTTGTTGCGTATGAGGTTGGCATATTGTTCGAATAGAAAGTTCTTTTGTACCGGCGGGCAGGCGCGAATGTGTTCCCCAAACGCGATGTCCACATCTTGCCGGTCGGCTTCCGCATCCGGCAGATCGTGTAGGCCCAAACGTCGTGCAGCTTCTAAATGGGTCGGATATACCTTCAGACCGCTCACGATACTGCAATCGATCGCCTGGGCTAACGCGTCGGCATCGTCGAAAAGACCCTTAACCGGCTCGCCGAAATGCAGGTGCACGCGGCCTTTGAAACCCAGCATGCCCTCGACCATGCTTTCGAGATCTTCGCCTTCGGGCTTCTCGTACTGCCCTTGGAGGTCTGTGATGTAGAGTTCGCGGGCCTTTCTGATATCGCAGGGATCGAGCTCGTAGGTGATCGCGACCGGCACGATACGTATGCGTTCACATAGCTCACCAAGATTCCCGACCTCCTTTTTATGCGCCAATGCCAACATTTTTACCACCGCTGGATCGGTGCGGTCGAAACCATCCTTTGAACGCCCCTCACGTTGTGCGATCCATACCGACTCGCCTTCCTCGAGCGAAGCGCGAATGTAATCCGAGGTGCGGCGAAGGGCGCGGTAGAGTGCCTTTTTACCCACCACTTTGCGCTCGACTACGAAGCTCTTGTTCAATCGCATCAGGTCGGCCGGATACGCCTTATCCAAAAGGTTATCGCCCACGGCGATGCGAAAAGTCTTGTGCCCTGCGCGATGGATGGCGATGTTCACCACGCTAGAATCCATGATGATGTCGCGGTGGGTCGATATGAACAGATTCACCGATCCGATGGGAAGCGCTTCGAGCCCGGTCACCGTGAAATCGACGATGGTCTTGTCCATCAACTTCTGCATGTACCCGCCCAACAACATCTGCACGTCATTGACCGTGTGCAGCTTGTCACCCAGCTGGCGAAGCACCCGGCCTGCCAGCATATTTCCAGCGAGCGGCAACCAACGGGTCAACTGCGGAAAATAGAACAGCGCCGCTGCATGGCACAGATCGGGATTCTCGACCAGGTGGCCAACAACCGCTGGAACCTCGTGGTCGAGATAAGGCCGGATGGCATCGAAGTCCTGCATTGCTCAGCATGATAAGCAATATACCGGGTCGCATCGACCAACCAGTTTCCTCTAAGATCCCAGGTATTGGGACATAGGGGATCAATCATGGGACTGGGTACCAAACCGTTTGAACACGGGTTGCTCGATCTGGGAAACGGCGGCTATGCGTGGCTGCAACCGGACGGCGGATGGGGTTGGAGCAACGCTGGCCTGATCGTCGACGGTGATGAGTCGCTCGTGATCGACACGCTTTTCGACCTACCCCTCACTCGCGACATGCTAAAGGCTATGTCCGCCGCCGAGCCCGTTGCGACTCGAGCCTATGACATGCTCGTCAACACGCATTCGAACGGTGATCACTGCAATGGCAACGAGCTGGTCGTGGGCGCCGAGATCATCTCGTCACAAGCCTGCGCCGAAGAACTCCAGCGGGAAAACCCGGCGAGGATGCTGACGCTCATGGAACGCGCACCGGACATGGGCGAGGTCGGAGAATTCTTCACCTATTGTTTCAGCGCCTTCGACTTTCGCGACATCAACCACACACTGCCGACCCGAACCTTCGAGGGATCCCTCGACGTCCAGGTGGGCGACAAAACCGTGCACCTGGAGCAGGTCGGCCCGGCTCACACCGCCGGTGACGTGCTCGCCTACATACCCAGCGACAAGCTGGTCTTCACCGGCGATATTCTGTTCATTGAAGGTCACCCGATCGTGTGGGCGGGACCCGTACAGAACTGGGTCGACGCTTGCGATTACCTGTTGAATCTCGACGTCGAAACGGTCGTCCCGGGACATGGACCGGTCACCGACAAGCGTGGCGTTCGAGCCGTCCGAGATTATCTGGTTTACGTGACGGACGAGGCGCGCCAACGCTTCGATGCGGGCATGGCGCTGCTCGATGCGGCACTCGACATCTCGTTGGCGGACTACGACTCGTGGGGAGACGCCGAACGTATCGTTGTCAACGTCGCGACGTTGTACAAAGAATTCTCCGGCGACCCGCAACCCAACGACACCACCGAGTTGTTCGGGTTGATGGCGAAAGTGCATAAAAACCAGCGCAAATGAGCGAGGTACGACGACTCGCCGCCAAGGATCACGCCGGTGTGCTCGCCATCTACAATCACTACGTCGAGCACACCCACTTCACCTTCGATGTGGAACCGATCGCGCGAGCGCGTCGCAAGTCCTGGTTTGCGCAATTCGACGGGCAGCGCCGGCAGTGCTGGGTCGCGGCACAGGGTGATGATGTGTTGGGCTACGCCGCCAGCACTCCGCTGAAGCCAAAGAAAGCCTATGAGACCTCGGTGGAGGTCAGCGTGTATCTCCAACCAGACGGCGGCTTCAAAGGCCTTGGCACAAGACTCTACGCAACGCTCTTCGAGGCGCTTGCCGACCAGGACGTGCATCGCGCCTATGCGGGAATCGCTTTACCCAACGATGCTTCGATTGCGCTACACGAGAAGTTTGGCTTCGCGAAGGTCTCGCACATGAGTGAGGTCGGCCGCAAGTTCGACCGCTATTGGGACGTCGAATGGTGGGAGAAGAGCATCTAATCGACGCCCGTTCCGGGTGTCCTATAATCACGCGGCCATGAACCTCGAACTCGACAACCACTGTGCCCTGGTCACGGGTAGCTCGCGCGGTACGGGGCAAATCATCGCGCAACGACTCGCCGCAGAAGGGGCAACGGTACTCGTCCACGGTTTGGAGCGCGGCCAAGCAGAGTCGGCGGTCGAGCACATCGCCTCAGGCGTCCCGATCACGGGAGATATCCGAACGGACGCCGGTGCCGCCGAGGTGGTCGCTGCGTGCGCCGAGTATGACGTCGACATACTCATCAACAACTACGGAACCGCCGATTCCGGTAGCTGGCTGGAGGCTTCGACCAACGACTGGTTAGACGCCTATCAAAAGAACGTTCTGTCCGCGCAGCGATTGATCCAAGCCCTTCTGCCATCTATGTGCGACGCGGGTTGGGGGCGCATCATCAATCTGGGCACCATCGGCTCCACACGTCCCAACAGCCGCATGCCCCACTACTACGCGTCCAAAGGCGCGTTGGCGACCATGACCATCAGCCTTGCCAAGGAGGTTGCTGGAACCGGCGTGCGCGTAAACTTGGTATCGCCCGGGCTCATTCTCACTCCGGAAGTACGCGCTGCTTACCTTGAGCGTGGTAAGCGTGAGGGGTGGGGAGATACCTGGGAGCTAATCGAACCCCATGTCGCCCGCGACATACCGATCGGTAGAATCGTCGAGCGTGAGGAGGTCGCGAACTTGGTCGCCTTCCTCGCGAGTCCCCTAGCCGATGCAATCCACGGTCAGAACATTCGCATCGATGGCGGCGCCCTGGGTATTCTGTCGTGACGGAAAATTCGACGCGATCCGCCGGCGACCTGGCAATTCGCGGCTCAGGCGTGGCGATCATCGCCGTCTCGCTGGCCGTGTACACCGAAGCGCTACCGGTTGTCGCCACCGACCTCGTACTGCCCATCGCATTCGGCGTCGGCACCTGGCTCGTCATCAGGAACCTGGCCGCGGTGTGTTTAGGATCCGGTCTGTTGGCACTCGCGCACAGCGACCCGTTCGGACCGGATTGGATCGCCAGCATCGCCTACCCGGTCATCGCGCTGGGTTGCTTTGCCACCACGATCAGCCTGTACGCGATCCGATTTCGACAGCACGTCAGCGATACGCACGAGGCGCGCTGGCGCTCGCGTCGATGAGAACTTGCCTGATTACCGGCACCACCCACGGTATCGGCACCATCACCGCCAAAGCTGTTGCAGAGCGCGGCTTGCGGGTCGTCATGGCGTGTCGCGACGTCAAGCGTGCTGCGCGCGTCAGAGACGAGATCGTCGAGACCACGGGCAATCGCGATATCCACGTGATCGAATGCGATCTGTCATCCTTGCAATCGGTGCGCGCGGCAGCTCAGACGTTTCTCGCCGGTCATGAGGAACTGCACCTGCTCATCAACAACGGCGGCATGATGACCGCCCAACCCGAGCGTTCTGCGGACGGTCTCGAACTCATGTTTGCGACCAACCACCTCGGTCCATTCCTGCTCACCCGCCTGCTGTTGGATCGCATCAGAAGTTCTGCCCCTGCGCGCATCGTCAACGTTGCGTCTCGCGCCCACTACCGCGCCAAGCTCAATCTCGACGATCTCCACACGCTCGAGACGTTTGCGCCCATGCAGACCTATTCCCGCTCCAAGCTCGGCAACGTGCTGTTCACGCTGATGTTGGCGCGGCGCCTCGCCGATCAACAGATCACCGTCAACTGCCTGCACCCCGGCGTGGTCGGCACCAACATCGTCCCGACCAACCGCCTGTGGCTGCGCCTTGGCGGGCGCATCGCCAAGCCCTTCATGTTGAGCGAAGTTCGCGGCGCCGATACCAGCATATACCTTGCTTTATCCGAGGAGGTCGCAGGCGTCACCGGCTGTTACTTCGATGAACATCAAGCGGTCAAAGCACCGTCTGAACTGGCCCGGAACCAGGGTGAGCAAGAACGTCTATGGGAGGTTTCATCCGAGTTGTGCGGACTACCCGTGACCTAGCAGTCTGTCGGACTTAGCTCACCTACTGCGGAAAAGCCGGGTTTTGGCAGTTTTTGGCGGGCCTTCTCGTCAAATATGGCTCGATATTCTCCTCAAAGGCGCGCCAAAAACCCCCGGACCCGGTTCCCAATCGCTTCGCGATTGGCTTTCCCTCGCTACGGCGGCCTAAGTCCGACAGACTGCTAGGGCTCCTCCGTCAACTTGAGATGGCAGGGGTGGTGATCTAAGGTGTCCGGCCCACCCTCCATTCCTGAGGTCGTTATGCTTTGGTTGGCAGGCACCAGTGGCTACAGCTACAAAGAGTGGCGCGGCAGTTTCTATCCCGACGACATCAAGCCGGAAGACATGTTGACCTACTACGCCAGTCAATTACCGGCGGTCGAGATCAACAACACGTTCTACCGTATGCCGCGCACACACGTTCTCGAAAGCTGGGCAGAAAGCGTGCCCAAGGCTTTTCGTTTCGTGATCAAGGCCACGCGGCGCATCACCCACCATGCACGCCTCGCCAACGCCGAGGAGCCCATAGGTTATCTGGCAAAGGGCGTTACCGTCCTCGAAGACAAACTCGGCGCGGTGCTCTTTCAACTGCCGCCTTTCCTGCAGAAAGACCGCGAGCGGCTCGAGACGTTTCTCGACGTCTGGCCGAAGGCCCTGCCCGCGGCGGTGGAATTTCGTCACGACTCTTGGTTCGACGAGGAGATATTCGATTTGTTGCGGGAGCGCAAGGTAGCCATCTGCGTGAGCGACGATGGCAAACTAACCCTACCCTCGACCATCGCGACGACCGACTGGGCCTACCTGCGCCTCAGGCGGCCCGCCTACAGCTCCCAGAAGCTCGGCGGCTGGCTACGCAAAGCCACGGCCAGCAGCGCCAAGACGACGCTCGCATTCTTCAAGCACGAGGACGAAGCTGGGGGTCCGGCGCTCGCGCACAAGTTCCTCGAACTTGCCCGCAGACCCTTGCCCAAACGGGCACCGAGAACCGATCGCAAGGCCGCGCCCAAACGCGCCTAGCCCAACGACGCGGGGTTGACGGAGCGGTGAGCGACAACGACAAGTTTCTGGTGAGGCCCACGCAAGTGCCCGGCGTTACGGTCCACCATCCGTTGAATCCAGACTCTGAGATCGAAATGCGCATGCTGTCTCGCGCCACCGGCATGCAACGACTCGGTGTTTCCCATGCCACCGTACCCCCAGGTAAAGAGTCGCTGATCTACCATTCTCACACCGCGGAAGAAGAGTTCATGTACGTCCTCTCGGGAAACGGGTTGTTGCGCGCCGGAGACGAGGAGACGGCAATCGGCCCGGGCGATTTCATGGGCTTCGCCACGCCATCCATCCCGCACACCGTGCGCAATTCCGGCACCGAACCGCTGATTTATCTCGTGGGCGGAGAAAACAAAGAGCTGGAACAAGCCAGTTTTCCCGATCAAGGCAAACGGCTGTTTCGCTCGACCAACGAATCCGTGATCGTCGACGAACGGGACCTGAAGAACCTATTCGATGAGTAACGCAGCGTGCGTACGAGGCGCCGAGCCGAGCGAGCTCGATGCCATCTGCCATGTCGTCGCCGCTGCTTTCAAACGCGTGGAAGAGGCCAACCTGGTTGCACAACTCGTATCCGACCAAGACGTCTGGATGAGCCTCGTCGCCGAGTTGGACGGCGCTATCGTCGGCAACGTGATCGTTTCTCCTATTCGGCTGGAACCGGCGGGAGCATTGACCTGTGGAGGTGTCGCACCGCTGTCGGTGACGCCCGGTTTGCAAGGTCGCGGGATAGGCAGCCAACTCATGTTCGCTATGATCGAGCGTTGCCGCGTGATGAGCATCGATGTCTTGTTCTTGTTGGGGCATCCCGCGTACTACCACGGATTCGGCTTTCGCCGATCTCGTATCGGCAACGAGTACGGAGCAACGGACAGCTTCATGGAGCTCGCGCTCACCCCCGGTTGCTTGGATCACGTCACCGCCGATGCCTATTACGCCAAGGCCTTTCACGAGACTGGCGCCTAACGCCCAGGATGCGAGACCTCGTTACGGCCGCCGCCTTGGTTTTCGACTTCGACGGCACGCTTGCACCCAACCTCGACCTACCCGACATGCGACGGCGGGTCATCGCGCTGACGGACGCCAACGGGGTACCCACCCAGGTATTCGAACGCCTGCACATCGTCGAAGTGATCGAAGCCGCCACCGAGTGGTTGCAAGAACACGATCCATCTGCTGCCGAGACCTATCACGGCAAGGCCCACCGGCTGATCACCGACATCGAGCTCAACGCTGCATCCTCGACAGAACCTTTTCCCGAAGTTCGCGCTCTAGCCTGTACGTTGCGCCAATCCGGTCGCAAGACGGCGGTCGTCACCCGCAACTGCAGTGAAGCCATACGCACCATCTTTCCCGACATAGACGATTGCTTCGACAGCGTACTGGCGCGCGATGATGTTCCACACCTGAAGCCGGACCCGCGCCACATCGTTCAAGCTCTGGACGGGCTGTCCGTGGCACCCCAATTGGCCGCGATGATCGGTGACGGCGGCATCGATATGCACACCGGCAAAACGCTCGATATGTATTGCGTAGGCGTACTCACGGGCAGTGGCGATACAGATACGCTGGTCAGCGCCGGCGCCGACTTGGTCATTGCCGATGTTGGTCGCCTAGTAGAACTCGACTGGTCATGAGCTTTCGCGAAATCACGGAAGCGGATCGAGATTGGGTGAGGAACATCGTGACTCGACACTTTGCGTCCCAACGCGTCGTCTCGCGAGGCAAGCTTTATGACGCGCAGGCGTTGCCGGGGTTCATATTGGAGCGCAACGGTTCTGCTGCCGGTCTCTACCAGTACCACGCTACCGATCGCGAGTTGCAGTTGGTGGTGGTCGCCGCCGTGCAAGCCGGCCACGGCATCGGTCGGCAACTTCTGGAACACGCGCTGTCTTTCGCCAGAAGCCGACTCTGCCAGCGTGTCTGGCTGGTGACCACCAACGACAATACCCAGGCCATCGGTTTCTATCGGCATATCGGATGGCACCAGTACGCAGTACATCTGGACGCGGTCACGACCGCACGATCAATCAAGCCCGAAATTCCACTCACGGACGGCGCAGGTGTTGCGATCCGCGACGAGGTCGAGTTCGAATTTCTATTGGACTGATAACGCTTGACCCAGCGTCGTATAATTCGACCCCGGTCACCGAATGCGTCAGGGGGATGCGACATGACCGTGACGATCCTTCAGGGGTTCATCGCGCTGTTCGGGATCATCGTTGCCGCGTTTTGCGCTTCGGAGCCTTCGTTCCGGACAAGCTATCCGGCTCGATGAAGACCGCCGTGCAGCAAAGTTGGGCGATCTACTTCGCTACCGGGGTCCGCGTCGTCCTGGGGATCATCCTCATCGCCATCGCGGATGCAACCCACGCGCCCTGGGTGTTCGAGGGATTCGGTTGGTTCGTCATCGTGGTTGCAGCGCTCATTCCGATACTTGGTCGAACCCGCCTCGAGGGGTTGATGAATTGGTTCCTCGACAAGGGTGCGGGGGTTAAGCGGATTTCAATGGGTTTTGGCGTCGCGTTTGGCCTGTTGATCGCCTACGGCGCCGGTGTCTGGTGAGGGGATTCATCATGGTCAGACTCACGTTCGCAATCCTGTCTTGCTGTCTCGCACTGTCGAGCCACGGCCATGACATCAGCGCCCACATGGCCAAACAAGGTAAGGCGTTGGTGGACGCGGTCGACGCGATTCCCGAGATCATCAAACCAGGCCGGTTGCGCTACGATCTGAACGACAGCGAACGGTTCAACCTCGACTTCGTACCTAACGCCATGCAAGCCACGCGTGGCGTACCGCTCGGCGTCATGCCGTTACCCGCGCGGCTGGCCGCCCACGGATTGCTGCGCGGCGTGTTGAGCGAATCAGGCTACTTGTTAGTCAACCACATCATGCTCATGGACGACGTGTTGCGGCACAGCGAAACGTGGAGCGCCGCGAGATTGTCGGACGACTACCGCTTTGAGGTGTACGGCACGCCTGCTTCGGACTCGCCCTGGGCATGGAAGGTCGAGGGCCACCACGTTTCGGTCAACGTAACGGCCGTGGATGGCGAGGTGCGTGCGACGCCTTTGTTTCTCGGCACCAATCCGGTCGTTGTCGCGACCGGCCCCCGGGCCGGTTTCAGACTCATGGTGCCGCATGAGGCCATCGGGCAAGCCTTGCTCGCGAGTTTGAACCCCGCGCAACTCGATCGAGCCTACTCGCCGGATGACCCCGGCCAGGGCGGCATCCAGCGCGGGCCCCGCGAATCACAGCGACCTCGAGGGGTGTCCGCGACGACGTTCGATGCGGCACAACTGAGCCTGCTGGAAACGCTGCTCGAGACCTGGATTCGATCTCTCCACCCCGAACTCGCGGTCACGGAGCTGGACGAGATACGCAACGCCGGACTCGAGAACCTCAACTTCGAGTGGCGTGGCAGTAAAGACCCAACACGCAGACACTATTGGGCGGTCAGGGGACCCAACGTCGTGATCGAGTTTGACCAGCTGCCCAACCGCGGCAGCGAGACGGTCAATCACATCCACTCGGTGTGGAGCAACCCGCAGCGCGACTACGGTATCGATTTGTTACAACGCCACTATGAACAGAACCACTAACAGAGACGCGCTATGTGCCGAAACATCAAAACCCTCTACAACTTCGACCCGCCCGCCACGGAGGACGAAGTACGCGCCGCCGCGCTACAGTTCGTTCGCAAGCTGAGCGGCTTCAACAAACCTTCCCACGCCAATGAGGCAGCTTTCAACGACGCTTTTCTTTCGGTCAGCGAAACCGCCGACCGGCTGCTCAAGGGCCTGGTGACCAACGCAGCACCGAAAAACCGCGAATTACAAGCGGCCAAAGCCCGGGCGCGAGCGGACTTGCGATTCGGAACATGAAGGTTCCAGACTGGCTGTTTCCCATAGTCAACCCGGTGATGATCGGTTTGCTGCACTCGCCGCTGCACGGGTTGATGAGCAAAAGCCTGATGACCATCGCCTACACCGGCGCCAAAACCGGCCGCAAACGCACCGTCCCGGTTCGGTATATGCGCGACGGCAATCACGTATGCTGCACCACCTCACCGGACACTGGGTGGTGGCCTAATTTCATCAATCCGCGCCCGGTGCAACTGAGACTCGCAGGTTCGAAGGTAGATGGCACCGCGACCGCAATCCGCGACAACCCCAATAGAATTGGTCCCATCTTGCTCGAGATGTGGTCAAGGCACCCCGCGGACGCTGCGTATATGGGGATAAAATTGGACCGAGGGGGCCGGCCGACGCCCGATGACGTCGATCGCGCGAGCGCGACCGCGGTTCTCATCGACATAGAGCTATCAGCGTGTTGAAAAACACGCTGATAGCGTCTGGCCAGGCGTTTGCGCGGCGAACGGCCGATGGCATAGGCGCAAATCGAGCACGTAAGTGCTTGATTTGTCGTTGGGTCCCATGGGCCAAGGACGGCCCGTGGGTGAAAAATGATTCGTTAGAATCATTTTTCAACAAGTCGCTAGTCTGATCGGTGGTTGAAGACCTATCCTGTCGATCGTACGCATTCCGCGTTTTTACCAACGACTGGTCAAAGTCCTACCGTTTCTATAACGCATGAACAAGCGCATCGATTTTGCAACGCACCCCGATCGGTATCGCCACTGGAAGCTCGAGATCTCCCCGCCGATCGCGCGGCTGATCCTCGACGTCGATGAAGCCGGTGGCATGTTCGAAGGCTATGAGCTCAAGCTCAACACCTACGACATCGGCGTCGACATCGAGCTTGCCGATGCGGTGCAGCGTCTGCGTTTCGAACACCCCGAAGTCAAAGCGGTAATGATCACCTCGGCGAAACCCAATACCTTCTGTGCGGGGGCCAACATTCGCATGTTGGCTGGCGCGACCCATGTGCACAAAGTTAATTTCTGCAAATTCACCAACGAAACCCGCAACGCCATCGAAGATGCCACCGAACACTCGCGACAAAGTTACGTTGCTGCCATTAACGGTACGGCGGCGGGCGGCGGCTACGAGCTCGCCCTCGCGGCGCATAAGATTCTGATCGTGGATGACGGCTATGCCGCCGTGTCCCTACCCGAAGTACCGCTGCTGGCCGTGTTGCCAGGCACCGGTGGACTGACCCGCGTGGTCGACAAGCGTAAGGTGCGGCGCGATATCGCTGATCACTTCTGCACGCTGGAAGAAGGCATGCGCGGAGAGCGCGCGGTACGAGCCAGATTGGTGGATGAAGCGATTCCACGATCGGCGTTCGAGGCGCGCTGCGAGAAACTCGTCCGCGAGCTCGCTGCGAGCTCGGATCGACCCGACGCTTCGACCTCGGTGGTGCTCTCACAGCTCGACAAGACCATCGAAGCGGACAGTATCGAGTACTCCTTCGTGTCGGTTCGGCTCAATCGTGAGGGTCAACACGCAACGCTGGAAGTTCGCGGTCCTACAACCAATGTACCGCGCGATGCAAGCGCTGCCGAGCAGCAGGGCGCTCAGTTCTGGCCGCTAGCAATGATGCGCGAACTGGACGACGCTGTTTTGGAGTTGCGGTTCAACGAACCCGAGCTCGGCACCATTTTCCTAAAAACATGTGGCGCGGCGGATCGGGTTGCCGCCTACGACAACTTTCTCGAAGCTCGCGCCGAACACTGGTTCGTGCGCGAGGTAAATCTGCATACCCGGAGAGTGTTGAAGCGTCTCGACCTGACATCGAGATCGATGTTCGCACTCATCGAACCCGGCAGCTGCTTTGCCGGCATCTTGGCCGAGATCGCCTTCGCGGCCGATCGCAGCTTTATGCTGGAAGGCCAATTCGAAGACCGCGACGACAACGCGCCAATTGCTACCCTGTGTTTGACCCCCGGCAATTTTGGACGCTACCCGACGGTCAACGGCCTGACCCGGTTAGAGATCCGTTTTCTGGGCGAACCGGAAACCCTGCAAACCGCCCGAACGTTGATCGGCAAAGCGTTAGCGGCTGAGGCGGCAGCAGACGCTGGCCTTGTCACAACGGTGCTCGACGATATCGATTGGAAGGACGAACTCAGGCTTCTTACAGAGGCGCGAGTCGGATTCTCGCCGGACGCGCTCACCGGGATGGAGGCCAACTTGCGATTCCCGGGACCCGAAACCATGGAAAGCAAGATCTTTGCGCGGCTTACCGCATGGCAGAACTGGATCTTTCAACGGCCCAACGCCGTCGGGCCCAATGGTGCTCTAACTCTGTATGGAACCGGACGCCGTCCTGAGTTCGACAAAACACGTGTCTGAGGATTAAAACATGGCTAACGACGTTAGCTACGATACGCTCATTCCAAATAACGTAGACCTGTCTTCGGACCGCCGGCTGCGACGGGCGCTTGAGACATGGCAACCCAAGTTCTTGAACTGGTGGAGAGAGTCCGGTCCGACGGATTTTCAGCAGGCCGAGGTGTATCTACGAACGGCGGTGGGTGTAGAGCGTGGCGCCTGGGCGAAGTTTGGCTTCGTGCGGATGCCCGAATATCGGTGGGGCGTACTACTCGCGCCGCAAGAAGAAGGTCGCACCATCCCCTTCGGTGAGCACAAAGGCGAACCCGCCTGGCAGGAAATCCCCGGTGAGTACCGCGCGCTCATCCAACGCCTCATCGTCATTCAGGGCGATACTGAACCGGCGTCCGTTGAACAGCAGCGTTTTCTCGGTCACACCGCACCGTCGCTCTACGACATGCGCAACGTCTTCCAGGTCAACGTCGAAGAAGGCCGACACCTTTGGGCAATGGCCTATCTACTGCACAAGTACTTTGGGCGCGACGGCAGGGAAGAAGCCGACATGTTGCTGGAACGCACGTCGGGCGACGCCGACCGTCCACGTATTCTCGGCGCGTTCAACGAAGCAACGCCGGACTGGTTGTCGTTCTTCTTGTTCACGAGCTTTACCGACCGGGACGGCAAGATGCAACTCGAGTCGCTCGCGCAATCAGGCTTCGATCCACTGTCGCGTACCTGTCGATTCATGCTCACCGAGGAAGGCCACCATATGTTCGTCGGTAAGAGTGGCGTCGAGAGAATCATCGATCGCACGAGTGTCGTCATGCACGAGCATGGCATCACTGATCCAGGCGACGTTGGTCGCCTACATGAACTGCGCGTGATCGATCTGCCATTGTTGCAACGCAAGATGAACTTCCATTTTTCAGTGACATTGGATCTGTTCGGCTCTGAGATTTCGACCAACGCAGCCAACCTGTTCAACGCCGGCATCAAAGGCCGCTTTCACGAGACCGATATCGATGACGACCATCAGTTGCGTGACGACACCTACCCAGTGCTCACGTTCAAGGACGGGCGATTTGTCACCGAGGCGATGTCGGCGATTACGGCGATCAACGCACGTCTTCTAGATGATTACATCGTCGACTGCCAAAAAGTCGTTGCGGCCTGGAACAAGGTGATCAAATCGCACGGCATCGATTTCGAGCTCGTTCTACCGCATCGTGCGTTCAACCGCCGGCAGGGCATGTTCGCGGATATGTACGTTTCGCCTGGTGGTGCCGTCCTCAATGAGGCGACGTGGCTCGCCGAGCACGACAGCTTCTTGGGCTCTTCCGAGGATTCAACCTACGTACTCAGCTTGATGAAACCCGTGGATCAGGTCGGCGAATATGCAGACTGGATTTCTCCTCCGAAGAGCGGGGTGGGGGGCAAACCGGGCGAGTTCGAATACGTACGCATCCCGTCATGATCGTGACGAGAGATTGAGATGAACTACAACGCAGCTAACGAGCTGCTCGTACCAAACCTGGTCGGCGAACGTGGTGCGCGTACTGCGTTCATCGACAAAGATGGACCGCACACCTACACCGAGGTTGCAGATCTTGCCGGTCGCTTTGCCAACCTCTTGTTGCGTGCAGGGATTGAGCCTGAACAAAGAGTGCTGCTTGCGTTGCACGATACGGTCGCCTTTCCGGTCTGTTTTCTCGGCGCCATGCAGGCGGGTATCGTCCCGATACCCCTGAACACGCTGTTGACGAGAGATGATTATGCGTTCATCGCAGAGGATAGCGGTGCCTCAGCGTTCGTCGCTGCAGGTGCCCTCGTCGAGCGGTTGCCCGAGGATGCGGCGTTGCTGAAATTCACCGTCGACGGGGATGGCGGGCGCAATATCTGGGCTGAATTGCGGGACAGCCCAGCAGACTGGCGAGGCGTGCAGGCAGGTCAAGATGATGTGGCGTTCTGGCTGTACACATCCGGTACGACCGGGCGCCCCAAGGGCGTCATGCATAGCCACGGCGACTTGCTGGCAACGGCGGAGAACTACGGAAGAGGCATCTTGAAGTTGAGTGAGAGCGATGTCTGCTTCTCGGCGGCGAAGTTTTTCTTTGCCTACGGACTCGGCAACTCCCTCACCTTTCCCATGTCGGTGGGTGCAACCGTCCTGCTGCTTGAAGCACCACCCACACCGGACGCGGTCGTCTCTATCCTAAACGAGTATCGGCCGACGATATTCTTCGGTGTGCCGACCTTGTATGCGATGTTGCTCAATACCGACAACGTACCCCGGAATCATCGCATTCGACATTGCGTCTCAGCTGGTGAAGCGCTCCCTGAGGCCATATTCGATCGCTGGCGCGAGGCGACGGGCGTTGAGATCTTGGACGGTATCGGCTCGACCGAGATGTTGCACATCTACATGTCTAACCGCACGGGTGACGTGCAACCCGGCACGAGCGGCACGCCGGTGTCCAACTACCAAGTCAAGCTGTTGGATGACACGGGTGCCGAACTTACCGAGGCTGGTGAGATTGGCGACCTATACGTGACAGGACCGAGCATGACCCGGGGTTACTGGAATCGACCCGAGTTGAACCAAGCAACGTTCGACGGGACATGGATGTGTACCGGTGATAAGTACCAGCGCACGGAATCTGGTGCCTATAGGTATTGCGGGCGCAGCGACGATTTACTCAAGGTCGGAGGCATCTACGTTTCGCCGATGGAGGTGGAGAATGCGCTCCTTGCCCACCAAGCCGTCGCCGAAGCAGCCGTGGTTGGTCACGAGGACGATGATGAGCTCGTCAAACCCAAAGCGTTCGTGGTGGCAGCTGAAGGTAACGAGGCAAACGATGCGCTCGCCAAAACCTTGATCGACCACGTCGCTGGTCGTTTGGCGGCGTACAAACGACCGCGCTGGGTGGAATTTGTCGACACGCTGCCGAAAACGGCCACGGGTAAGATTCAGCGGTACAAATTGCGTACCTAGCGCTTGCTGCTCGTTGGGCCAACGGATTGGCCTGTTTTGCCTTGAACCGATCGCTGTCATTTCGCGTTGCAGGCGATACCCCTGCAGGCGTCAGGGCCCGCAATCTCCGATTGCCGCGGTCGTCTCTGGGGCAACTCCTCCTTTACCATAAGAGACCGGCGAGTTGGTTTCCGAATCCCTGACGGCCGAAAGGAGGACGGCCGAACGCGAGGTTGTCAGAGGTGCTCTTGATTCCCAGGCAAAAACGTAAGACATTGCCACTGCTCTGGCAGCGGAAGACAGAATGACTTTTCTACGGTGGTTGCTGGTACCCGTATCGGCCGCATTGGTCGTGACAATCGTGATTTATGGGGGACTGTTCGCGGTCGACATCGCCGACCAAAACTGTGCCGCCGATAGCTTTGCGGCCAGTTCCTGCGTGGCTTCCTGGCACACTACCGCACTCGAGACGATCATCTACGCGGGTGTGATACTCGCTGCGATGGGTCTTGTAACGGTTCCGTCACTCATCGCACCCAAACTCAAGGTTACGGTTTCGGCGATTGGGTTCCTACTCGCGACCGGCCCCTTCGTGGTGGTAGCCGTACTAAGCACCTCCCTGCCTGTACCGATCATCGTCCCGAGCGACCTGGCCGCGCCCCTCATCGTTGCCATCGCCACCGGAGGCTTGAGCCTTTTTTGGGTGCGATCTAGAACCAAGCGAATGGCCGAAGACCCATCATGAACACACTCATGCGGTGTTGCAGTTGGCTCGCGGTCTGTCTTGTCGCGGCAGCACCTGCATCCGCAGATACACCGTTTCCCGAGAAGCTGGATGCTGCGGGGTTCCAGCAGATACTCGTCAAATCCGGAGACGTTTTCATTGCCGGGCAGCCAACACAACCGGCGCTTGAACGCATGCGGGAGCAAGGTGTTACCACGGTGATCAACCTGCGCACACACCGCGAGATGGATAACCGCAACATCGTACCGTTCGACGAAGAGGCCAAGGTACAGACACTCGGCATGCGGTATGTGCACATCCCGCTCGGCGGACCCGATACGCCTTACACGCCAGAGGCGGTCGATCGATTTGCCGCGGCGCTGGCCGCATCCGAAGGCAAGACGTTGCTGCATTGCACCGTCGCGTGGCGCGCCAGCCACCTGTGGACGGCCTATCTCGTAAAGCATCGCAATTTGTCTCTGCCTGAGGCAGTGCGCCATGGACAAGCCATCAACTTTGGCGAACTACCCTTGCAGGGTTTTATGGGCGTGCCGCTCACAGTCGCCACCGACGAAGCCGAGTGAAGCTTGCGCTTGTCATCTTCGTCGGGTTGCTGAGCGTGCTCGGCGGAGAAATCGGCATGGTGACGTGGCTCGATCTCAGCGGCCGTTTTCTGGACGTGACCGGCAATTTCTGGCTACACGGCATCGTGCCCGTGGTTTTTGTCGTGGTATCGATACAAGCCTTGCTGCTATGGCCGATCTATCGGGCCGATCCCGTCAAGTATGGTATTGCCTATGCCGCGACCTATGCACTGTGCAACGCGATAGAGCTCAACTTTATGGGCAACCCGTTCGCCGATATCGCGACCTATGTGGTAACCGATCTCGCGATCGCCGTGCTTGTGATCGGGGTTCTCAACCAAACGTTCTGGAAGACGCCGCGCACAACTGCTACTACTCAGCCGCAACCGGCCCTCAAGGGAACGGGTCGGGAACGTGACAGTCGTGACATTGCCGGGTAGGTCCGTGCTCCTCTCCCAACGCCGCCTTCTCCATGTGACAACCACGGCACAGATCGTGGAACTGCGCCTCGATCAGGAAGGCAACATCTGCAGACCGCTCGTGGCAGTCGAAGCATAAGCCACTACCCGTTGCGTCTATGAAATTGTGGTGGCACGCCACACAATTCTGTGCCTGATGGTCTTTGTGGGCGAAGTTCACCGGCAGCGATTCGGCCGCCGCGACCAAGTCGCTGTGACCATCAGACAACCCGAAACCGACAATCCCCATCACGAGCACCACAGCGAACCCCAACCACCAACGCATCAAAGATTTCTCGGTAAGACGAACACGATTCCGATCGCCACCAACACGCCGACAGCCCACCTGATAGCACTCGACGGCGAGCGGTGAGTGACCGTGGGAACGCTGAGATGAGAGCGCGACCAGAGCGCCAAACCGGCGAACAATATCGCCAGCAACAGCATCTGCAGGGTGTTGTTGTAGTAGAAGGCGCTACCGATGACATGATATCCGGCGGTGGCGAGAAGTAACGCCGAGAACCACCAATGCAGACTCTTGAACTCGTCGCGATTAGCGTACAAGCGCCTCCGGACCGCGGTTATCGAGGTGATAGCCGTGACGAGGAGCAACACCAGCGCAAGAATGCCGATGGCCATATAAATGGGCATGGTCGGTTTTAGGTATTCGATGAGGGTCGCATCCAAAACGACGAAGTAGACCGCATGGCACCCTGCGGCACCGACGGCTAACCACGCCAGCGACTGGTGGCGCTTGACGCCGCGGCCGCGGCCGCTGTCGATGAACAGGTACAGCATCAGGGCAAGGGCCGCGAACCCCAACCAGTTGCCTATGTCCCAGAACCAACCGCCCCCCGACGAGAGGGGCGCGACGAACGTCAAGCCGACGAGCAGCAAACCGATGAGACACAACCAGCGCATCCCGGGCTAGCGGGGCAATGTTACGGTTGCATAGAAACCGTCGGACTCGTGATGGAATGTGAGCGAACCCGAGTGCCGGGTCACGACGTTGTGCACGATGGCAAGCCCGAGACCGGTACCGCCCGTTTCGCGGCTACGCGACGCGTCCATGCGCACGTAAGGCTCGAGCACCTTTTCGTGATCACGCGCCGGAATACCCGGTCCCTGATCGACAATATCGACGACTAGGTGCGCCTCGTGTTCAACCAACCGTACGGTAGCGCTGTTGCCGTAGTGAATGGCGTTATCAATCAGGTTCGCAAATGCGCGAGTGAGCGCGCTCGGTTGGCCCGTACATAACACGTCGCTTGCACCTTCAAAATCCGCCACATGACCCTGATCTATAGCGCCATCCACCAGTGTCTGCAACAACGATGACAGATCGATGTCAGTATCGGCCTCTTGGCTCTGCTCGTCGCGTGCATAGATGAGGCTTTCATCGAGAATAGCGGTCACCGCGGCGATGTCCTGTTCGGCCTTACCGCGCTGCGTGGTATCGTCGATCAGCGCGGTGCGCAGCTGTAGGCGGGTCACCAAGGTCCTAAGATCGTGCGAGAACGCAGCGAGCATCCTGGTTCGCTGTTCGAGATAGTTCTGCACGCGCTGCTGCATCTCGTTGAAAGCACGACTGGCATGGCGTATCTCTCGCGGGCCCTGGTTTTCAGGCAACGGGTCTGCGACCCGCGTCGTGCCCAGGTTCTCAGCCGCGACGGCAAACCGCGGTAGGTGCCGTGTCACGCGTCGAGTCGCCCACAACACCCCGAGCCATACCATGACCGCAATCATCGTGGTCCAGAACACACCGGCCATACTATGCCCCCATGACGTGGTGGTGGTCCCTGCCTCGACCTTGAGCCAACGATCCTGTATCGGTATCTGCATCACCAACCGCGGCGGCCCTCTGCCACCACCAAACCACAATCGCACATCCGCTGCGCCGACAAATCCAATCGCGTCGAGATAAACCAACAACCCCTCACGCACCTCGTCGCTATGCGGCCATGGCCGCTGCGGTATGACGAGGGGTGCATCGATGTTCTCCAAACTGAACTCAGGTCCCGTCAAGCGGGCGGCGATATCGGGATGAGTGAGTTGCAATTCCGCAACGGCCAGCGACCGATCGAACGTCGACTTGGCAAACGTCAAGGTATTCGCCACCATGCGCTCGTGCGCATAGAAGAAGTGCAAACCCAGGTGCAGCAACACGAACCCGACCGTGATGCCCACCGCCAGCCGAGTGAACTGACTCGCCGGCTGCCTCTTTGACTCAACCATCGGTCACTTCCACCGAGAGTAGGTAGCCACCACCGCGTACGGTCTTGATGAGTTCTGTTGGGCCGAGTTTCTTGCGCAAGCGTGACAACTGAACATCAATACTGCGATCGAACGGCTGAGCGTTCCGTCCCTTCGTGAGTTCCAAGAGTTGATCCCGGTTCATGACGCGTCCGGGGTGGCGCACGAAAGCGACCAGCAGATCGAACTCGCCGCCCGTCAGCGACACGACGACACCCTGTGGATTTCTAAGTTCGCGTTTGGCGGGCGCCAAAACCCAGCCGGCAAATCCGTACGCTTCGTCGAGCGCAACGCGATGCACGGCCAGCTGGTCTTGGCTGCGACGCAGTACGGCACGAATGCGTGCAAGCAGCTCGCGTTGGCTGAACGGTTTCGTGAGGTAATCGTCGGCGCCCATCTCCAACCCGACCACGCGATCGCTCTCTTCCGAGAGGGCCGTGAGCAGGATGATCGGTAGGTTGCCGAGGTCACGCAGCTCTCGGCAGAGCGTCAAGCCGTCGTCGCCCGGCAACATCACGTCGAGCAACACCAGTGCGACATCTTGTTCGCCAAGCGCGCTCCTCATGGCGCGTCCGTCACCCACGGCGACCACCTCATACCCGTGCATTTGCAGGTAGGCGGTGATCAGTTGACGGATTTCAGCGTCGTCGTCCACCAGCAGTATTTGGGGCATTTCCGGCATCGCGCGATTATATCGGCCGCCACCCGGTCAATGGGTAACAACCTGTTGCCAAAAGCCGATTCTGCAATCGACTGTTACAAAGCGAGATCGTTGAGAGACCTAATACACCGGTACGTCGATCATGCTCACGATCCCTTCGATCAGAAACCCAAGGATCTGCCATGAACCAATTGCAAATCGTCGTAACCACGGTTCTCACCACGCTTGCCGTATTGACCCTAATTGGCGTCTTCGCCGCTTCGACCTTTTGGCCCGAAGCGGCACTCGCCCACGGCTTGATGCGCCACGGTGGAGCATCGGCCACCGGTGATCACTGTGCCCGCTTGGACGCTAAACACACGCGCCACGTACGAGCGTCGATAAGCGCCGAACTGGATCTCGACGACGCACAGGACATTGCTCTGGAACCGGTGATCGAGGTGCTGGAACGATGGCGGGTAGACGCGGTCGAGACGTGCAATGCGGTAAGCTTAGCTTCCGTAGACGATGGTCTTGCATCCTTGCAATCGATACTCGGACGCAGCGAACAAGCGATCGCAGAATTGAGGCCGGCATTCGAGGGTTTCTATACTGCGCTTACGCCGGAACAACAGGCCGATCTCGACGGCTGGATCGAGTACCACCACTGAACGAGGCATAGAACGCAAATATGGCGCCACCCAAGATCTTGCCCCCGCACTACTTTTTTGTTGCGCTGCTGGCGATGGTGGCGCTGAGCTACGCCACGAACCTAACGTTGGCGGGACCGTGGGCGCTGTGGACGGGATTGACCTTGATGGGTGCAGGCCTGGTCTTGGCAGGCAGCGCCGCAATACAGTTCAAGAGAGCCGAGACGAACATCGTTCCGCTCACCGAGTCGTCGGCGTTGGTGACCGACGGGACGTTCGCATTCTCACGCAATCCGATGTACACGGGCATGTTCGCGTTTCTCATCGGCACGGGGTTCGTGTGCAATGAGCCCCTGCCGTGGATCGTGTTTCCCGTGTTCTTCTTCATCATCCGTCAACGCTTCGTCGTCAAGGAGGAGGTGCTGATGGAAGAGACGTTTGGCGCTGACTACGTTACCTACAAAGACAACGTTCGGCGTTGGTGCTAGACCTAAAGGTACCTCTAGAATCGCGGTTGCCAACGGCCTAAGCCGCTCCTACCCCAGTAGTGAGGGTGTATGAAGTACTACGCTGACGGTGCCTCTAAGTCGGCCGCTATTTGCCAACATGGGCCCTCCTCACGGCAACGGGTGCTCATCGAAACCCAACGCCGCCTCGTAAACCGAGCCGGCGCGAATCAAACTTGGCTCTCCCAACCAGCGACCAACCAGCTGAAACGATTTGGGGAGGCCGTCCTCGTCTAGCCCCGCGGGCAGCGTGATGGTCGGATGTCCAGAGTAGTTGAATGGCGAGGTAAACGTGACGAAATCGGCTATCCCGTCGTCGCTCTGCACGATCTTGTTGATGCTCTCCCAGGTCGGTGTCGGCGAGATCATGGTCGGCACAATCAACGCATCGACGCGATTCAACAACGCATCCAATTCGGATCGGAACTCGACCCGCAACGCCTCCAAGGCATCATAGGCTTCGCGGTCGGCCGCGAGACCCGCATCCAAAAAGCCCGCCAACACCGGACCGTAGTCCGCCTTGCATGATGGATAGGTCGCGCGATGGGCTCGAACGCACTCGACCGAACAGGTGATGCCCCACTCTTTGATCAACCGTCGATATGCGGCAGGCAACGTCACCTCATGGAGGTCCGCCCCAAGCGCCTTGAAGACCTGGATGGCGTCGCGTACCACCTCAACAACGGCAGGATCGACGCCGGTCGAGACGTATTCCCAATCCACCCCGATGCTGAACCCCTGGACCGATGTGGCCAGCATGGCCGAATAGTTGGGTACCGAATCTTCGATCGTCGTTGCATCACGCGCGTCCACACCGGCAATCACCTGCAGCATTCTCGCCGCGTCCTCGACGTTGCGCGTCATCGGCCCGATGTGATCCAGAGATTCCGCCAGGGGAAAGGCGCCGTGACGGCTGACCCGTCCGTACGTGGGCTTGATACCCACGAGCCCGCAGGCCGCGCTGGGGAAACGGATGCTGCCTCCGGTATCGGACCCAAGCGCACCATAGGCCAGCCCGGCAGCCACCGAGACGCCGGAGCCGGAAGAAGAGACGCCGGGCCAACGATCCCGATTCCACGGATTTCGGGGCGGTCCGATATCCGGATGGTGGGTGCTGAAAGCGCCTTCGGTCAATTGCGTCTTACCGATGATCACCGCGCCAGCCTCCTGCAATCGGGCAACGACGGTTGCATCTTCTTCGGGCACGTTTTCGCTCATCACCTTGGTACCGCTAGCGGTGACGACGCCTCGCGTGTCGAGCAGATCCTTGACCGCGATCGGCACACCATGCAACGCCCCCAACGGTTTGCCTTCGTGGCGCTCCCCGTCGAGTCGCTCGGCGGCCTGCAGCGCCTGGTCGCGCGTGACTCGCGCGAAACTTCGCAGCTCGCCGTCGAGTGCATCGACCCGCGTCAACAGTGCCTCAGTCACCTGCAGGGATGTGAACTCGCCGCTCTTCACGCGCCGGCAGACATCGGAAAGTGTCAGGTAGTGTAGATCGGTCATTCGTTCGACCTCTAGACGTCGAGTATCTTCCCCGGATTGAGGATGCCCTTCGGGTCCAACGCGCGCTTGACGGTGCGCATCAGGTCAATCTCTGCGGCGCTACGAGATATGTCCAGGTACGCCTTTTTCTCCAAACCGACTCCATGCTCGGCGGAAACAGATCCAGCGATGTCCCGTAGCGGCTCGTACACGCAAGCCTCTACGCATCGGCGGTGCTCGGGACCGCCGGCTCCAACCGACACCACGAAGTGCAGGTTACCGTCACCCATGTGACCAAACGTAAAGTTGTGCACGTCCTCATAGTGGCTTGCCAAACGCCGATTGACTTCATCGACGTAGTCTTGCATGCGCGACACCCGCAGGCTCACATCGAACGTGAAGTTGGGCGCGTAGCGGAAACATTGCTCGACATCGTCGCGCATGCCCCACAGCTGCAGACGTTGTGCCTCGGATTGCGTGATAACCGCATCGGCGATCAACTCGCGCTCGTAAGCATCTGCCAGCGCCGCCTCGACGACCGCAGCGTCCGCACCCATCGCTTCGACGAGTACGTAGTAGGGATAGTCATGCGACAGCGGCGGCTGACTTTTGGCCGGCGCCGTCGTGACCAACGTGTAGAAGTTGTTCCACATCACCTCAAACGCAGAGAGCGCTCCGCTGGTGGCAGCGTCCATGACCTTGAGAAACTGGCTCAACTTTTCGAAGGCATCGATGGCGACGAATAACGTCACTTGCGTCGCCGGTTTTTCCCTAAGCCGCACCACGGCCCGAGTGACGATGCCCAGACTGCCCTCCGTGCCGATGAACAGCTGCTTCAGATCGTAACCGGCATTGTTCTTGATCATCTGATTCATGGACGACACGATCGTGCCATCCGCGAGCACCGCTTCCAGCCCGAGCACCATGTCACGCGTCATGCCGTAGCGAATCACGCGATTGCCGCCGGCGTTGGTGGAGATGTTGCCGCCGATCGTACAGCTGCCGCGGGCGCCAAGGTCCAGGGGATACATAAGACCCTGCTCGTCTACCGCTTCCTGCAACGCCTGTAACACCACGCCGCTCTGTACGATGGCGGTACGATCGGTGACGTTGATCTCCTCGATCGCGTTCATGCGCTCGAGTGACAAGGCAACATCGTCGGGACCCGTGATGGCGCTTTCCACCAACCCGGTCAGACCACCATGAGCAACCACGACCTGACCGTGGCGGTTGCAAATCTCGAGTGCGACGCTGACCTCTTCCGTGGTACGCGGGCGTAACAGCGCCTTGGCTTTGATCGTGTCGGAACGCCACACCCCAGCCGAACGGTTGTGCACGTCATCGCCGGTCAACACGGAGTCCGCACCGAGCGCTTCTGTGAGTTCTGTTACTAGGTCCATCGCACTCCCCAGAATTTCGAGCATACCCTCACTTGCTGGCCGTCACCAGAAACTGCGGCAGACAGAAAAGATAGGTACCGTGCTCGATGCCGTCGCGGCATTGCTGCAGCAACTCTGCCACTCGATCCTCGGGAAGCGTGCCTAAGGTTCGAATGTAGCTCGCCATGTTCGTCAGCACGTTGAGCCCGGTGCCTTCGCGATCGACGAACGGTGCGAGCTTGACGCCCACGTCGGTAAAACCCGCAGTTGCCAGCAAACCCGGAATGCGACGACCTATATGGGGTTCGTTGAAGGCGGGTGCCGCAGCGTCAAAAAAAGCATCGACCGTTGGCTTGTCCCACGGTTCGACGACGACGAACCCCCAGTCACTGTCGATAACGTGAATCCGACCACTAGGCTGCAGGACGCGGCGGCATTCCGTCAGCAATGCCGGCAAGTCCGGAACGTACTCGAGTACATTTTTGCAGATCACCCGATCGAAGCAACCATCGTCAAACGGCAGAACGTGATTCTCTACCTGATGAAACCGCACGTTGTCCAGCGCGGCGGCTCGTTCGTTTGCATCACCCACGAACCTCGCGTTGATGTCGACGCCATCGACGCTACCGCTTGCGCCCACCATATCGGCCAGCGCCAGCGCAAAGTAGCCCGGACCGGCGCCGACATCCAAAACGCGCTGGCCAGTGCCGATTTCCGCCGGGGCAAGCAGCGCACGTTGCCCTTCACGCCATACGAACATCTGTTCATATCGGGCGACGCGTTCGTCTTCGATCTCGCGCCAGTGATCCGTAAAAAACGTATCGATGTTCATGGATGGTCCTCCGGAACCCTACTTTACGGTATTGTGCGTTGGTCAAGCACCGGGTGACACCTTATTACCGTGACGCGCTGCCGTTTCGACAAGGCCTACTACGATCATTTCTATCGAAACCCGTTGACGCGGGCCGTATCCCCGGCCGCCGTCAAACGCCAGGCCGCGTTTATCGCCGCCTACCTCAAACACCTCCAGATACCGATCGCCAGTATCGTCGACATAGGCTGCGGTGTCGGCACGTTGCTGCGGGCACTGCAGCATGCGTTTCCGCGCGCGCGTTGCCAGGGCGTGGAGTACAGCGATTACCTCTGTGAGCGTTACGGGTGGAAGCGCGGCTCTGTGGAAACTTACGAGGCCACAACGGCTTACGATCTAGTGGTTTGCAACGACGTGCTCCCCTATCTGGATGACCAGACGTGCACCAAGGCGCTGGACAACCTCGGCAGGTTGAGTCGGGGCGCGTTGTATTGCGGTGCACTCACCCACGAGGACCTAGAACACTGCGACCCGGATCGCACGGATCTACAGCAACATGTCAGGCCCTCAACCTGGTATCGCGAAAGGTTAGCCAAAGAGTTCATGAACGTCGGCGGCGGGTTGTTCCTCAAACAACCCGTCGAGGTCACCGTGTGGGCGCTCGACCGCGCCTAACAATACGGCCGCAGGTTATAGATTGTGCATGTTGTCGTCTGGATAGCGATCGATGAGCTTTGTATAAGGATCCACGCCGACCCTCACAGGTTGTTCGGATACGGAAAACGTAAACGATTGGCTGCCGGTCGTGAGCAAATATTTCTCGACGTACAACGGCTCAGGCAGGAAGTATTCGGCGAGCTCACCGCTGGGCTCGGGAAACGCCGCGATGTCGACGTATACCTCGAGCGGCACCTCCGTTTCGACACCTTTGCCGTCAGCCTCGAATTGTCTGGCTTCTACCGTCACGGTCACGTCATAACCGTTGGCGGTCTCCTCGACCGAAGCTTCGGCTACTTTGAGGTCGTACAAGGTAATCCTCTCGAACAGATCGGTGATCAACTTCTGGTGTTCCGGTCCGGCGACGGCGCGAATCTCCGCAAGCAAATCGCCCGTCGTCGGAAACGGACTGCTCTTGAAAGCGAACTTGTCGATCAGCCTGCGCAGCGCCAGGTTCATCTTGTCTTCGCCAATCGCATCTTTGAGCGCGTACATCACCACGCTGCCTTTCCGGTAGTGGATGTATGGCTGGTTCTCGACGAGGCTAAGGGGCAACTCCTCGATCAGTTCACCACCCCGCGAGCGGAGGTAGTTGTCCAACTCGTACTTCAAAAAGCGCCGTATTTTTTCCGGGCCGTACTCTCGCTCCATCACCATGAGCGCCGAGTACTGAGCGAGAGTTTCGACGAGTACCGTCATACCCTGCATGCGCGCGCCGATGACCTGATGCGCCCACCACTGGTGCGCCAATTCATGCGCCGTCACGTAGAACACGACATCGATGTCATCCTGATCACGTAGGTCGGCGATGAACCCGATGCCTTCGGAGTACGGAATCGTATTCGGAAACGACTGGGCAAACGTTGCGTAACGCGGGAACTCCAAGATGCGGAACTGTCGATATTGGTACGGCGAGAATTCTTGGGTGAAATAGTCCAAGGATTTCTTGGTGCCGCGAATCATGTTTTCGACGTTGTAATCGTGCCCCGGATGGTAGTAGACCTCTATCGCCACGTCGTCGGACGTTCCGGTACTAGAGCGCCACTCGTCGCGGGCCACCTCGTAGCGGGCCGAAGAATAGGATACGAAAGGCCAGATCGGCGCATCCATCTCGTACTCAAAATAGCGCCGTCCGCCTTCTTGCCATTCGCGTTGCAGGTAACCGGGCGCGACCGCAATCTGATCGCCCACCGTGCTAACGATGGTCCGAAAACCGGTGCGTTCCGAGACGCCCATCTGACTCACATTAAGCCATTCGGGGTCGCCGTATTTGGGTAGCCGCTGCACAGGCGGCAGGTCGTATTCGCGACGATCGTTCGGATTGCCCAGCTCGCGACCACTGTCGTAACCGATCTGCGGCATGATCTCGGTGTTGTTGACGAACGTACCGTTCGCCACGACGCGAGTCGTCGATCCCGAGTTCGGAAATCCTGGATTGGTCCATGTCAAATCCCAGGACAGCGTACGGCGCTCTCCGGGCGCAAGTGGTTCGACGAGCCGATATTGGTAGTAGCCCTGAACCTCGTCGACGTCCGTCAATTCAGCACCTGGCATTTCGATCGCGTTGACCGTCAAGAGCGGTGACACCGAAAGATGTAACTCGTCGATGTTCTCGGTCAGTTTGTTGAATAAGACCGCCTGGCCACGAGACTCGAGACGCCGTTCCTCAGGATATATGTCGACCTCGGCGCTGATATCGACAACCTCAGGACGCGGCATCATCTCGAACTGTTTGTAGGCTTTCTCGTAGTCCGCTTGGCGTTCTTCGCGCTCATCCGCGGTGGTGTACTCGTTCAACACGTTCGTGTTGTAAAAGATCCAGCTACCCACTGCGCCAAACGCCAACACGGCGATCAAACTGATGGAGGCAACGCCCGCATTCCATCGCAGCTTGGCGGCGTTGAGACGCTCGCTCCATCTATACACGCTACCCCGTCGGAACAAGAGATGCGCACCCGCGATCAGCACCACACAAAACAAAGCCCAATACACCGTGAAGGCCAGCAACGGCACAAAGTAGTGACCGAATTGGTTCATATCCGAAAACGGGGCGACGGGCGGCGGCAACTGATACAGGTTGTGTTCGTAGCCGAAACTATTTAGCACACCCAAGCCCAAGAACAAGACGAGGAACGCAAGCATGCCGATGTATTTGTTCTGCGCGAGTACTTGGACGAATACGGCGACCACGGCAAATATGTAGAAACCGCCGCCGATATTGAATAGTAGCCCTTGCAGGTAAAGGCCTATCTCGAAGTTTCGATAATCGTTGAACACCTGCATGAGCATCGACGCACCCATAGCGACCAGATAGAGCACCGTGATGACGAACCAGAGTGCTGCGATCTTCGACAGCACCAATACGCCGTTGACGTAAGGCGTTGCGTCCAAGATATCCGCCACGCCGGCTTGCCGCTCACTGTAGATGAGATCCCCCGAGTACCAGATGACCACCATGACCAACGTCAACGTGTAGGTACCACTTATGGCAGTCAACAGCGCGCCGGTCACGGGCAACAGATCCGTGCCGTAAAACGCGCCGGTCACGCCAAAGAAACCGGCGATCGTGTTGAACAAGCCAAGCCCTAAGATGATGTAGAACGGGATGCTTTTCAGGACGCCGCGGACATCCATCTTGAGCTGCGAAGCAAACTGGGCAAGCGTGGTTGCAAAACCAAATGTTTGGCTCACCTCGACGGTCCGCACTTCAGGCTCTTCAACTATTTTGGGTAGCTTCTTGCGTCTAAACCTAAACCCCGGATTCAGATTGAAACGGTAGCGCCAAGCCGTGTAAAACAAGGCAACCAACCCTACACCGAGCCAGATGAGGCGATTGGTCAACAATGGGCCAGCAACATCCGGTACCGCATAGTTGCGTTCCGCGACCGTCCAGTAACGAGTCATTTCCGAAAAAGAAATGATCCCGAAGGGTTCCAGTAGCGCGGTGAGGCCGATGGTTTCCTGATCCGTATTGGCTGCCACCACGACATAGGCGACGATCAACCCCAGCGACGCCACAAACGCGTAGAGCATCGATCGGGACAATGCGGCGACCGCAAAGAAAATAGAGCAGACGACAAAGTACGTAGGCACGATCACGGTCGAGATGCTGTACCAATACGGGGCGATGCTGAATGCACCAACCCGTTCTTGATCGAGCCACGGCATGAAAGTGCCGAGCAACGTACCCAGCAAGATGCCCAACGCGAATAGAATCGAAAACAGCAATCCGCCCGTGAATCGCCCAAACAGAAAGGCGCGCTCCGAGACACCGCTGGAAAAGAACAACTCCGCGGTCTTGGCCTCGTAGTCGCGAGTCACGGCGCTCGCGACGATGGCCACCGCCGGTAACATGCCAAACAACCCCAGTACGTACTGGGTGACGATCACCGTGAAATTGGCGTTCAGATTGAGGTTGGACCCCACACCTCCGATGGAGACCTGTTCTGATGCCATCGCCAGGAACGACAACAGAAAAAATACCGTAGTCAGGATCAGAAACAGCGGCGATCGCGCTTGATAGCGGCATTCAAACTTGAGGATTTCCCAGAACATCAGTCGATATCCACGTCCATGCCATGCTGCAGGAGGGTTGCGAAATACACATCTTCCAGATTCGGCGTCACAGGTTCTAAGCCACCCTCCGGTTGGCTTTCAGCGACCACGCGAATTTCGATCTCACCGGCAATTCGCCGGGTGGATACAATGGGTAAACGGGCTCGCAATCCGGCTACGTCCTCGTTGCCGACCATGCGCCTCCAAAGCCGGCCGTTCAACCTGTCCACCAAGGTCTGGGGTTGGCCTTCTATGAGAATTCGTCCCTCGCCCATGATGGCCATGTTCTGGCACAGCTCGGAGACGTCGTCCACGATATGGGTCGATAGGATAACGACCACATCCTCACCGATGCGGGCCAGCAGATTGTGAAAACGACGGCGCTCGGCCGGGTCTAAACCGGCGGTCGGCTCATCGACGATGATCAGTTCCGGCGAACCGATCAGCGCTTGAGCGATGCCGAAACGCTGGCGCATACCGCCGGAGAACGTGTCCACGTTCTTCTTGCGGACATCCCACAAGTTGGTCTTGACCAACAACTGCTCGATCAGATCCTTGCGCTCGCCCTTGTTGGTGATGCCCTTCAAGACAGCTACGTGATTCAGCATGACGTCCGGCGACGTGCGCGGGTAAGAACCGAACTCTTGGGGAAGGTAGCCGAGGCGCTTTCTGAGCTCGGTCGTGTCTTTCAGCACGTCGATGTCGCCCAGCCGAATACCGCCGGAATCGGGGTCCTGTAGCGTGGCGATGGTGCGCATGAGGGTCGACTTGCCGGCGCCGTTCGGCCCGAGCAAGCCAAACATGCCCGCTGGGATGGTCAAGCTCACGTTGTCCAGCGCCTGGACGCCATTCGGGTAGGTTTTATTCAGATCCTGGATATCCAGCATGTAGGCTCCCGCTCTATTGTTATTGGCATCGGTTGTGTAACAGTCGCCTCCAGCCCGGTTTTGGTTTGGGTCAAACGATCGACGGCGGTCGCATCCCCAGACGCTCCGAATTGCTCGCAACCAGGTTTACAACCAGATCCAGGACATCGTCCGGCAACCGCACGCCGGTACGGGTCTTGACCGCCTCTATCTCGCCCACAAAACGCTGCATCTGCTCTGCGTTGACCTTGTCCAGCACGCCAGCGACGACCCGCGCCATATTTGGGCACACCCGGTACCAGGGTCCTTCGTCGACCCGTACGGCAACATCCTCCAGCATCGCAATGGCTACCGTTACGTCATTGTCGACCAGTAACGAATGCCAGGGTTCGGTTTCGAGAAACTCGCCAAGGTGTTCGGCGGTCACTTTGCGTAACGGTTCGACCTCGGGGATGACGACCCCTTGGGCTAGGTCGACCATGATGCAAAAGTCTCCCATGTCCTCCTCGGCGAGCGCACCTAGGGCCGCCTCAGCGCCTTCGTTGAGGCCGCTGTCGAGCACAAATTCGATGGACTCCCGCACCTCGGCTGCACGCTGGGCAAAGGCATCCGACAGCTCCTCATCGTCCGCCGCCTGATGCCGGTCCTGCACATCCAGCCGCCAATTGAAAAAGCGCAGAATATCTTCCCCGGTCGCCATCCACCCTCCTTGATCCCGTGGGCGCGGACCCCCTTTGTGAGCGGCACAAGCATACCCTTCTACCACCGTTTCGGGTCACTCGTTTGACATGCATGTTGCATTACAACACGATGATTCTCGATGAAATATCAAGCACTCGCCATCGATTTGGATGGCACCTTGTTAACCGGCGAAGACCTACCCGCGGCCAACCTCGAAGCGGTGCGGAAGGCGCGCGACGCCGGTTTTCAGATCATCATCGCCACCGCCCGGTGGAAGGAGATGGCACTCGGCATCGCCGGTGAAATTGGGCTTACCGGTCCGGTCATCGCGTGTTCCGGCGCGCAAGTCTACGAGCCGGCAACGGACACTGATGTGTTTGACGAACGTCTGCCCGCAGACTTCACCCAGGAGCTATTCCGAATCTGCAACGCGGAACGCTGTATCGCCACGGTCACCGTCGGCGACCGGGTACTACTGAAACTGGACGGCGAACCGGACATGACCGCCATGGGCGCGGAAATGCATTGGGTTCCCGAGCTCATTTTGGAACCGCACAACCTACCCAGGATCGGCGCGATACAAGGGACGAAGGCGAACGCTCGTATCAAAGATGAGCTGCAAGCGCGCTTCTCCGACAGCGTGAACATTTTCGATTCGATCGGTCCGACCGGTCGGATCATCATTACCATCACCGGCAAAGCAGCAACCAAAGGCGCCGCGCTCAGCGCGGCATGCGCCCATCTCGATCTTGAACCGAGTACCGTGGTGGCGTTCGGTGATGCCGAGAACGACCTGGCAATGTTCGATATTGCCGGTGCCGCCGTAGCGATGGGCCAGGCCGAAGACCAGGTCAAAGAGGCGGCCACCTTCGTCAGTCTGCGCCATGACGAATGCGGCGTGGCGTACGCCATCGACCATCTGCTCGCCAACGGAGACTTTACAGGGTGACGGTGGAGATGTTCGAACTCGAGGGTTCGGACGGCAAGTCGATCCACACCCGCTGTTGGCGCCCAAGCGGCCATCTCAAAGGCGCGGTACAGATCGCCCACGGTATGGGAGAGCACATCGGCCGCTACGACCGAGTGGCGAAACGTCTGAACGAAGCAGGATACGTCGTCTACGGCAATGATCTCCGAGGTCACGGTACGACGGATCCCGATCGGCTCGGCGACATGGGCGAAGACGGGTGGAACTTCTCCTTGGAAGACGCCAAGCGCTTGAACGAGCGCATTGACGCAAACCACCCGACTCTCAAACGCGTGCTCGTCGGACACAGCATGGGCGCCATGCTGGCTCAGCAGTATCTCTACCGTTACGGCCACACACTCGATGGCGCCGTGCTTTCCGGGTCTCCCGGAATCGCAAATCCCTTGCAGGCGTTGATCACCGGCTTAGTCGCGCGCTTCGAGACTTGGCGCCTTGGACCGACCGCGGAGAGCGAGGTGCTACAAAACCTGTTGTTCGCGAAGGCCAACAAAGCCTTCGATGGCGAGGCCGCTACCGGTTTCGAATGGCTGTCGCGAGATTCAGCGGAAGTCCAGAAATATGTGGACGATCCACAATGCGGCGGCGTGTTACGAGCCGGTAGCCTGGTGTTGTTGTCCAACGGTGCCCGCGAAGCCGCGCGCCGCGCCAACGTGGGGACGATCCCTAAAGACCTGCCAATCTACGTTTTCTCCGGCTCAGACGATCCGGTGCACGGTGAAGAGAAGAACCTGCAACGGCTTCTCGACAAGTATCGCGCTGCTGATCTCAAGGTCGACTACCAACTGTACCCGGGCGGTCGCCACGAGATGTTCAACGAGACCAACCGCGATGCCGTGATCGACGACTTGATCGCTTGGTTGGATCGAATCTAGCTCACTGTCCAATCGGGATGCGCTGCCGCGTCACCGTGTTCCAAAACTCGCTCGTGTACGGCCTGCATCGCCTTGAAGATCGTACGCGTGGCGTCGGGAACCGTGGTGCCCTCCGGAAAATAGATCGGATCGAGCACGTGTGCGGCAACCGGTCCGGGGACCGCGTCTCCCATTCCCGCCCCCGGCGGGCGGATCGTCTTCAATCCGGCCATGTAGATCGGCACCACGGGCACGCCTTTCTCGAGTGCGAGTATGGACACGCCGTGCTTGAACTTCGAAAGATGTCGCCCACGTGAGCGCGTACCCTCGGGAAACAGCATCAGGTTCGCGCCTTTATCCAGCAGCCATTTCGGGTAGTCCAACGTCTTTGACCCGCCTCCGCGGTGGATCGGATAGGCGCCGTTGACCAGAGACTGATACCAGGGTCGCAGCCTGACCTCCTTGCGACCCTTGATGAACCACCTGTCGGCAGCCGCGCCGAAAAACAAGTTGGTGCGAATTCGCCGCGGAATCGCCTTCATCAGACAGAACTGATCGAAGTGGCTCGCATGATTCGAAACGATGACGCAAGGCCCCTGCAACCCGTCAAACTTTTCCTTACCTGTCACGATGTGCTCGGTAAAGTACTTGCGGGCCCACCGACCGTAGTTGTAGTCGTACATCAGCATTCGGGTGATACGCGCCCACCAACGAATCTGCCAATCGTGGGGACCTTCGGTTTCGGCCGATTGCTGGAGCAAGCGCTGGAACAGCGGCAGATCGATGGCCGGCATGATCTGCATCTCCGCCGTCGTGCTGAGTTCTTGAGCAAGCGTCGCTCGATAGGCCTTGAAGTTGTCTGGCGCATCGATGAACGTGCATTGATCCCACGCGCCGAGCAGGTGATAACTGCTGAGTACTTTCGCTTCCCAACGCTCGATGGCTTCATGCACGCGTGAGAGAAATTGGGGGTCCTCCTTGATGGCTTTGAAGCCCGTGGAGTGGTACTTCATCAATAGGACGTAGTGCGACATGACCGCTT
Source organism: Gammaproteobacteria bacterium (assembly GCA_027297435.1). Classification (GTDB taxonomy): domain Bacteria; phylum Pseudomonadota; class Gammaproteobacteria; order Pseudomonadales; family Azotimanducaceae; genus Azophilus. The sequence continues at coordinate 18,265 of JAPUIA010000275.1, read as the reverse complement.
CTAACGACTGTCGAGCTAGCCGCTGGCACCCTCGTCGGGCGAACTCTTCGTCGAACCCTCCAACGGGGTAGAGAGCATTTCGACGAATTCATCGATCGGCATGGCGGGCATGGTCGTCACTTTGATGGTGCCCCGAGCGCCAAGCTCCATCACGATGCGCGCCATCACTTCGTTGGAGGGTGCATCGATCACGTTGACAAAGTCGTAGCTACCCAACACCGCGTACTGGGCGCGTACGCGCGCACCCATCGCCTCCACTTCTTTGTTGACCGCCTGAAGTCTGTCCGGACGCTCCTTCAAGGTCTTGCGACCCTCATCTGTCAGCGTGCTGAGCATGATGTAACTTGCCATCCCTTCCCCTCCACATTGAAAACAGCGTTCAAGCCACCCTAACCGCATTTTTGGGGTAAGGACAGCGCTGTTTCTCGCCCGAAACGGCCACAGGGCGCAGATCAATTCGGTGCGGGAGGGTAAAAAAAAGGTCCGCCAACATGATCGCTGGCGGACCTTTAGGAGCTATCGACACCCGTTCAAGCGCGTTGGCTTTTGGGTACCTCAAGGGATCCCGATGGGTTCCCAATGCGTTGCTTTTCTAGTTAAGCGGCAGCTTTTGCAGCAGGCTTGGCTTTCGGTGCAGCTACTTCTTCGGTTTCAGTGCTGAACGAGTCGCGTACCAAAGAACCAGCGTTCTCTACGGCTTCGCGAACGACTTCGCCTCTGGCCTTCCAGCCGTCCTGAATGCCTTCCCATACGGCTTGGCCATACTCACGCTGAAGTTCTACGAAGGAACTGACGTCCTTGATCTCGGGCAACTTCGCGGCGAACTCTTGATTCGTCTCAAAGTACTTTTGAAAACTTTCGGTCTGCAGTTCTACCAGGCGACGAACCGTGCCGGTGTTTATTTCGAACAGCTCACGACCCAGATTGACTTGTCTTTCCAATACGCTCATTCCAATTCTCCTATAGTTAGAGTGTTAATTAGTTCCCATGCGTCAGAGTTATGTTGCAACGCACAATGGGGAGTATTGTGCACCACACAATTGTGCAATGCAACACTTTATGGGAATTTTTTCAAAAAACAAGAAAATCGGTCTACAGACCCCTTATTATAACGTGTCTCAGAATGAGAGGGCGTCTCCTGCACCCCAAAAGAGTCACGATCTGAGCCGTTAGAGGCCCTCGATCGTGCAGTGCACCATCGCCAGGCGTCTCCTGCGCGAGGCAGGTTGAATAACATTATTGCACCGCAACATCAATAATTGACCGGATCGCATTTATTAGCCACACTTGATCGAACCTTCGGTTTAGGATACCCCGTGTACGAGGAAGTCGAAGTCACTCAACACCGGTCCAAGCCTCCCTCCCTGTGGTTTGCCGCCACCGAGGTACCCCGCGTCCTCGCTGAACTCTCCTCCCTTTCTTGTTCGTGGATATCGCTACTCGCCAGCGCCCCGCGCGGCGATGGACACCCCGTTTTGGTTCTTCCGGGTTTCACCGCCAACGATTCTTCAACGTTGCTATTGAGACGCTTCATCACCCAACTTGGTTATCTCGCCTTACCCTGGAAGCTGGGCCAGAACACCGGGGAACCGGCCAAACAAGACAAGCTCAGGCGACGCTTCACCGAGATAGCGCAAGCCTATGACGAACCCGTCTCCATTATCGGTCAAAGCCTAGGTGGTGTGTTTGGCCGTGACCTGGCTCGACGATTCCCGCAGTCCGTACGCTCCGTGATCACGTTGGCCAGCCCATTCCGCGCAACCGATCGCAGCTCGACCAACCCGTTGGTGGCTCGACTCTTCGAGGCCATGTCCGGGCTCACCGTCGAAGAAATGCGTGATCGCGCAGTCGATGGAGACCCACAGCTGCCACCAGCGGTACCGACGAGCGCCATCTACAGCAAGTCAGACGGTATCGTCGCCTGGCAAACCTGCATCGAAGCGGAGTCAGATCACACGGAAAACATCGAAGTGATCGGCAGTCACAGCGGTATGGCGTTACACCCACTCGTACTGCACGTCATCGCAGACCGGCTTAGCCAGCGGCCGGGCTCCTGGGCGAAGTTTGACCGTCACTGCGGTATCCGGCACCTGTTTTATCCAAAACCGGAATCCGTACCCCGACGCTAAGGTCATGCACCACCTCAAGAAATACCCCAACCGGCGGTTGTACGACACCACGGACAGCCAATACGTCACGATCGAGGATGTGCGCAAACTGATCGTCGAGGGCGAGAGTGTCCACGTCGAGGAAAGCAAAGTAGGCACCGACATAACCCGGGCCGTGTTGATGCAGATCCTCTCCGAGCAAGAAGCCGAAGGGCACGAACCGGTGCTCACGAACCGGGCTATAGAGCAAATCATTCGTTTCTACGGCGACCGACTGGGGGGTGTCGCTTCCCGCTATATCGAACAATCGATACTGACTTTCCTCGACCATCAAGACCAGTTTCGCCAGCGCATGCGGCAACTCAACGACTTGAATCCGTTGAACCTCATGCGCCAAGCCTTCGAAACTAACAACCCGAACCCGCCGGACAGCGACGAAACGCCAAAAAAATGACCGAGCTGATCTGGCAGGGCGCGCGCGAACTCACGCGGGCGATCCGCAGGCGTGAACTCTCTTGCCACGATCTCATGGCGGCCTGCTACGACCAAATTGAGCGGTTGAATCCGGACCTCAACGCCATCGTCAATTTGCTACCCCGCGAATCCGCCTTGCGCCAGGCCACCCGCAAGGACGACGCACTGGCACGCGGCGACGAGGCCGGCATGCTCGGCGGTCTACCGATGGCGGTCAAGGATCTGCAGGCGGTACAAGGCTTTCCGACGACTTTTGGCTTCGTGCCTTATGCCGACCAAGTGGCGGACCAGGACGGCGAGCTTGCGGCTCGGATGCGCCGCGCTGGAGCGATCTTCATCGGCAAGACCAACGTGCCCGAATTCGGGCTCGGCTCGAACACGTTCAACAGCTTGTTTGGGGCGACTCACAACCCCTATGCGTTGCACAAAACGGCCGGCGGGAGCTCTGGCGGGGCCGCTGCCGCTGTGGCGACCGGCATGCTGCCGGTCGCCGACGGCAGCGATATGGGCGGGTCGCTCAGAAATCCGGCGTCGTTTTGCAACGTCGTCGGTATGCGACCTTCGATGGGGCGCGTTCCCGACGTTCGTGCCTTTGGCTGGCTGGCGCGACTATCGATCTGCGGACCTATGGCGCGGACGGTTGGCGACGTCGCCATGCTGTTGGCGACCCAAGCTGGTTACTACGCACCCGATCCCCTGTCTCTGGCAGAGCCGGGCGATAGCTTCGCCACACCGCTCGACCGGGATGCCGGGAAATTGAAGCTAGCCATCAGCCCAAACCTCGGCGGACTGCCCATCGACAAAGAGGTAGAACAGCGCATCGAATTCGCAGGCGAGACTTTTGCCGAGCTGGGGGCGAGCGTGGAGCATGCGTGTCCTGATCTAAGCGGCGCCATGGACGTGTTTCAAGTTCAACGAGCGGCGAATCTCGCAGTGCTCGGACGCGAGCTTGACACACGGTTGCCCACTTGGCGGGAGCACGCCAAAGACACGGCCATCTGGAACATCGAGAAAGGCCTCGAACTCACCGCAACCGAGCTCATTCAGGCGGACGTGGAGCGCAGGAGAATCTACCACCGCGTTGTACGATTCTTTCAGCGTTACGACGCGCTTTTGTGTCCAGCAGCACAGGTTGCCCCTTTCGACATCGAGGACGAATGGGTACGAGAAATCAACGGCCAACCGCTCGCAACCTATATCGATTGGATGACCGTATGCTGCGTCATCTCGGTCACGTCGCTGCCCGCGATTTCGGTGCCAGGTGGTTTCACCAAGGCCGGGTTGCCCGTGGGTCTACAGATCGTCGGTCGACCCCGGGGCGATTTCGAACTTCTACGGATTGCTCAGCTTTACGAGCAGGCAACCAACCACTACCGTGTCAAGCCAGGCATCGTCTGAGCTATCTGACCTTCGATCAATGGAACCCGACGCAGCCTGGCTAGGCACACTCTTAGGCGCCGACGTGGTCGACCTACGCGCCGAAGTGTTGGGCGTGTTCAGCTCCGAGGTCAGTCGCTTGCATATCTCTTACCGACGCGACGCAAAACTGCCAACCAGCTTGATCCTGAAACGTCCGCACGCCGACCGCCAGACTCGCATTGGTGAGTCATTTGCGCTGGAAGGTCGTTTCTATAAGGAGGTCGCCGGCCAGCTAGACGCACGCTTACCGCGTTGCTGGGCCCAGTCCGATGACTACATCCTGCTGGAAGACGTCGACTACCAGCCATTCGACTGGCACGCGGGGGCGACGCTTCACCACACCAAAACCGCACTCGACACGCTTAGACAAATACACGCCGTTCAAGCACCGCCAACTTGGATACCCAACTTCGCTGACGCAACCTTCCGCGGCCGTCTGTCGGAATGTTTCGATCGCGCGTGGTCTCTCAATAGGCGAATCTTCAACGACATGTTCCCTGAATTCACCCTCATCGGCGATGCGCTGGTGGGTCAAGGACACGCTTGCCTACGTCCGTTGGGAGACCATCAAGGGTTACTTCATGGAGATGCGCACCTAGAAAACCTCCCGCTGCGACCCGCGGGCGGTCGAGCAGCCGTTTTCGACTGGCAAGGACCTCGAATCGGTAACGGCCTATTCGACGTCGCCTATTTTCTAGTGATGAGCCACCCACCCAGGCAACGCCATGAGATCGAGATGCAGATGCTCGAATACTACCTTGGGCATCCCCCAACATCCGGCGAGCGACGGATCTACGCGATCGCTTGCTTGGCACGCGGCGCCGCAATCGTCGAGCTCACAGCCGATTGGCGACCGCAACCGTTCAGCAACGCTAACTTCAACTGGGTATTCGAACGCTGCCTGCAAGGCGCTGTCGACCATGCTGGCAGCCTGGACTGATCGGGTTACGAGAGGTTGGCGAAACTCGGTTCCAAGAGCTCGATTTCCTCATCGATGATGAGCGATTCAACGACCTGGCCTATCGCAAAAAGCCGGCAGGCATCTGGCTGCGAGAGGCTCGGAAAACGCTCGGCTTTGACGACGGAAATGCCATCTACGTCGGCAATTTCCCTAACGGCGTACTCCTGATCTTTGATACAGAATCGCCGATCCAACAGAAAATGATAGTCCGTCTGCATCCGGGTGTGGTTCTCTCTCATCAATGGCATCCCACAACGCTTACGACCAACAACGCGTTGCGGCGGCAGTTGAACCAATGTATCACTACGCGCGGCGGTTGGTGTAAAACCAGGTGTCCAGTTGTAGCCAAATGTAACGACGCGGCTCGCTGACCTACGGCATCAGCGCCTCGTGGTACCCTCCCGTCCGCTAAAGCGGTAGTTATGGATGGCGATCAAGTACAAGACGGCACGGGCCATCCTCTACTACGGGGATCGCTATCTGCTAGCCGTACATTCGAGTTTTTGGGCGGCCAAAGAACGGCGGTGGGGATTGCCCGGTGGCAACATCGAATGGCGCGAGACACCTCAAGACGCGGTTGCACGGGAACTACGAGAAGAGTTGGACGTACACTTGACCGACTTCAAGGAAGTCGGCGACTTCCGCTACAAGCACGCCCTACATAAAGTGTTTGCCGCGGAGCTCGACCAGGAGATACACGACTACGACGAGTCCGAGTTGTTGGATCTACAGTGGTTCAGCACAGATGATATCGTTCAGCTGGCCGCTAACAAACAGCTCCATGCGGGATACGAATTGAGAGCGATTCAATTGTTCCAAACACTGATCGCACCCTAACAGCAGTCGCGTGCGCGAGCGCTGGTTCCTATCTTGGCAGGCACATCTTCGATGACTCGGTACCACTCCCACATCGTGCCGTCGGGGTCGAAGGTTTGCACCTTGTTCTGCTTGGCATAACAGCAAACTTCTTCAGTAGGGTCATCAGGTTCGAGTCCATTCGCTCGCCAACGTTCGCCAGCCGCTGCAACTTCTGCGTCGTCAAAAACCTCGACCCCGAGATGGTTGAGTTTGTTGACGGAATCTCCAGATTCGAACAGCACGAGCTTCAAGGCGGGGTCGTCGACGACGAAGTTGGCATATCCAGGCTCGCGTTTGTTGACCGTGACCCCTAACATCTTCTGGTAGAACGGGATCGCCTCTTCGAGGTTCGATACATTTAGCGCGAGTTGTAATCGCATGACGATTTCTCCAGAATGCAATAATATTTCGACTTTAGTCGAAATATGAACACTTTGCCAATATTATTTCGTTATTTCTAGTTCTATAGAAATAATGTCGTTGCCAATAGGAGGCAACCCGCCATGAACATCGGCGACGCAGCTGGGTGCCTGGAGAGCCTCGGTAACGACACGCGGCTTTCCATTTTTCGCGCTCTCGTGCGGTCCGGCCCGGACGGTCTACCCGTCGGACGGTTGCAGAGCCGCTTGAAGATTCCCGGCTCAACGCTTTCTCATCACATCGCGCACCTCGTGAACCACGGTCTGGTGTCGCAGAATCGCGAAGGTCGGGTACTAAAATGCGTCGCTAACTATCGCAGGATGAACGATCTGGTGGGGTACCTCACAAAAGAATGTTGTAGCGACGTCGGCGGTTGCCCTTGAGCGCGGGAAGCTCTGAATGCGCGAGAGGTTTACAAAGGTGCCCTTCAGCCGCAAGTTGACGGCCGAGTTCATCGGCACGCTGTTGCTGCTCACCACGGTCGTAGGCTCAGGCATCATGGGCGATCGGCTCGCGGGTGGGAACGATGCGATAGCGTTGTTGGCCAACAGCCTCGCTACCGGCGCCATCCTCGTCGTCTTGATCCTGATGTTTGGTCCGTTGAGCGGCGGCCACTTCAATCCGGCGGTGACCCTCGCTTTTCTGTTGAAAGGAGATATCGCCTTCAAGGACGCGTTGCCCTACTGGCTGGTACAGATCGTTGGAGGAATCTTGGGCGTCTGGTTGGCCCACGGCATGTTCGAACAGGCTCTGCTGCAGACGTCTCACAACGCACGCACCGGAAGTGGTCAATGGCTCGCCGAAATCGTCGCCACGTTCGGCCTGGTCGCGACGATCATCTGTGTTTTGCGCTGGCGTCAAGAAGCAGTCGCTTATGCGGTTGGTTTGTACATCACGGCAGCTTATTGGTTTACTGCATCTACTTCGTTCGCCAATCCGGCCGTAACCATCGCGCGCGGCTTTACCGACACGTTTTCAGGTATTCAGCCCGAACACATTGGCGGATTCGTGGCCGCACAGCTCACCGGAGCCGTTATTGCCACGTTGCTCATGCGTTGGCTACTCAACATTCAAGAGGATTAAGGAAATGCTCGACCACGTCGACCGAATACAGCTGACCAATCGCAACGCCGAAGCCACGGCGCGTCGCTGGTGTGAGATCTTCGCTGGTGAATGGATGGGCACCGATGCGTTACCGGCGCTGAATGCCAAGCGCGCAACCGTGCAAGTGGGTGTCTCACTGGTAGAAGTGTTGGAACCGACTGGGGCCGGCCTCGTTCAAGACCACCTCGCAACGGGTCGGGGCGGGCCGTTCGCTGTAGGCGTTGCCGCCCACGATCTCGAAGGGTTGCGAGCGCACCTTGGAAAGCAAGGCATAAGCGGGATCGAACTCGGGGAACAATGCCTGCTGACCGATTCTGAGCTTGGCATCCCGGGGCTCAACGTGTTGCTCTCGCCTGCCGCGGAGCGTCATCGCGTCGGGCTCGTCAACAACCTTTATGAGGCCACGCATCTCACCGATGATGCCGACGTTGCCGCAAGTGCCATAGCCCGTGTCTTTGGTCTGGATCAGGCTGCGTTCGTCGAAATTGCATCCGAGGACTACGGCTATCGGGGTGCGCTCACACTCTTTGACGCGGCAAAGCTACACCGGATCGAAACCATCAACCCCTTTGATGCAACCAAAACCATGGGCCGCTACTTCGAGCGCTTCGGACCTAGCCTATACATGTGTTACATCGAAACCGATGACATCGCACCCCTGAGGGAACGATTGCAAACGCTCGCACCGACAGATTTCACCGGGAGCAGCGACGATCCCGATGGGTTGTTCGTACACCCCAAGGCCTTGGGAGGCACGATGGTCGGAGTCAGTCGGCTAACGCACGCTTGGACCTGGTCCGGTTATCCGGAGCGCCGGGTACCACCCGCCTAAGCGTTGCCCTCTTCACGACGCAGACGTTGGCGTTCGTGGAACTCCACGGTGGTGTTGGTGTTGGGGTATTCGTCGTCGGGAATTGGCACGTCTAGGAAAGCACATAGAGACGCCCAACCTTCACCCGGTTCGAAGACCAACAACTGTTCGGCGGGTACCGTGTCTTTGACGCGTTGGTTGTGCGCTTCATAGCAGGCGATGACGTGTGCACGATCGTCCATTCTACCGTCGAAGATACCGTCCCAGATGAGCTCGAAGGCCATACAGATCCCGTGCCGCACCGCCGGATCATCGCTGTTGCGCATTTCCAGACTGCTCGGATAAATCGTATTCACGACGCTGTCATACCACTTGTCCGGATCACGCTCCGACAAGATCACTTTGGCTTCGGGATAGGTTTTCAGCTGGTCTTGCCAAAAATTACACGTCGGCCAGTCGACGGCCGCTTGGTAACCTTCGAAAAGCGCATCCCAATCCGTCGGCTCGCCGCGTCCGGCTGCACGCCATAGCTCAACGTGTCCCGGATTCTGATAGACCTCAAACATGTGGTAACACTTGTCAAAGCCGAGCATCTCGAGAGCCAACTTGAGGGACAACGTGCCCGTGCGCCCAAATCCTGCACCGATGATCTTCAAACCCATTTGCTGCACCCAAGCGAAGCGCCGCATCTTACCATCGGGTCGCCAGCACAGGCATAATGGCCCGGCTTTCAACCGGATGGACTCGCCAATGCGGCTAGGTGTGGCTCTGTACCCCGACTTCGAACTGCTGGACGTCTACGGGCCCCTGGAGATGTTCGGCTCGCTCGGGGACGATATCGAAATCGTCACGATCGCCGAGACCAAAGGCCCGGTCAGATCGACTCAAGGTCCTGAAACGGTCGCGACCTTCGATTTCTGGGACTGCCCCGAACTCGATCTGTTGTTGGTGCCCGGGGGTATCGGTACGTTCCCGCAGTTGGAAAACCCCGCCTACCTGGCCTTTATCAGCGATCAAGCTGGCGTGGTGGACTTGACCCTGTCGGTATGCAGTGGGTCTGCGCTGCTGGCGAAGGCAGGCATACTCGACGGCAAACGCGCCACCTCCAACAAGATGTTCTTTGCCGCAGCATCGTCCCAAAGCGACGCAGTCACCTGGGTGGAGGAAGCGCGCTGGGTCGAAGACGGCAACGTCGTCACCTCATCCGGGGTGTCCGCCGGCATCGATATGGCGCTGGCGGTGATCGCCAATCTGTTTGGCCAGGAACGTGCAGAACAGATAGCCGCCTACACCGAGTACCAGTGGCACCGCGACGCCGATAGTGATCCTTTCGTCCAGTACCTCAACCAGGGAGCGCCGGTCGGCGCGGCACCGCCCGATTAGCACCCGTAGGAGCGGAATCATGCGAAAACTATGTGCGGCAGCCTTGCTATGCATCTCGAGCGCGTCCACCGCTGACGTAAAACTCTACGTATTCGATTGCGGGCGCATTTCGTTTGACGACGTTAGCATGTTCAGTCTATCCAACGAGGAAACCGACGTTCGCCAGCTCTTCGTCCCTTGCTATCTCATCGAGCACGATGCAGGACGGCTGTTGTGGGATGCCGGGCTGCCTCTCGATATCGTCGGACAGGGAAAGGTCGAAGTCCGCCCGGGTGCCGCGATGTGGTACGACGCGTCGCTTCTGGATCAGATGGCAGCGATGGGGCTAGCGCCCTCGGACGTCGATTTCGCCGCCTTTTCGCACATGCACTACGACCATGTCGGCGCCGCCAACGCGTTCAAGGGTTCCACGATTCTCATACAGGCAAGCGAGTACGTGGCCGCATTCGAACGTGCGGATGACAATGCGTTTTTCAACCAGACGCTTTACGCCGACCTGAACGACGCGGAGCGCGTCATCTTGAACGGCGATCACGACGTATTCGGAGACGGTTCGGTCGAGATCATCTCCGCTCCGGGTCATACGCCGGGACATCAAACGCTACTGCTCGAACTCGACAACTTCGGTCCGTTGATGCTATCCGGTGATCTCTACCATTTCGAAGCAAGCCGGGCAATGCGACGCGTGCCGGAATTCAATACCGATGCTGCGGAAACTTTGAGGTCGATGGACAAGGTGGAGGCGATCGTCGCAGCCACCCGCGCGACGTTTTGGATTGAGCACAACCAGGCACTAGCCGACACGTTGAAGATGGCGCCTGCGTATTACGACTAGTCGCGGCCCGGCCGGAGCTCTAACGTACGGTGATCGTGATGATCTCCGACGCAACCGGAGGGTCGTGCGGTATGTGCAGGTAGTTGCCCAGCAACAACTGCAGCGTATGTTGTCCCGGTTTGAGAGTGATTTGAGTTTCCGTCTGTCCGCCGCCGAAGTGGCGCACCTGATCGCTGGTCGGGAGGGGCTCACCGTAGTTCACGTCGTCCGCATGGTCGACCAATAAGTGGTGATGTCCGGTATTCACCAGATCGATTCCGGCCGGCGCCACACCCATGCCTCGCAATCCGAACTTCACGGTGAACGACGCATCGACCGTAGCGCCATCGGTTGGCGCGAGAATGTAGACGACGGTGCCTTCCGCCGACTTTGACACCAGCTCTGCCTCTGCTGCCGCAAGGCCTGAGAGCGTCCAGCCAAACAAGCATAGGATCGGAGTTATGTGGCGCATGACGCTACCTCGGCTGATTGGTGGTTCTAGAGGCTATCAAGGCGGCTCAATCGAAACAACGGAATCAAACGACCGCTTCGCTCTGCGTATCTCGCGTAGCCGGGATATAGGTCGATGGCCCGTGCCCACGCCGCCGTATATTGTTCGCCGCTCAGCTCCTCCGATCGGTAACCGAATACCCGTCCAGCAAGAACGCATTCGACTTCCGGCCCGGCGCGAAGATTGTGGCACCAGCCAGGCGCCCGGTGCTGGCCACCGTTCGATGCAATGAGCAGCACCCCATCACCGTCCGGTACGTACAAAAGCGGGACTTCCCGAATGCGCCCTGTGCGAGCACCGCGACAGCGCAGCAACAGAGCCGGCACGACAAAGCTCAACCGCAGACGTCCGCCTGAGACCCGCATGAGCGGCCTGTCGACCCGAGTTGCAACGTACATGAAAAACAGGGTCAGCGGTTTATAGGCAACAAGTTTCGAAAACCAGCGCCAAACCGGATTACTCGCCCGGGCAAACACAAAACTTACATCCGATCTCAAAAATGCCGTCCTGGCATTTTCTCGAGACGGTTTGCTGCGCAAACGCGCGCATCCATGCGCTGCCTAGAAGCGGTCTCTTTTTGAGACCGCTTCTAGTCCAGACGGTAGGCGGTGGCGGCCGCATCGTGGAACAGCCAGGACTTGTCCGCATCACTGGCATCGATGACGAGTTTTTTGAAGGCATTCCACAGCACATGGTACGAGCAACTCTGCTTGTCGACCGGAAAGTTGCTCTCGAACATGCAACGTTCCACACCGAAGACAGCGATTACCTGCCGATAGTAGCGATCGGTCGCCGCGACAATTTCATCGGAGCTGGCGGGCACGCTGCGTTTGTGGAAACCGAAGCCATTGATCGGCATGACCAGCCCGCCAAGCTTAGGGTAAACGTTTGGGCAGGTCGCCAGCTCGGCTACGGCATCACACCAGACCCCGAAGATCTCTTCGCGTTGCCCTTCGTAGGGTCCGATGCCCAGGGGCCCGCCAAAATGGTCGAAAACGATGGTCGTGTCCGGAAATGCGCGCGCCAAGTCCGTCAACTCCGGTATCTGGGAGTGATACAACCACCCATCGAAGCTCAAGCTACGTTTGCCGAGTTCTGCAAAACCCTCTCGAAACTTGCTGTCGAGCAGCAAGTGTTCGGGCGGATTGGTGTGAGAATTGCGAACCTCGTCGCTCGCATCCCATCCGGCGGCATGGCGGATGCCGCGAAAACGTGGACTCGCGTTCATGTGTGCATCCAGGACCTCGCCCACGGCAGCGCCGAGCGTCAGATCCGCATAACTGACGATGCCGCTGCAGGCACGCAGCTCGCCGTAGCCGCCGCTCGCGGACATGGCGGCCACGCCGTTGACGAACTCGGTCTCACCAACCGGGCGTAGCGCTTCCGGCCCATCCGCTCGATACATGCTCGAACACTCGACGAATACCGTACTGACAACATTGTGACCGCTACCGGTGTCAGCCAGTAACTCGTCCAGCAGGTAACGGCTCTGGGCGTGATCCCACAAGTGGTGGTGAGGATCACAAATCGGCCGCTCCGGCTCGATGATCGTCTCTGTGACTTGGGCTAACCAGTCGGCTTGTTCCATTGCGTGATCCTCGTTAACATCCTATCGCGACGTCGCGTCCCCGAGGACGCGCAGCCGCCTCCTACCAGACCCTCGTCAACAACTTTAGTAGACGACTACCGAGCGTATGCTCTCGCCCGCATGCATCAAGTCAAATCCCTTGTTGATGTCCTCGAGCGGCATCGTGTGGGTAATGAGGTCGTCGATGTTGATCTTGCCGTCCATGTACCAATCGACGATCTTCGGCACGTCGGTGCGGCCCTTGGCACCACCAAACGCCGTACCCCGCCATACGCGGCCCGTGACGAGCTGGAACGGTCGTGTACTGATCTCCTGGCCAGACCCGGCCACACCGATGATGATGCTTTCGCCCCAACCCTTGTGGCAGCACTCCAGCGCCTGACGCATGACCTCGACGTTGCCGATGCACTCGAACGAGTAGTCCACGCCGCCGCCAGTCAACTCGATGATCGCAGCAACAATATCGTCGACGTCTTGCGGGTTGAGGAAATCCGTCATGCCAAATTTTTCGGCCAGAGAGCACCTGTCCGGATTCAAATCCACACCGATGATCCTGTCCGCCCCGGCGATGCGCGCTCCCTGGACGACGTTGAGGCCAATACCGCCTAGACCAAATATCGCAACATTCGCGCCAGGTTCGACGCCTGCCGTGTTCATCACCGCACCCAGTCCGGTCGTGACGCCACAACCGATGTAGCAAACCTTGTCGAACGGTGCGTCTTCGCGGATCTTCGCGACCGCTATCTCCGGCAACACCGTGTAGTTGGCGAAGGTCGACGTGCCCATGTAGTGGAAGATGTTGTCGCCGTTCAACGAAAAACGACTGCTGCCGTCCGGCATGAGGCCTCGACCCTGGGTTTCCCGAATGGCGCCACACAAATTGGTCTTTCCCGAGGTGCAAAAATCGCATTCGCGGCACTCGGGCGTGTACAGTGGAATCACATGATCCCCCGGTTGCACGGAAGTCACGCCGGCGCCGATCTCGACCACGACACCGGCACCCTCGTGACCCATGATTGAGGGAAACAAACCCTCTGGATCATCGCCGGACAAGGTGTAGGCATCGGTATGGCACAGTCCCGTCGCCTTGATCTCGACCAGAACCTCTCCGGCACGCGGCCCGTCGAGTTGCACGGTTTCCAGCGCGAGTGGTTCACCCGCCGCTATGGCGACGGCTGCACGTACGTCCATGATCCCCCCTTGAATACCTGCATGACGTCTACCCAACGATGTACCAACCGTGCCTCAAGTACAATGGCCCCATGGCCGATGGCCCCTTTCTAAATTTCGAGCCACGTGTGAAAAACTGGCAGAGCTATCTGCCACTACTCGGCATCTTGCGTCGCTACCAGCGTGACGATTTCAGCCACGACCTGGTTGCCGGTTTGGTGGTCGGTGTCGTCACCGTGCCACAGGCCATCGCGTATGCATTTCTCGCAGGCTTACCACCCCAGGCCGGGCTCTATGCGTGCCTAGCGCCGATGGTGATCTATGCCGTGCTCGGATCGTCCAGGCATCTGGTGGTCGGTCCGGTGGCCGTGGCCGCGTTGATGGTCGCCGCCACCGTCGGCAAATACGCCCCGCAGCATAGCGATGCCTATCTGGGCATCACCACGGTTCTATGCCTGCAGGTGGGGATCATACTTTGGCTGTTACGCCTCACACAGATGGGTGGGGTGGTCAACCTGCTGAGCCACCCGGTCATCACTGGCTTTATCAACGCCGCCGCACTCTTGATTATCGTCAGCCAGCTGAACGCCTTCACCGGCATTGCCGCTACAGAGGCGACCGATCCGTTTGCTCGGGCTTGGGCGCTGTTGACGCATCTCGACTCGTTGAATCTCATGACGCTCGCCATCGGTGTCGGCAGCGTCCTGTTGCTCTGGGCCGTTCGCCATTTCGGCGTACGCCTGGTGCGGCTAGTGATCCCGAGTTTGAGCCTCGAGAATCCCATCGCTCGAACCGGACCGGTACTCGTCGCGGTGCTTGGCGTCGTCATCGTCAGCGTGGCCGATCTGGACGTCCTCTATGGCGTCGCCACCGTCGGGTTTGTGTCGAGCGGCTTGCCGGAATTGACGATACCGCCCTTCGACCTCGACCTTTGGCTAGATCTCGCGCCGGCGTCGGCGATGATCGCGTTAGTCGCGTTTGTGGAGAGCTATTCCGTCGGCACCTCGCTAGCGACCCGGCAACGTACCCGCCTCAATAGCCACCAGGAGCTGATCGCATTAGGGGCTGCCAATATCGGCGCGGCGTTCACCGGCGCCTATCCGGTCGCCGGCAGCTTTTCACGCTCGAGCATCAACTATCAAGCGGGCGCGCGCACGCCGGTCAGTTCATTGGTGTGCATGGTCGTCATCGTGCTGACACTGCTGTTCTTCACCCCGCTGTTGGCAAACCTGCCTCAAGCGACGCTTGCGGCAATCGTCATGGTGTCGGTCGTCGGACTGATGGATACCCGCTCGATCGTTAGGCATTGGAAGATCTACCGCCAGGATTCCATCACCGAGATCGTGACGCTCCTCACGGTGCTGGCGTTCAGCGTCCAAGCCGGCCTCATCACCGGTGTTGTGCTGTCCATCGCGTTTTTCGTGCGACGTTCTAGCCGCCCACACATCATGTTAGTTGGCCGAATTGTCAACACCGAACACTTTCGCGCGGTGAAGCGTTACGACGTTGAAACGCACGAACATGTCGCTGCTATCCGCATTGATGAGAACCTCTATTTCGCCAACGCCAACAACATCGAGAGCAAGCTGCAAAAGATCGTCCAACGCCGACAACATACCCGACATGTCTTGTTGGTATGCAGTTCTGTAAACTTCATCGACATCAGCGGCATCGAGATGCTCGCGCGATTCAACGACAACCTAAGGCAGTTGGGTGTGGAATTGCATCTGTCAGACGTCAAAGCACCCGTGATGGCGCAACTAGAGTTGGGTCAGTTTACGGCAGCGCTATCGGGTAGCGTCTTTTTTACGACCGATCAAGCCATGCGCGACCTCGCCGAGCGAAGCTAATTAGTGTAAAACGCCGTTGAGGACTCAATCGGTCGGAGCGCGATCAACCTTGCAATAAGGGGGGCAACATGAAGCTTGGATTGATGCTCGGCTATTCCGGCGCGAACCTGAAAATTCCGCTCGACCGGGTACAGCTAGCCGAGCGTCTTGGCTACGATTCCGTTTGGACGGCCGAAGCCTATGGCTCCGACGCCATCACACCGCTCGCCTACATTGCGGCACACACCGAGCGTATTCGCCTCGGCACGGCGGTGATTCAGCTCGCGGGGCGCACGCCGGCCAACGCCGCGATGGCCATGGCGACACTCGATCAACTCGCCGGCGGCAATCGCGTCATCTGCGGCATCGGCGTTTCGGGACCGCAGATCGTCGAGGGATGGTACGGCCAGCCATGGGGGCGACCGTACTACCGCATCAAAGATTACGTGTCGATCATGAAGAAGATCTGGGCCCGAGACGAGCCCGTCACTCACGAAGGAGTGGAGATCAGCCTACCCTACGTAGGTGACGGCGCCATGGGCGTAGGCAAACCTTTGAAGTCGATCCTGCACATGAACCCCGACATCCCCATTTGGCTCGGCACCGGCATGGAATCCACGGTGCGCTTGACCGCCGAAATCGCCGACGGCTGGCTGCCGCTCGGTTACGTGCCCGAGTCGGCGCACCTATACGACGATTGGATCGATGAGGGGCTGAAGCGGGCGGGCAAGACCCGCGATCAGTTCGAACGCCAGACCGGTACGCAAGTGCAGTTGACCGACGACGTACAAGGCGCATTGGATCGATTGAAGCCGGGCATCGCGTTGTACGTCGGAGGCATGGGCCACAAGGACAAGAACTTCCACAAAGAGATGATGATCCGGCGGGGCTATGGCGAGGCTGCAGAACGTATCCAGGAACTGTATATCGCCAAACGCAAGGACGAAGCCATCGCATCGGTACCAGACGAATTCGTCGATCAGGGCGCCCTGGTCGGGCCCAAGGCTCGCATCAAGGCACGCTTCAGAGATTGGGAAGACTGCGGCGTCACCGGACTCACGATAGGCGGCGACGAAGAAGCCGTTCGCTTCATGGCAGAGTGTGCACGGCTCAATACCGAGCCGTAGTTTCTTGGGTCCTTAAACGAGGAGGGCGTGGTGTATCCAGGCAAGTGGGGCATCGAATTTCCAGACAAGGCTGCGGCAGTGCATGCCATAACCGGCGAGACCCTGACCTACGGTGAGTTGAACGAGCGCTCCAACCGCTTGGCACACCTCATGTGGGACAAGGGACTACGTCGCGGCGATCACGTAGCCATCTTCATGGAAAACAACCTACGCTTTTTCGAAGTGGTGTGGGCCGCATTCCGCTCCGGTCTGTTTTTGACGACCGTAAATCGATATCTCACCGACGAAGAGGCGGGGTACATCGTCGACAACAGCGAGTCTCAGGTCACCGTCGCGTCAAAATACTTGGGCGAGGTCGCCAAAACACTGCCCGGTTTTGCTCCGAACTGTCATACCTGGTTGATGATTGAAGGGGTCGAGGACGGCTACGACGCGTACGAAGCCGCCGTTGCCGAGTACCCCAGCGACAATCTCGCCGACGAACCTTCCGGCAGTTTCATGCTGTACAGCTCGGGCACGACCGGACGCCCGAAGGGTATCAGCCGGCCGCTGCCGGACCACAAGATCCACGAAGACACGGGTTTTGTCGGAGCCTTGCAGCAGGCGTTGTGGGGTTTCGACGAAAACTCCGTGTATCTGTCTACGGCGCCTCTCTATCACTCCGCGCCGATCGGATTCTCCAGTGCCGTCCAGGCGCTCGGCGGCACGGTGATCATGATGCCTAGATTCGATGAGATCGCAGCCCTGCAAGCCATCCAAGATCACAAAGTCACTCACAGCCAGTGGGTACCGACAATGTTTACGCGCATGTTGAGGTTACCGGAAGCCCAACGCACCGGCTTCGATCTATCCACCCACCAAGTCGCGATTCATGCAGCCGCGCCGTGTCCAGCCGGTATCAAACAGCAAATGTTCGACTGGTGGGGACCCATCATCTACGAGTACTACGGCGGCACCGAATTGAACGGTTTCACCCACACCACGCCGGAGGAATGGTTAGCGCATCCCGGCACGGTCGGCAAATCGATATTGGGTGTCATTCACATCTGCGACCCCGAGGGCGACGATCTGCCCAACGGCGCGCCCGGTATGGTTTACTTCGAACTGCCCGAAATGCCGTTCAAATATCACAAGGACGAGGCCAAGACCAAGGAAGCCCAGCATCCCGAGCATCCGAACTGGTCCGCGTTGGGGGATATCGGTTACCTCGACGACGATGGTTTTCTGTACCTGACGGATCGCGCGACCTTCATGATCATCAGCGGCGGTGTCAACATATACCCTCAAGAGATCGAAGACGCCATGATCATGCACCCGAGCGTTGCGGACGTTGCCGTAATTGGCGTGCCCAACGAAGAGATGGGCGAAGAAGTGAAGGCCGTGGTGCAGCTTACGGCCGGAATCGAGAAGAGTGACGAGGTAGCGGAGCAGCTTCTCGCCTATGCGCGAGAACACATCGCGCACTATAAGTGCCCGAGAAGCCTCGACTTTATGGACGAACTACCGCGCCTACCGACCGGCAAGCTCTACAAGCGGCTCATCAAGGATGCGTATTGGGGCAAGACGGGGTCCAAGATCGTTTAGTGCTGGGGTCCGAGTAAAGGGTCAGAGTAAAAAATAGAGAGTTTTTAATCTGACCCTTTTCTATTACCCCAGAAGAGCAAAAACTGACCGGTTACGAAGACCCC
>JAPUIA010000274.1 GCA_027297435.1 Gammaproteobacteria bacterium | reverse complement strand
AGATCACCGGTTGGTTCGTCGCACACCAATAGAGCAGGATCTGCAACCAACGCTCGAGCGATCGCGACGCGCTGTTGTTGGCCGCCGGAAAGTTCACCCGGCTTGTGCGTGGCCCGATCGGCTAAACCGACAATGGAAAGTGCCAGCATTGCACGCCGATGCCGTTGCTTTTTCGAAAGCGGCGTCAACAGTAGCGGCAATTCCACATTGCCGAGGGCTGTTAGCACCCCCAGCAGGTTGTAGAACTGAAAAACGAACCCGACCGTGTTGGCGCGCCACTCCGCAAGCGATGCTTTTGACAGACTGGCGAGGTCCAACCCATGGATTTCGACGGTGCCGCTACTGGCCTGGTCGAGACCGCCAATGAGGTTTAGGAGGGTTGTTTTGCCGGATCCGGAGGGTCCCATGATCGCGACGAAGTCACCTTTGTTTACCGTGACGTTGAGACGATCGAGTACGGTCAGCCTTTCACCACCTCGCACGTAGATGTGCGTTAGATCTCGACAGGTGACTAGTGGTTCGCTTGAGCGCTCTTTCATCGCAGGTTTTCCAAATCAGGGAATCGCAGCGTAGCGACTGCTGCGAAGAAGCGCTTGTCGGATGCTCGAAGCACTGATCGATTATTGAAATTGCCGCGTTTCTTTAAGATTCGATGCTGGAATTCTGCGTGGTTCCGCGAAACTCTGTCGGGGTCATGCTTTTTAGGTCCCGAAACGCGCGGTTGAATGGCGCAATCGATTGATACCCTGCCGAGAGCGCGAGCGTAAGCACCGGGGTGCCGTTCTGACTTGGGTCGGCCAACGCCTCGGCGACCTCTTGCACCCGATAGTGATGCAAGAGCATGTTGAAGTTGCGAAATCCAAGGTGATCGTGAATCAACTTGCGAAGTCGATACTCCGGAAGATTCAAATGTTTCGCCAGATCGTGCACCGACAAACCGTTCCGCCGGTACACCTTGTCTTCGGCAAGCGCGACTTCTACTCGACCGGCGTCGATCGCCGTTGTATCGATCGGCTCAGGCTTCTGGTCCCGAGCCTCACTGATCGGGTCGATAAACTGAACGATATCGCTGCGCATGAGCAGAAACGCGACAACCATCGAGCTCAACGCGCCAAACGCAACCAATGCCACATGAATTTCGTAGCGTGGATCAGACGTGAAGATGTCGAACTGAAATGCGATTCGCTCCACCAGGAGCGACAGTATTCCCTGTATACCGACGATAATCAGCAGAATGACGCGGGCTTGACGCCGCGCTTCCACCAAGTCTGCGGTTCTTTCGAATAGCATGAGATGAAACGCGTACCCGATCAGGAAGATCTGCAATCCAACCGGCACTAGGTCGTCAAACAACAACGCCAGGTACGGGCTGGTCGCCGACCAATCATGCCCAACCAGCCAAGCCAGGGGTTCTTCGAGGAACAACTGCAAGAAGAACAGCCCGAATAGCCAACGCGGAATCGGTCGGCCATCGCGAAAAATAAGGTGGCACAGGAAGACCAAGAGTGCCGAGGTCGAATTTCGCGCCAGATTCGCAACGACGTAGAACGACCCCAGATCGACCGTCAGGATATCGGGTATGTAAAAAGCGTAATCTTGGCGTGAAGACAGTAGGTAGCATGTCGTATTAAATGCGATAAGCACCAGGATCCAAGTACTCTTGTTCCGCGGTGCAAGGTAGATGAAGCGGACCACGATCAGCGTAAGCACAGTGATCGCTGCAGCGTCTATACCGACATATAAAAGATGTACGTCCACGACTGCACTTCAGTTACGTTGTGTGCATTTGCCAATGATCTAATGGCCTGAAAAGGGCAGCAAAATTACACAACAATAATTTGAATCCCTGACCGATTGATGGAATCACCCAGTCTACCCAGTAATCAGGAAGCCAAGAGATGAAAATCGGCGCAAGTTACCGATGAGCCAACGGTTTACCGGGCCGGCCCAACCCGTTCCAATGGTTTTCAGTCTGCCTGCTCAATGCGCGCGCGCCCGTTGCGTGCGTGAAACACGAGACGCATGCACCGGCTACTGGATCACCAGGTTGTAGGTCACCGTGCAGGTTTCTCCCGGGCTCAGGCTACCGCAATCCACGGTGAGCGTCCGGGCCCCCGGCGTATCGGTGAATTCCCCTTCATCCGCGTCGATTGCATCGGTAAGAGTCGTAGGCGCCCCACCCCCGACATCGGGTGCGGTGATTTCAATGGAACCCGCCGTCCATTGCAGATAACTCAGCGTGGTGATGTTGCCGTCGAGATCGTCGGTGATGGACAAGGCATCCGCGTCTCCCAGCGTGCCAACGTGAGCAATGGTAACGGTGTATCGAATATCCGCACCGGGTATGGACTTTGGAATACCACCGACCGGATCCGTGAGCGCCTGCATGGTCTTGGTAAAGTTCAAACGCACATCGGTGGTGGTAGGCGTGCAGGTTTTCAGCGGCAGGTTATCGACCCAGCCTCCCAAGCCGGGAATGGTGTAGGCAGTGTCACAGATGTTGTCCATGTCGGCATCGATGCAGGTCTCACTGAAACCGGTGCCGGGCGGGTCACTGGCGTAGTAGTTGCCGCCGGTGACGATGTTGTAGGTGTTGGAAGGGGTGATTTCATCGTCCTGCACGTTCAGGACATTCTGAAAACAGTTGCCGAATATCAGGTTGTTGTTGCTCAGCCCATCATCCCTGATCAAGAGACCGCGCGAGCCGCTGAAAGAGATCGTGTTACCGGCAAACGTGCTGCCCGACACCGAATCGCGCAGGGCAATGCCTTCTGACGCACTGCCGGTGATGGTGCTGGAGAGCAGTTGCACGCTGGATGCGTCTTTCAGCCGTACGCCGTCGCGGCCCGCATTGACGATTTGCAGGTTGCTCAAGGATACCGTCGTGGTCAGATTCTTTAGCGAGACACCGTCTTTGCCTGCGTTGGTAATGGTGGCGGTGTCGACGATCAGGCTGCCGGTCGCGTTTTTGCCATCGATCTTCAACCCTTCGTTGTTGCACCCCGAGAGGGTCAGATTCGAGATCTGGCCGTCGATACCCTTCGTGGAAACACAGGCCTTCGCGGCGGTGACGACGATGTTGGAGATGGCGAGGCCGCTGCCGTTTTCTAGCTTCAGCCCGTCCTTGCCGGACGAGATGTTGGCACCGTTCACGGTCGCGTTGCTCGCCTTGATCTTGATGCCTTCCTTGTTGGCGTTGACGATGCTGATGTTGGTCAGCGTGCTCGTGTCACCGTTGATCTCGACGCCTGATTTGTCCGCATTGGAGATCACAAGATTGTTCAGCGTGAGCCCCGTAGCACTGTTGGTGCTGTCTACCCCTCTCCCGCCGTCCGACGTGGAAAGGTGCTGTATGGTCAAGCCGGCAACCCCGGCGTCAACCACATCGTTGTCATCGCCGGCGGAGATGACAACATCGGCCGCAACCCCCGATGTGCCTTCAAACACCAGATTGGTGTGATTGGCCTGATCGAGGTTGAGCGTGTTGTCTCCCAGCGCGTACGCTCCGGGGCAGATCCGTATGTTGTGGCCGCTACCGGGAGGCGTGCCGCCAGCAGCCGCTACCGCGGCCAGAGGATCTGCAAAATAGCTGGCTCCACCGGTCTGTTCGCAGGCCGTCGCGGGACTAAACCCATCGTAGTTGTCATCAACGATATAGGTGGCGGCGTGCAGGGGTCGGGGCACCGCAAGCGCTAGAACCAGCGCCTTGGTGACGGGAATCCACGTCGGTACGCCCAGGGTTTTCCGGTGATCGTTCGGTCTGGGAGGTTTCCGGGTTCTAGTCAAGAATCCGTCCTTTACCTAGTTAAGCCTCCAGCAAACCAATATGGCGGAATCGATCGAGCAGTTCTGGTATTAGCCTCTCAATTTCCCGGTTGATATCGAGGTTTGGGCCGTTTTCGGGGTTTTGTGAGTGGATCTGCAGGTCGCCACCATCGATGTGGCCGATCACCAAGCCCACTAAATCGGCCTGCGTATGCGCGCCATCCAGGTAACGCAGCAGAATCCGTTCCGCATCCGACAGGGGGACCGATTGATGGCGCAACGTGGTTACATGGGCTTGGCTAGCGGCCTGCAGCCGGGCAACCGCACTGGCCCGAGGATAAGCGCTCACGGTTGCGGGTTCATCGCTGCCCTCGGCGTGAACATCGACGACGCCGCCGAGCACCAGTCGTAGGAGGTGCAGATCGTGCAACAGGTGTTCGCTCACCTGGTCCGTGGGCAGGTCCAGATGCTCACCCAACCGCTTGCTCAGATCATCGAAATGGATGGGCTTCCCGTGTTGTTCAATGAGCTGGTAAATCGCGTGTTTGGACACCGGATGATCGACATCCAGGTGCGTGTGTTCGATGGAGAATCTCTGCATGGACGCATCGCTCAAACGCTCGACGCCAAAATCCGCTGGTGCTTTGAGCCGTGTGGACAGGTAAAAGGTACTGAGGTCGGAGGCGTTCAGATCTCGTTGGATCTGTTGGCCCTTGCGGCACAACACGGAACTGCGGAAACGCCGGTTGTGAATGAAGTCCATGTACTGTTCGGTCTGCACGATGTCGGTGAGTTCGGCTAAGTGTTTTCCGGTCTCGGGCGGCAGGTTGCCAACGAACATGGTCGAAAGGTTGGCGTCACCGAGATACTGCAGGTTGTGTCGGTACACCAGATCCATGAACTCGGTGAAATACACCGGGTTGTTTTCATCTTCCAGTTGTTCGTGCAGCAGGTAATAGTCTTCCTGTTGTGCCAGGTTGCGCGCCTCGCTACGCAGAAAATTTGCGTAGGGCTCATCGTCGTCCCGCAAACCCACGAGTACGAATTCGAGAATCGAGCGGGCTTGCGCGGCCTTGTTTTTAGGGTCCGTCAGTCCGCGCACATGAAAACGCATCATGTCGCGGATAACGCGGACGAAGTTCCAGCCGGGGAAGGTGTTGTAACTGACGTAGGCAACGCCGGTTTCGCTCAACAGCTCATCGCACAATGCCAGGATTTTGTCCTGAACCCGAGCATCCACCCAGGAGAACACGCCGTGGCAGATAATGTAGTCGAAGAGTCCTTCGCTTCGATCGAGTTCCAGAATGGATTGGTGGCGCAAGGAGATGTTGTCGAGGTTCAGCGCGTCGACTTGTTGTTGCCCGGCCTGGACTTGAACGTTCGACAGATCTATGCCAACAAACGACGCCTGTGGAAAACGATAGGCCAGGGGAATGATGTTGCCGCCACTGGCACAACCGAGTTCGAGTACCTTGGCAGTGGCGAAATGTCGTGGGGTCAAGCGGAACAGGCGCGCGAGAGTGTAGCAGTGCGCTGGGGTGCTGGAGAAAAACGGATTACTCGTATAAGGGATTTCGTCGTAACTCGACATGTTTATCCAAGCAAAGCAGACGCCCATCTTCCGATCTAGGATGCTCATCTTTCGGTGCTAGACGTGCAACACTCATAAAAGACGTTCATCGAGAAAATAGTAATGGTTCGCTCGCCGGGATAACTTTCCCATTGTGCGTCCCGATCCAAGAAAGCAGAAGATTACAATAGTTCAAACGGCGAAGCTTGATCCGTTTGAAAATCGCGCGATGGTACGTGCACCTATGGTCCGTGTGGCTAGGAAAATGGACTCTCTTTTGACCGTCTTCGTTATGCCGCAGTCGACGGTTTACTCAGCTCAGCGAGACCGTCAACCGACATCTGTTGCCTTCCTAAAGTAGCGCAACTTACGTTACGACATCGCTTTCAATGCGCTTCTTTCTCCGATTGGGCACAAGAATAGGTGGGTTGTCCTTCCTATGCCTGGCGCGAATTCCCCATGGAAGCCGATATCTGAGACAGGGTACTCATGCTTAAGTTGCGCTCGTTCTCGGCGGCCGATCGGTGTCTGAATTAGGCTTTTTTCAGCACGTCTGAAGGGGACTATCTAGACGCAATTCGTTGTCTACCGATCGGGACAATCGGTGACCAACCTCAGGTGACAGGGTTCGTCTGGGGAACCGAGAGACTAGACGACAATGTATCAAAATAGTTTGAGGGTCGGCCTTATGGCTGGCCTGACGGGGCTGCTTATTGCCTGTTCAGGGGGGTCAGAGCAAACGGATAGTTCCTCGCCGGATGCACCATTCACCGTGTCTGGAACGGTTGGCGGCGTCGGCGCGGTACTCACTGCAACGGACGTCAATGGCGTTACGGTTGCGGAAACTTTAAGCGACGCGACTTCGCGCTATGAGGTGGAGATTCCGCCTGGTGCGGCACTGCCGATCACGATAACGGCGCAAGGTGGTACGGATCTCGTTACTGGAGGGTCGACAGATTTCGATCTGCTCGGCGTCGCCTTCACCGCCAATGCACAGACCATCAACATATCGCCCTTGACGACGTTGGCG
>JAPUIA010000273.1 GCA_027297435.1 Gammaproteobacteria bacterium | reverse complement strand
TTTGCTTCCCACGGGGTGTTCAGGTGTTTGCACACTAGCGGTGTATATGGGCTTGATCCCTGATCCGCTGTGGTATCGACGCGAGCAGATGGGTCATACTCCTCGACCACCCCCTATTTCAACGGAGCCTGAGCAAGATGGCAGCAGATCAGATTATCGCAGTGATGGGCGGTACTGGGTCACAGGGCGGCGGCGTAGTCGACGCTTTGCTCGAGCGCGGACAGTTCGGCGTGCGGGTGCTGACCCGCAACGTCCAGAGCGACAAGAGCAAGGCCCTCGCCGAGCGCGACGTGGCGGCCGTCGAGGCCGACCTAACACGGCCCGAGACCCTCGAGCCGGCGTTCGCGGGGGCCTACGGCGCGTTCATCGTGACCAACTTCTGGGATCCGGACACCCGGTCGAACGAGACCGAGCAGGGCATGGCCGCGGCGCGCGCCGCGAAAGCTGCGGGGGTGAAGCACTGCGTGTGGTCGACGCTGCCCAACTGCCGTGAGATCTCGGGCGGCAAGTACGAGGTGGTGCACTTCACGGGCAAGGCCATGGTCAACACCGCGGTTCGGGACGCCGGCTTTGAGCACTACACCTTCGTCGAGGCGCCGATGTACCTGCAGAACCTCACCGGCATGATGGCTCCGCAGCCGGTGGAGGACGGCGGGACCAAGAAG
The DNA here is from genome assembly GCA_027297435.1 of Gammaproteobacteria bacterium. Lineage (GTDB taxonomy): Bacteria > Pseudomonadota > Gammaproteobacteria > Pseudomonadales > Azotimanducaceae > Azophilus. Next base: position 2,408 of record JAPUIA010000273.1, on the reverse strand, counting down.
GCCTGGGCCATACCGATGGCCGCCGACAACCGGTGCATGCACGTCGGCGATGTGCACGAGCTCGGCAAGCTGGTAGCGCGGGTGTTCGAGACCCCGGAGCAGAACGGCCAGGGCCGCTACCTCTCTATGGCGGCCGGGCTCTATAGCTGGCAGGACCTGATCGACGAACTGAACCGCCAGGGCCACGACATCGTGTACAACCGCGTGTCCGCTGAGGCCTTCGACCAGTTTTTCCCCGGAGCCGCCGAGCTACGGGAGATGATGGAGTACTTCGAGGAGTACACCTACTTCGGCCCCGATCGCGAGGCAAAAGTCGCCGCTGCCAACGAGCTCGTGCCCGGGGGATTCACCTCCTTCGCCGACTGGGCGAGGGCTAACATGGCCCCCTGAGCCGGGCAGCGCGATCAGAAGCGCCGTATCAGACGTCGATCACGGGGTGTCCGTCGTCGGCGGTTTCGTGCTGCCCCTGATAACCGAAAGGGTGGGCGACGAAGCGCGGGCAATAACACTCGAGGGGTCCTTACCGCTCGTGGAAGCCTTGTCCAGAACGTCGGCTGTTGGGGGTAGACCGGACCTCAATCGGAACGTCCGAAACTTCGCTCATTAGCCATAAGCAGACATTGATTACTCGAAGTGTATTTTCAACCGTTTCGGTAAGTATAGCTGTAGCCGTTCAATGCTGGCGCACCGCCAAGGTGCGCATAGAGGACTCTCGACCCGTCCGGGAAGAAGCCTTTCTTTACCAAGTCCATCATGCCCTGCATGGATTTACCTTCGTAGACTGGATCAGTGATCATGGCCTCTGTCCGGGCGGCAAACCTGATCGCCTCGTTCGTCTCGTGACTGGGGACGCCGTAGGCAGGATAGGCATAGTCGGGATTGATGATGATTTCATCACCACGAATTTTGCGTCCCAGTTCCACCAACTCTGCGGTGTTGTCGACAATCTCTCGCACCTGTGCCCGCGTTCGATCAGGTGTTCCGGATGCATCAATACCGATCACACGATCAGCGCGGTCATCCGCGGCAAATCCAACGATCATTCCGCCTTGTGTCGAACCCGTGACGACGCAAACAATAATGTAGTCGAACGCAAAACCGAGTTCGGCTTCTTGAGCGCGAACCTCTTCTGCGAATCCGACGTAGCCGAGGCCCCCGAACTTGTGGACCGATGCACCGGCGGGAATGCCATAGGGAATGCCTCCTTCATCTCGAACGGACTGCATGGCGTCTTCCCAACTTTGGCGAAGGCCAATGTCGAACCCGTCGTCTACGATACGGCTGTCCGCGCCCATCAGGCGGGTCAACAGGATATTGCCGACCCGATCATAGACGGCGTCCTCGTGCGGCACCCAACTTTCCTGAACCAGGCGGCATTTCATGCCGATTTTGGCAGCGACTGCTGCCACCAAGCGGGTGTGGTTTGACTGGACGCCTCCAATTGACACAAGCGTATCGGCGTTGGATGCGATTGCATCGGGAACGATGTACTCTAGCTTGCGCAATTTATTGCCACCCATGGCGAGGCCCGAATTACAGTCCTCGCGTTTGGCATAAATCTCGACCTTACCGCCGAGGGCCTCCGTCATGCGGGGCAAGTGCTCGATGGCGGTTGGGCCGAAGGTGAGCGGGTAGCGTTCGAATTTTTCGAGGTTCACGACGATGCCTTTCTGATCGGATTTTCTAGGGTCAGCATAGCGATTATCAGACAAAATGTGCTCTCGAAGTTCGATATAAAAATATGTGAAACTACAAAAATTATGATATAAATAATTATTCTGTTCCAATTTATGACTAATTAATGGGAGATTCTTTCATCAAGACGAAAATCGATCATGTTGATTACAAGATTCTCAGGCACCTGCAAGCCAATGGTCGCATTGCCAATGCCGATTTGGCTAAACTCGTCAATGCCAGCCCGGCGACATGTCATCGTCGAACCCAGAGACTGTTCGACCAGGGTTACGTGAGTGGCGTACGAGCGGAGATTGTGCCGGAACGGGTAGAACGCGGAGCATTGGTAATGGTAGGGGTCGTCTTGGACCGTTCGACGCCCAAGAGTTTCGCCGCGTTTGAAAAAGCAATCACTGACTTGCCGTTTGTTCTCGACTGTCACTTGGTTGCCGGGGATTTCGACTATTTTCTCAAAATCAGGGTGCGGGACATCGCCGATTTTAACCGCCTTCATGGTGAACAACTAATTGCGCTACCCGGCATCCGTCAAACCCGGACGTTCTTCGTTATGAAAGAAGTGATCGACAACGCACCGTTGGAATTTTGAAGATATAGAATCAGGTCTGCTCCAGGTCATAAGCAGCCAATCCACGATCTCCGCCCGAATGTCCGGTTTGGGTCATTAGCGGACATTTCGCGGCTACCTTCAGAATGTCTGCTTTCGGGGGTAAAGC
>JAPUIA010000272.1 GCA_027297435.1 Gammaproteobacteria bacterium | reverse complement strand
CGAACTGCCACTGGCATCGGAGACACGCGACTTTTTGCGCGCGACACGCTGCATCAACGTGATGCCAAAGGCCGTACGTTCCGCGTTGCACCTTTCTTCGGAGTCGAGATTCCCACGGGTGAGGATGATCATCGCGATAGCCTTGGCCGCCTGCCAGCGCCTCTGCAACTTGGCTCCGGCTCATGGGATCCGTTCGGCGGCATCGTCTTGACGTATCAAACACTCGACTATCAGGTCGATGCCCAGGCAAGCTTCAAAATAAACACCGAGGCGAATGACTTCGAGTTCGGCGACGAGGCGAGGCTCGACACCTCGTTCCAATACCGCCTATGGCCACGCGAGTTGAGCGATTCCGGTGTACCGGGCTACTTCTACGCCGTGCTGGAAGGCAGTGTCCGGTATCAGGCCAGGAACGAAATCAACGGCTCACGCGATCCCGATTCGGGCGGCACGTCGTTGGTTCTTTCCCCTGGCGTGCAATACGTCACCAAGAGGTGGATTGTCGAAGGCATCGTTGAACTGCCGATCGCCCAGAATCTTGGCGGCAGCGCCCTGGAAGACGACTACACACTCCGCCTGGGATTCCGCGCAAACTTCTGACACCTTCTCCTAACACGTTAGTGATACAGGCTGACCTGCACCGTGCCTTGAGCGCTGGATTCGAAGCGCACTTTGATGGCGCGCTGACGTCCGGCGATTAATGGTTTGAGGATGTCCGATTCCAGCTTGCCGGGTGCGATCACTCGAAGTTCACCGCCTATACGAAGTGCCGTCGCGCCCAGTACGTCGAGCAGCTGATCGGCCATCTTCGAGCCGATTTGCTCGTCGTTCAGCGTGAGCTTGACGACCTGTGTGGTCGGTGTTGACACCGCCGGGATCTCGGTGATTGATGCAATACCTGCCACGTTAAAGCCCGACTCGAGAATCGTTTCTTCGACCGCGGCGGCATCGAGTTTTTGGGTGCTCTGCAGCATGGCAACACCACGTTCCAGATCGATACTCACCGAATCGGCGACTACACCCGGAAGTGTTGCCAGATTCTTGCCGACGGTATAGGCGCAAAAGGCACAGACCATCCCGCTTATTTCAATCTCGTAATTGTGTTCTGCGCTGCGTGCGGCAACGCTCAGACCAAGCGTTCCAACTAACAACGCGACACAAGCGATTCTGTGCATAAAACCTCCTTATACCCCTAGCACTAGACGAAGTGGCAACGCGAGAAATGCAGCGAAAAAACCGATCATCCAGATAGCGGCGGAAACGGTAACGATGCGACGATTCAAGGTATCAAATCTGTTGCACCACTCAGCGAGTGTCGGATCGGCTGGGCAGGTGCGTCCCGGGCGCCATAGTAGCCAACCGGCACCGCTGAGCATGACCCCGGAGAGTGCGAATACCCATGCTTTTTGCTCGCTCAGCGTCACTAAGATTGGAAAGTTACTCGTCATGGATGCAACGAAGGCGCCCATACCTGCGATCGATACCAACATGATTGGCAACGCGCAGCACACCAACGTACCGGTAGAGGTGAACAGGGTGAAAGCGACGAGCCCGGTCTCGCGCAACGTGCGTCGTTTCTCCACCTGATCGAGGACTTGGGCGTCAGGCACCATCATCGTGCTGGAGCGCGATCGGCATCGCCGGTTCAAATGCTTCCACGGTGAACCCGGCATCCTTGATGGTCTCGCGCACGACCGCTTCATCCAATGTGACATCGCCGCTCATGGAAATTCGAATCAATCCGGTCTTCAAATCGACCGCTACAGAATCAACGCCGGAAATCTTGCCGATACTCCGTTCCAGGCCATAGACGCAAAACGGACAGGCTAAGCCAGTCACATGCACATGGTAGGAATCCTGGGATTCAGCGAGAACCGGCGTAGCGAGGATGATCATCATCACCCCAACCAGGCAAACTCGAAGCCACATAGCGACGCGCCTCATCATGTGCTTCATCTCATTTCATCCGCGGTTGTCAGCGCGTCGATGATCGAGCATTCGCTTATGGACCCCGCGCCCGGGCAATTTTGAATGAGGATCTCGAGCGCCGCCTTGATAGTCTGCAGGCTGGCGATCTTTCGTTCGACTTCGTCGAGCTTTGCCTGAGCGTGGCCAAGGGCCACAGCGCAATCGGCGGTGGGGTTGACGCGCAGCGACAGAAGCTCACTGATCTCACGCAGGGAAAATCCGATTTCCTGGGATTTGCGAATGAACCGGATGCGTTCGATCGTATCTTCGGGATAGCGCCTGAAGCCACCATTGGGCGGCTTCGGAGGCTGTGATATCAAGCCTTTACGCTCGTAAAAACGCACGGTCTCGACACCTACGCCTGTGAGCTGAGCGGTTTCGCCAATCCTCATGAGTCGTCGCCTCCGCAGCGAACTCTACTCTCCGTACTATAGTACGGAGTCAACGGTAAAGAGACCAGTTGCTACCTCGTCCAACTACCTCGAAGCGGGTCGTGCTGTGATGGTAATAGTGGGCAACGTAGACAACTCCTCGGCTAGTTTGGTGGCTCCGATCGGACCAACCTGACGATAGATTTCCCCACCAGATGCATCCAGTACTACCAGGGTGGGCATACCGATGACGTTGAAGTACCTGGCGGTAGCCGGATGTAGATCTGTATCGACCTTCAAAAAGACAAACTGTTCAAGTGTATCCATGACCGTTGGATCTTTGAACGTAGTTCTGTCCATGGTTTTGCACGCACCACACCATTCAGCGAAAAAATCGATGAACAGAAGTTTGTTGCTCTGCGCCGCTGCACCGATTGCCGAGGCCACAGGTTCGGGGACTGGTCCGCTCGATCCGCTGGACGTCGATCCCAGAGCAACGCGGCTGTGAACGATCTTTGGTCGGTAACCCAGTTCGACGATGGATTCGTTCATTTGATCAGTATTTACGACGCTTGCATCATAGGAGACCGTAAATTCGTCAGTTTCGAGGTTGACGTCGACGTTTCTAACACCTGCTAGCTCTGACAGAGCAGCTGAGACCGAATCCGGTCAGCTCATTCAGGTCGCGCCGCTTTTGGATTTCATCATCCCGTCAACGACGATGGTCACTTTCGCCATAGCGGCTTCGGTGCTTTCACTATGAGCGTGCAAGGAGTTCAACGACCCCAGGAAAATCATGGGAAGCAGCAACCAGTTCTTTGCAATCGAACTGTTCATTCCTGTTCAACCTCCAGTCTGTCGGCCAAAAACCGTGTTTTCATTCTGATCAGTCTAGTATCTGTACCTGCTACAGGTTCAAGCTCAGTCTTCCGTTGCACCAGGATGATCGGACAATCTGGAACGGCCACTTACGAGAACTATTTACACAACCCTCACGACAACGGATTTGTACCGCCGTTACCATAGGAGGTGTGATTCTCCAGCGAACACCACCGCCGTTGTATTTCTTAGCTGCGCTGATAATCGGTGTCGGCGCGAATATTTTATTCCCTCTCAGAATTGGCAGCCAGGATTGGCTGGTCTACTCAGGTTGGGGGATGATTGTTGCCGGGATCCTGGTCATGCCATCGGTGCTGCTGAGCTTTCGCGGCGCCAGTACACCGTTCGACGTCCGCCGTGACCCGACAGCGCTACTGGTGACCGGGCCCTACCGACTATCCCGCAATCCCTCGTACCTGGCATTACTAATTTCCTACATGGGTATCGGCATTGTCCTGGGCAACGCCTGGATGCTGCTGACGGGGATACTTGCCATCGTGCTGGTGGACGTGTTTGTAGTTCGCAACGAAGAACGGCAACTGGAAGTCGTGTTTGGCGACACCTACCTTGCGTACAAGTCCCGCGTTCGCAGGTGGCTGTAACCCGTTAAACCGCTAATGCACCCGTCAACGAACATTGGGCTGATTACACCGCTAATGAACGACTAGTGCTGGTGATCGTGCTCGTCGTGAGACTCTTCGTCGGTTAACGCCTGTGGCTCATCATGTTCCGGGTCGATATGGTCAGGCTCGGTGTTTGCGTCGACCGACTCATGATCGTGTTGGTCTGCTTCAGCGTCCTCATGCCCTCCGGCGTCGTCCCCAGTAGCATGGTGGCCGTGACCTTGTGCGTCTGCCAGGAGCGCGACATAGCCCGCGCCATCAAGCTCCGGCAAACGGGTCATGAATGCCACAACCGGCCACAATGCTTCGTCCGCATGAGTTGCGCCCCAGGCGGGCATGCCCGTCATTTTGATGCCGTTCTTGGTAACCCAGAACAGTTCGGCCGGTGTCATGTGGGCGGCCGAATCGGCCAGGTCTGGTGGCGGGGGATTCAAACCTTGCCCCATCGCCTCCGGTTCTTGTCCGGGCGCGCCGTGGCAACCAGCACACATGCCGGCAAAGTCGTTGACGCCTGCAAGTGTTAAAGCCACATCATCGAGATCTGGCACGTCGATCTC
>JAPUIA010000271.1 GCA_027297435.1 Gammaproteobacteria bacterium | reverse complement strand
AACGCAGGATAGGCCACTTGCGTTGCACAGGCAATAACGGGAAAAAGCGACGCATCACGCGGATTCATAAGCATTTCTACTTAGCTCAAATGGCGTCGAATCGACCCTATCGTGTTATCCTTTCGCCTTAAATCGCCACTTAAAGATTGCTGACAGAGATGGATGTTCGCACGGTCATCATGGAGGGCGGATTTACCGGTAAAAGTGACTAAGAATTAAGAATCGAAGCACTGAATCGCCGGCAACGGTAATCCATTATTTTGTGGAGGGGAATATCGCATGGCTACCAGAATCCCGTTAGTCAACACCTTTTCGAAAGAATCAACAACAATATCTATCGCAACAGTCTTAGGCCTTGTGCTCGCAATCTGCGCTATCGCGCCAACGGTCCAGGCACAGGACTCAGAAGAATTCCTTGAGGAGATCGTGGTCATCGCCGCCCGACTCCGGGCGGACTCTGTACAGGATGTCCCCGCAGCGATCACGGCGATCGGTTCCGAAACGATGGAACGTCAGCAGATCGAGAATACGTCTGACATGCAACTTACAGTGCCCAATGTCAGCTATAGCAAGGGCAACTTCACGACGAGTTCATTCCAGATTCGTGGCATCGGCTCATCAGCCGTCGGCTCGACGGCAGATTCAGGCGTGAGCGTCCACGTCAACGCAATTCCAATAGAAAGTCATCGGCTGTATGCCACAGAATTCTATGATGTCGAGACTATTACGATCATGCGCGGACCCCAGGGAACGTTGTTTGGCCGCAATGCGACGGGCGGCCTCATTAATGTGGCGACGAAAAAGCCGGAAAGAGAATTCAACGCGAGCGTCGTGGCGGAGATTGGCGATTTCAACAGCCAAAGGTTCACCGGCCACGTTAATTTCCCGATGGGCGACAAGTTTTCCGCGCGAATCGCAGGTATTTCGACAGCGCGTGACGGCTACACGACCAATCTTTTCACCGGCAGTGACATCGACGGCAGGGACATGTACGCCGTCCGTGGCACGCTGCGTTTCCAGCCCAGCGACCGTACGACGATCGACCTGATGGCTTCCTACATGGAGGACAATTCCGACCGCACCCGATCGCAGAAAACGCTGTGTAACCGCGACCCGGTCGGCAATCTCGGCTGCCTGGGGGACAGACTCGACTTTGATTTTCCGAATGGCATGGCCATATTCCCATCGACGCCTGTCACGAACATCAGCCTTGGCGATTTCACCAACCCCAACCCGGTGATGAACCAGGGTTTCAGCTTGTTCCCGTTCGGCTACGATGTTCACGGTGCTGTCCCGAATCCGACGGACATGCGAACGGTCAACCAGGACTTCAGTCCGGTCTACGAGGCCGATGACACGCTCGTGACCCTGACACTGATGCAGGCACTCGGTGATAGCCACGAACTGGAGGTCTCCATTGCACGTCACGAAACCTCCTTCTTCTCCAGAACGGATTGGGATGCCACGGTCGGCGCACCGATCATCGGCGTGCCGTTAGCGGGATTCGGTATTCCCGTGTTAACGCCATTGTTTGCACCAACGACCTACGGCGCCTTGTTTTCCGGCAACACGCTACCGATTTCGAATATCAGTACCAGCAATCTCGGTGTCCTCGGTCTCGACATCCTGAACTCGACCACCAATTACTACACCTACGACCAGTCCAACACGGACGGCGAGCAAACGACCTTCGAAATAATCCTGACGTCCGATTTCGAGGGCCCATGGAATTACCTGCTGGGCGGCATGTACTACGACTACGAAGGATCGACCGATTACAACGTCGCGGCCAACACCTTCGATTATCTCTCGACGATGGCGTCGATCGCCAGTTTTGCTAGCGATAACCCATTGGTGCCACCTCCATCGCCTGTTGATGGCACCGGCGTTGCGACACCATTTTTTGTCAACGAGACGGATCTGTACGGCCTCAAAACAACCGGCATTTTTGGCGAGCTTTACTTCGATGTGTCGGACAGGGTCAAGTTGACCCTTGGCCTAAGGCATACGAGTGACGAGAAACGGGTGCGCGATCGCAACTTGCTGGTCAACACCTTATTGGCGCCGCCTCCGGTATTCACTCCGATCGGTTCGACTACCGCGAACGGTTTGCCTGACTACGAAATGGAGAAGGCTGATTTCACGTTTACGACCGGGCGCTTCGTGGTCGACTGGCAGTTCAGCGATTCGACGATGATGTACGGGTCCTTGTCGCGCGGCGCCAAAGGTGGCGGCATCAACCCGCCGTTCGATCCAGTTCAGTTCCCGAATGCGAGCCGCACGTTCGATCCGGAAGAAATTAACGCGTTTGAAATCGGCACCAAGAGTACCTTTGCGGACATCGGCCTCACCCTGAATCTTTCCGCGTTTTACTACGATTACGAAGGGCTGCAGATCGCGCGCATCGTTCAGCGCACGTCCTTGAACGAAAATATCGATGCGGAAGTAACGGGATTCGAAGCGGAATTCGCCTGGAGTCCGACGGACAATTTTCTGATTAACGGCACGCTGTCCTTCCTGGACACGGAGATCGGTAATGTCGCTGTAGGTGATCCGCGTGATCCTTCAGGCGGCGTATCAGACTCGACTATCGTCAAGAATCTTAGGGACAGCGAAAACTGTGTCATCCTGTGGAATGGAAGTTCCGACCCGGCGGGATTGCCACCACTGCCGCCGCCGTTCGATCCACTGAACCCGCTGATCCAGCTGCTGCCATTTTCGAGCTGTCCCGATCTTCAGGCAAGCATGCCTACTATCAATCTTGTCTACGGCACGACTTACAGCTACACCGACTCGGTCGAGGTGAATCTTGATGGCAACCCGCTGGCCGGCTCACCGGATACGTCATTCAGCCTCGGCGCGCAGTACACGTTCCGCATCGGGGATAGCCTGGAGCTGACGCCACGGATCGACTACTACTGGCAGGATGACAGCCAGGCCCGCATCTATAACAGCCCGATCGACCGCATCGAGTCCTGGGACAACATCAATGCGCAGATCACACTGGCGCCCGATACCTACCGCTGGTATTTCAAGGTCTTCGTGCAGAACCTGAACGACGACGACAATATTACCGGCCAGTTTCTCAACTCCGCCGCATTGGGACTCAGCACCAATGTGTTCCTGATGGAACCACGACGCTATGGCGCCACGTTCGGCATTAATTTCGATTAAAGTGACGTCGCTTGATAAAGCGACGTCACTGCGAGGACGCCAGCGACGCGGCTCGTTAAGAAGAGCGACGTCATTGCGAGGAGCGCAGCGACGAAGCAAACTCTTGACGTAACTAAAATCTTTAAGGGGTTGCTTCGCTGCGCTCGCAATGACATTGGTTTTTACTTCAGTTCGCAATGCCCTCCTCGCAATGACATTAGTTTTTTTGATTAGGTGACTATGGGACAAAGATTCGAAAACATCCTGGAAACGATCGGTCGGACGCCCGTCGTCCGTCTGAACAAGATCGCGCCCGAGGGCATCAACCTCTACGTCAAGATCGAATCCTTCAACCCGATGGGATCGGTCAAGGACCGGCTTGCACTCGGCGTCATCGAAGACGCAGAAAAGTCCGGTGCGCTGAAGCCAGGCCAGACGGTCATTGAGGCAACGAGCGGCAATACCGGCATCGGCCTCGCCATGGTTTGTGCACAAAAAGGCTACCCGCTGGTCGTGACGATGGCCGAGAGCTTCAGTATCGAGCGTCGCAAGATGATGCGTTTCCTCGGCGTAAAGGTAGTGTTGACGCCTGCGGAGCTAAAAGGCAGCGGCATGCTCGCCAAGGCAACCGAACTGGCC
>JAPUIA010000270.1 GCA_027297435.1 Gammaproteobacteria bacterium | reverse complement strand
CAATATCAACCCACACACTTCCGCGTAGACCCTCCTTTCTCAACATATCGGCCCCGGCACCTTTCCCCTCCGGCACCTTTCCCTTCAAAACTACGCGCCAGCTAACCACCAAGAAAAGACCACTATCAATAACGCAGCGAGCGCCGCGATCAACCGCCGACGATACATGTTCCCTTCTTCGTCAAACAGACTTGGGGAGAAAAACCAAAACGGATTAACTAAGAGATGCCATCTTTTTGACGATTTGCATCGCTCCATCGTCTCCATCCAAAACCAACAACAGAGAACTCCAAGAAGGACGGCAATTCCAAAGAAAATATAATTCATGACTTCATAGCACCTAAACTTATTTACATGGGACGTAAATGTAAATCACGTGGAACTGACTACCCACCCGCGAGAAATGCTTCCTCCAGAGGCGGTTGGGATCCAACAGATATCTCTCTCCCTAGATTTCCGACTGGTATACCGATAGGCGTTCCAACCGAAAAACACAAAGCACCGTTAGATGCAAAAGTAACGCCGATCCGTTGAAACGGAACAGAAATGCTGACATCCTTAAATGGTCCAAACGTACGAACCTCCCGTTCGATATTCTCGTTGACGCAATCAGAGGATTTCTGAGTTTGAGATTCTGGGGCTGGGAAACAGAAGCCGTCAGAAACGCCGAACTCGGGAAGCAGCATTGCTACTTGGCTGAAGCCCGACTTGCTATCGATAATGTTCGCTAGATTTCCGATAGCTAAACTTGCTTGTGTGGACCCGAAATGCCCTTGTGTGCCAAATAAGAAATCAACACTAACGTCCTCAAGACCTAGTCGATCACTGAATCGAATAGAATTGTTCCGAACATATGAATACGTACTAATCCCTCCTCCCAGACCAATCGGGTCACTCTGCGTATATCGCCCAGTACTTGGGTCGTAGTCTCGGAAGTAGTTGTAATGAAGCCCGGTTTCGGCATCGAAGTACTGTCCGGGAAACAGTTCGCCTGACGCACTTTCGTCGTAAACACAGCGTTTTCCCCAATGCGTTCCGTGGCTTAGGAGTGGGTTTTCCTGACGCGACTCTCGGCTGATAGAAAAATTCCAGATGCGGGTTTTCGACTAACAGCGCAGTAGATTTGATGTCGCTCACGCGAGTGCTTCCAGATCTTTCTGGTCGACCAGGTTCAGCAGTTTCAACGAAGGACCGTTGGCTTTCTTCTGTCCCTGCTCCCACTTCTGCGCGGTGGACAAGCTCGTGTTGAGGTAGACCACGAACACCGCCTGGCTCGCCTTGTACTTGAGCCGCAGGCACTTGATCCGTTTTAGTCTGTTAGTCTTGACCAGCGGCAGGCACAATGCACTGAGCTCGCGCATAGTCTGCGCGTCTCAGACCACTTGCGACCTGGTTTTTCGCGGTTTCCGGTTTTCTCGTTAACGGCATCTATTCCCGAGCACATCAATCATAAGTCCTTTCCCCGTATGGGTCCGTTACCGCAGTGTATGCACCCCAAACTATTGCCGCTGTCAGCATGGGTACTCCGATAAACCAACCAACTACACCTCTGTGACCTTCAATCAACATGCGTGCTACCTGACGCCTTGCGAACACGTGCCCCATACTCGCAGATCGGCGATAGAAGTCATACGCCCGTTCTTTATCCTTTTCGACGCCGCTACCAACATCATACAACTTCCCGAGTTGATATAACCCCGCGGATACGCCTTGCTCACCGGCCCGATGGAACCTTTCTATTGCTGCTTGCGTATCGCCGTCTTCAATCAGGACTGTTCCTAGCAAATAGGTAGCCAATGGATCTCCATTGTCTGAAGCTAGCGTCAACCAATGTTTAGCCTCTTGCGGGCTTTTTTCGACTGAAGTCCCTCCCGTGCAATAAATCCACCCTACAAGCCGTGCACAAGCAATGTCGCCAGCCTCCGCTTTTGGTAGGCAAAGCTTCAGTGCGTCTAGTGCCTGACCGTCCGCACATAGCGAATGAGCTTTTTGCAGCAGATCATTCGATCCCTTCAACTCCGTCATCGAAACTTCACCGGCAGTCTTGGCCTACAGAAATGACTCGCACATCTATTGACCGCTTCAATCTCTTGGGAATCCTGAGATTCGGCGGAATTGGATTTGGCCTCGGCGGCGCCGACTGTACATTTGGTGGAGGGGGTTTAGGTGAAATTTCGGGAGGCGACGGACCACTCAACTCGCCCTTGAGTAGTCGCCCTACGATTATCGCTACCCGGCCGATTTCACCTGCGTTCGCGACTATAGTTGGCCCCACGGCCCCTAGCGAGAGAATTGTTGCGGGTGGGGCGAGCGTGCCAATGAGACCAACAACCAAATCACGACCCGATGCGTTGGCGTCGTCCGCGTCAGCGAACCCGCCAATGAACGACCCTTCAAGCCCACTAGAATCACTGAATCGTATCGGGTTGGCGTTGACATATCCAAACATGTTTACTCCACCGGCGAGTCCAATCGGATCAGGCCTGATGTAGCGACCAGTAGTGGGATCGAAAAATCTGAAATAGTTGTAGTGCAGTCCCGTCTCCGCATCGAAGTACTGTCCGGGAAACCGCAAAGGATTCTCGATTTCATTCACCAAGATCATTGTGTCACCAAACGGAGTATAGTCCGCCCGCCACACGAGTCTCCGATCTTGATCGCTCAGAGCTTGCGGGGTGCCCAGGTGATCGGTGTGGTAGTAGTAGATGGCGCCGCCTCGAAGCATGGCGAGGGGTTGATCGGCCAAGTACACGTACTCGGCGATGGGGGTGCCGGTGGCGTCGTATTCTCCGATGAGTCGTCCGCCCTGATCGTAGACGAAGTGGGTCGTGTCAGCGGATCCGATATCCATGCGACGGTTTATCCGTATGTCGTCGAATAGGCCGGGCACGGGGACGCCCTTGACCTTGATGGCGCGGAGCTTCAAGCGATAAGCGTCGCCGGTGGCGAGGGCGGTGTTGTGCATGTCGCCGGTATCGTGGTTAGCACCCTGGTCGTCGGTGATTACCACCCGCGTGGTACCGGCGCGCAGATGCAGCGCGATATCGACGTAGTGGCTCGGTGCGGGCAGGCGGAAAACGATTTTGGTGCGTTGCGTTTCGTCGCCGAAGGCGCCGCTGGTGACGGCCACCCGGCGCGTGCCATTGAAGCGCACCCGCACGCCCCGGGGTACGCCCGGATGTTTCAACACCAGGGTGCCCTGCACTCAGCGCGCGTGTACGACCAGGGTGGTGTCGTCGGTGTCGGTGAAGGTCGTTGTGGTGCGGATGGCCTGGCCCGGCACGACCCGGGCGGTGCCCGCTTCGACGGTGGCGGAGGTGGTGGCCTTAGGGCGTTTGCCTCGCCACGCGCCGTCCGGCTGGTCGTCGATGACGCTGCCGTCGGGGGCGGTGAAGGCTTTGTCGAAGAGCACGCTTTCACTCGGTGTGCCGCCGCCGGCTGCCCCGGTCTTCTTGACCCGCTCGCCCCGGGCATTGTAGGTGTACGTGGCGAGCCGGACGCCGCTTGCCAGGACCTCGGTCAGGCGGTTGGTGGCGTCGTAGCTAAAGCCGAGAGGTCCCTTGGCGACGGTGTTGCCGTTGGCGTCGTAGTCGAAGGCAGTGCCATTGGGGCCGGTGATACTCTCCAGATGATGGCTGCCGGGGGTGTAGTCGTAAGCGTCCACACCGGCGCTGCTCCCGTGGCTCAGACGATTGCCGATGCGATCGTAGCTGTAGTCGTGCGTGCCGTAGAGGCCCTGCCCTCGGATCAGGCGATTGAGTCCATCGTAGGCAAAATGCTGCGTGCGCGCGCCGTCCAGCCCGTCGGCCAGGGTCGTGATGTTGTTGGCAGGATCGTAGTCGAGGGTGACATCCTGCACGGCACCCACCGTCTGGCCCGTGAGCCGGTAGTCCCGGTCGAACACCCGGGCGAGCAGCAGGCCGTTGCCATAGTCGAATCCGGCGATGGGACCGAAGGGCAGGTAGGCGATGTTCCCGGCGAGGGTTTGCGTGACGCCGCCGGCGGTGGCCGATACCGAGTCGATGCGCCCGCCCGCGTCGCGGCCGTAGGTGATGAGCGTGCCGCCAGGATAGGTGATGGTTTGCACGCGATCGGCGTTGTCATAAGTGTAGCCCGTCGGGTAGGCGCGCCCATCGATGGTGCGCGTCTCCGCGACCAGATTGCCGCGGGTGTCGTAGCCGAAGTCCGTGCTGCCGCTCGCATCGGTCATGCGGGCGAGGCGCCCGATGCCGTAGGCGCCCGCATCGTAGGCGAAGGCGACGTTTTTCGTCGCGTCCGAGTAGTCGATGGCGGCCAGCCGGTTGAGCGCCTCGTAGCGAAAACGCGTCACGTCGCCACGGGCGTCGGTCTGCGACAGCCGGTTGCCCGCATCATCGGCCGTGAAGCGCGTGATCCCTGTATCGGGGCTCGACTGGACGGTGAGATTGCCGAGCCCATCGTAGCTGAAAGTTGTGACCAACCCCTCCGCATCGGTTGCCGACAGCAGGTTGTCGCGGGCATCGTAGCCGAAGTCCGTTTCGCCCAACGCCGGGTCGATGGATTGCGCCAGACGATCGAGGGCGTCGTAGGCCTGGGTCGTGCGCCGGGCGTTACCGTCGACGATTGCCGTCCGGTTTCCCACCGGGTCGTATTCGAAATCGTTGCGCTGCCCGGCGCCGCCGACGGTGCGGCTGAGACGATTGCGCGTGTCGTAGACGCGGCTGCGGGTACGGGTGATGGCGCCAGCGGGATCGCGCGCGGTCTCGCCGACGCGGTTGCCCGCCGCGTCTAATGTGAACTCGGTGCGGTTGCCGAGGTTGTCCGCGATAGCGACCAAACGCTGTGCATCATCGTACTCGGAGAGCAGGAAACTGCCGTCCGGGAGCGTCGTTCTGGTGACGTTGCCGACACCGTCGTAAGCGAAGGTGGTCGGTTGCCCACCCACCGTGCGGCGCGTGAGCCGGCCGCGCGCATCGTAGGCAAGTGCGGTGACGAGGCCGTTGGGATCTTCCAATGTCAGCGCCCGGCCGTGGGGGTCATGGGCCGTGACGCGGCTCACGTGTCCGAGGGCGTTGTCGATCTCGGTGCGATTACCCGGCGCATCGTAGCGGAAAGTCGTAAGGTCGCTGACGTCGGTGCGCGGACCGTCTCGCGTATCGAGCAGACCCTGGGCGTTGTAGGTGTGCGTCGTCGTGCGCGAGCGGCCGGTTACCGTATCGGTCTCGGTGCGGCTCAAAAGGCGTCCCTGGGCATCGTAGGTGAAGGCCGTGGTCTTGCCGGGAGCGGTGATCAGCTCTGGTAGCCGGAACGCCGCGTGCCACCGGGTCGTGATGGTGCGTTCCTCCGGCGTCCCCATGGCCTCGGTGCGGCTGGTCTCTAATCCCCGGGCGTCGTAGGCGAAGGTGGTCTGATGGCCGTTGTGGTCGGTACGCGAGGCAGGATAGCCGTTTGCGTCGTAGGTATAGGCCGCGAACGCATTGCTGCAACCCGAGGTACAGGGTGCGCCGCTTACCGTTGAGACCTGAATACGATCGTGGCTGGTCTCGAAGCTGTATGTGCGCACGGCGCCGAGTGCATCGGTAAGCGTGGTGGTGCGCGCACTGTCGTCGTAGCTGAGGGTGACAATGTCGGCGCCGCCGGTGCGGCTGTTGGACGTCACCCGCCCATCCGCGTCATAGGTCCAGGTAACGTACAGCACGCCATTCTCGTCGGTAATGCCCGTCATTGCATCCAGGTTTACAGGGTCGTCGTAGTGATAGTGGCGCGTCGGATTATCGTTGGTGACGCCCGGGGTCTCGTCGGGATAGGTCACGCTCGCAAGGTTGCCGTTCGCATTGTAGGCATAAGCGTAAACATTGCCTGCCGGATCGGTCATGGTCGCCAGCTGGCCATCGGCATCGTAGCCGAAAGTGAGCATGCGTCCAAAGGGTCCCGTCACGCGCGTCAGCTGATCGGCGGCATCGTAGTTGAGTGATTGCGTGAAGCCTGTTCGGGTCGAGATGGAAAGGAGCCGGCCGGCATTATCATAAAGCTCGGTGGCATCATCGGCGTCGACGTACTGCCAGCCCGTTGGCTGCCCGACGCCGTCGACCAGGCGACGGAGCCGGCCGGGCACGCCGGGATCGCCAACCCAGTCTTGCCCGACCTGCGCGAAGTAGAGTGCGCGACCGGTCTCACGCAGCAACACCGCCTCGCTGCCATCCAGGAACAGCGTGCGCTCGTAAGTATGCCGCCAGCGCCAGCCATCCCGCCGGGACTGCACGCCGAGGATGCTGTTGTAGTGACGCTCGAAGCGCAGTGGGAAAATGCCCGCGCCGAGATAGTCGCGCGCGCGATTGTAATTGTTGCCGGTGCCGACGTGGATGGGGTTGCCCGCACGCACGGGACATGACGGCGGCCCCGCGTTCTTGCCCATGGGGGAGTGCGGGGGTCGCGGTTTCGCGTTGGCATCGTAGGAGAATCCATAGACGGCGCCCGTGCAACACTGATCTTGTGGCGTTGCCCGAAACTGCGCGTCAATTCTGAAAAAAGATCCTCCGGGCTTGCTGCCTCCCGGCCCTGCTCCTCCGACCTCGAAACCGGAAAACCCACTACACCCGAACCAGCTCGGATCGCACATATATGACAGACCCATCTCCCGCTCGATACCTTGCGCACTCTTCGGGAGTTCCGCATCGGCCCAGCA